>JAKISE010000006.1 GCA_021648745.1 Cyclobacteriaceae bacterium
ATGGGCCTTGAGATCAACCTTATTACAAAAATATCGTTCCTTTGGAGCTTTGGGATCGGCCTAGGGTTAAACTCCTGATGACGAACATCTAACAGGTTATTTATGATTCCAGTTTCGGCTATCATTTTCATCACTAGGTGATAGACCAATTATTTCATTTTCGCTATTTACACCTAGCCCGAGTACCGTTCTATTGGCATAACAGAAATAACTTACTAAGCTTACCACTTGCTTTATCGTATGTTATAATTTTAATCCAACTCATGTTGCTAAGGTACAAATACCTCTAGTAACTTAGAATTTTTAGAAGGCAAGATAGAAATGTGTAGCAGCTTATTCGGAATTAAAATACTATCTCCCAACTTATAGTTTAGCACCCCTCCCTTGTATTTAAATATTCCCTCTCCTTCTAAACACATAAGTATTACAAATGAGTCGAGATTGGTATAATTTCTAGAAATCTCTTGGGTAACTAATAATTTGTTGGTCGTAAAATATTCACACGATTCAAGCTCAACTTCTTGAGCCGTATTATTATAAGCAGTTTTATATTGTCCGTAAAACTCATAATCAATGGCATCAATAGCCTCTTCAACATGGAGTTCACGGGTATTCCCCTCCGCATCTTTACGGTCGAAATCATAAATACGATACGTAATGTCAGAAGTTTGCTGTATTTCTGCAATCAACAGGCCTTGACCAATGGTGTGCACTCTGCCAGCAGGCAAAAAGAATACATCATCATTAGCTGCATTTTCTTTGTTCAAAAGCTCTGTAATCTTACCCGTATTAAAATAGTCAAGATATTCTTTTTTAGAGGTTGGTTTATTAAACCCTGCAATGAGACTGGCTCCTTCTTCAGCATCTACCACATACCACATTTCGGTTTTACCAAACGAATTATGCCGTTCTTTAGCCATTTTATCATCGGGGTGCACCTGAATGGAGAGGTCTTGGTTGGCATCAATAAACTTTATTAAAAGAGGAAAGTTGGTGTTGAATTTTTCAAGCACTTTCTCTCCAACCAAATCAGCTTGGTACTCCTCGATTAACTCTACCAACGACTTTCCCTTCAAGTCACCTTCTACAACCACAGATATGTCTCCTGGCACCCCCGAGATCTCCCAGGATTCGCCACAATCTGGGCTATCGGTTGGCTTATTTAAAACCGATTTTAACTTAGTGCCGCCCCAAATTTTATTTTTTAAAATAGGGTTAAACTTTAGTGGGTATAGAGTCGGTTTATTCATTTCTAAAAGCTTTGTATTGGTTTATCAGCCCATTGGTTGAGCTATCGTGTGAAGTTATATGATCATTTTCGGTTAGTTCAGGTAATATTTCGCCTGCCAGCTTCTTGCCTAGTTCAACACCCCACTGGTCAAAGCTATTTATATTCCAAATTACGCCCTGTACAAATATTTTATGTTCGTACATGGCAATTAGTGAGCCCAGAGTATAGGGTGTTAATTTTTTAACTAAAATGGAGTTTGTAGGTCGGTTGCCCTCAAATACCTTATAGGGATAGAGCTTGTCAACCTCCTTATCTGTCAAACCGCTTTGCTTTAATTCAGAAATTACTTCCTTTTTGGTTTTACCATTCATTAACGCTTCGGCTTGAGCGAAATAATTAGCCATTAGCTTTTGGTGATGATCTCCAATGGGGTTATGACTCTGGGCAGGAGCAATAAAATCGCAGGGTATTCCTTTGGTGCCTTGGTGTATTAATTGATAAAAGGCATGCTGCCCATTTGTACCTGGCTCTCCCCAAATAATTGGTCCTGTTTGGTAGTTTACTCTATTGCCAGTATTGTCAACGTATTTACCGTTACTTTCCATATTGCCTTGTTGAAAATAAGCGGAAAATCGATGCATGTATTGGTCGTATGGCAGAATTGCTTCTGACTCGAACCCATAAAAATTAGTATGCCAAATACCTATGATTGCTAATATAATGGGAATGTTTTGATCGAAAGCAATACTTTTAAAATGGTTATCCATGGCATGGGCCCCCTCCAAAAGTTTCTCAAAATTGCTATAACCTATTGTTAAAGCAATAGATAAACCAATGGCCGACCATAAAGAGTAGCGCCCCCCTACCCAATCCCAAAATTCGAACATGTTTGTTGTATCAATTCCAAATTCAGAAACTGCTTTAGCGTTAGTAGAAAGAGCCACAAAGTGGCTAGCAACAGCCTGCTCATCCTTGTAATATTTAAGTAACCAAGCCCGGGCCGAATGGGCATTAGTCATGGTTTCTTGGGTGGTAAATGTTTTAGAAGCTACTAGAAAGAGGGTAGTTTCTGGGTCTACCTTTTTAAGTGTTTCAGCTATATGAGTACCATCTACATTAGAAACAAAGTATGTTTCTATACCCTCAATTTTATATGGTTTTAATGCTTCGGTTACCATAACAGGGCCTAGGTCAGAACCTCCAATCCCTATATTAACAATCGATTCTATCTTTTTCCCTGAGTATCCTTTCCAGTCTCCACTATGTACCTTGCTAGAAAAGGACTTCATTTTTGCTAATACAGCATTTATTTCAGGCATTACATCCACACCATTTACAAGTACTGGGGTGTTGCTTCTGTTTCTTAGGGCCGTATGCAAAACAGCTCTTTTTTCAGTGTGGTTTATCTCTTTTCCAGAAAACAAGGCTTCAATAGATTCTTGAAGACCACATTCGGTTGCCAGCTCTATTAATAATTTTACCGTTTTATCAGTAATATTATTTTTCGAAAAATCAACAAGCAGATTATCAAATGATATGGAAAAATCGCTAAAGCGGTTTTCTCCTTCTTTAAATAAGGATTGAATCGAATTATTCTTACTTTCTAAAAAATGCTGGTTCAATAATGGCCAAGCCGAAGTACTGGTAGGGTTTACTAAATTCATAGCACAAAAAAAGAGGATAGTTTGATGATAATGAAACAAGTACGCAGTAATTTGTCATGCAATCGTTACCAATATGGCAATTCAACAAGAAAGAGGAGAAAAGGGGGAGCAATTGGCTGCTACCTACCTGAAAGAAAATAGATTTGAAATAGTACACCGGAACTATCGGGCTGGAAAATCTGAAATTGATTTAATATGTAAAGAGGGAAAAACACTTGTGTTTGTTGAGGTAAAAACAAGAACCTCTACCAAGTATGGGCACCCAGAAGACTTTGTAAACAGCGCTAAGGCAACCAAGGTAATTGAAGGTGCAGAAGCTTATATGGTAGAACATAAATGGGAAGGCGCAGTCAGGTTTGATATTGTTTCAGTGCTGCTAGATAATAACCAAGTAGAAATCAGGCATTTTAAAGATGCCTTCTATTGAGGCCTATTTTTATCCTTGGCATAATCATAAATTTGTTTGCCTTTGCTATTCCATTCACGAAGAATGTAAGGCTTAAAACCATCATTAAAAGGGTCTTTTCGATATTGAATTTCGCGTATTTTCCTGCCCCTCCTATTCGTATAAAAAGAAGACCATTTGCCCACTTTTTTGCCATACCTGTATTCCCCTTGAATGGAAATTACACCAGATGAAGAAAAGTAAAAGTAATTCCCTTCTTTGACTCCATATTCTATTGGAATAATTTCCTTAATCTTTGTCCGCTCTTTGTTGTAATAACGTACTCTAGATTCCTTAGGCCAGCCTTTATAATATTTCTCTTTATCAATTAAAATATCTTTTTTGTCTTTTCTAATCCAACGGCCATGTTTTGTTCCAATAAAAAATATACCTTCTTCCAAGGTTATGTCTCCTAGTTTTTTTGAGTATGGACCATGTAAAAGGGGCCCCTTTCGAGGGTCATATTTTCTCGTTTTGCGAATTTGTCTACGTTCAGTGTCATAATAATATATGTCTCTAACGTACGAGTCGGGTGTTTGTGGGGTTTTTAATGTATTAAAAAGTTCTAATGTAGCCTTTGACCCTACCCCTTTTCGGGCAAACCCCTTTTTCGTTTTAACCCCGTAATAAACATTCTTTTTTTTCTTCTTTTTTTTCTTTTCATACACTTCATCCTCTTTGCCTAGGTCTATAGTAATGGGCGTAGAAATGGTAAACATTTCCTCTTCGCTTCCTTCTTCAACTTGAGAAAAAGCTATTGTTGGTAAAAAAAATAAGATTAGAACAAAAAATCGCATAAAGTCGAGAAACGAAAAAGCTGAAAAAAAATTGCTTATACGTAACCTTAATTTTATCAAAATGAGCTCAGATTGCTATTCAACAGTTACAGATTTTGCCAAATTTCTTGGCTGATCAACATTACAACCTCTCATAATGGCAATATGATATGCAAGTAACTGAAGTGGGATTGTTGATATTAAAGGCATCAAGGACTCTAAGGTGTCAGGTACTTCAATGGTGTAATCAGCTATTTCCTTAATTTGGGTATCCCCTTCTGTTACTACAGCAATTACCTGTCCTTTTCGCGCCTTTACTTCCTGAATATTGCTTACAATTTTCTCATATCCGCTGTCCTTAGTTGCAATAAAAACCACGGGCATATCTTGATCTATTAAAGCAATAGGGCCATGCTTCATTTCTGCTGCCGGGTACCCTTCTGCATGGATGTATGAAATTTCTTTTAGCTTAAGTGCACCTTCAAGGGCAACTGGAAAATTATACCCTCTACCCAGATATAAGAAGTTAGTTGCATCCTTAAATTTGGTTGCAATTTTTTCAATTTGGTCATTTAATAGTAGTGCTCTCTCTACTTTTTCTGGAATACTCTCTAATTCAAAAAGCATATTTCTGAAAACACTATCGCCAATGGTTCCTTTTTTATAGGCCATTTTAAGTGCTATCATAAACATTACTGTAAGTTGGGCTGTAAATGCTTTAGTGCTTGCCACGCCAATTTCAGGCCCTGCATGGGTATAAGCTCCTTCGTGCGAAGTTCTAGAAATTGAGGACCCAACTACATTACAAAGACCGAAGATAATTGCCCCTTTTGATTTCGCCAATTCAATAGCAGCAAGGGTATCGGCTGTTTCGCCCGACTGCGAAATAGCAAATACAGTGTCGCCTTCATTGATTATTGGGTTTCGGTATCTAAATTCGGAAGCGTATTCCACCTCCACAGGGATTCTACAAAATTCTTCAATAAAATATTCAGAAACTAAGCCTGCATGCCATGAGGTTCCGCAAGCAATAATCACAATTTTATCTGTGTTTGTAAGCTTGTTAGCATACTCTCTTATACCACCAATCACTAATCTGTTTTCAGTAGCATTTAGCCTGCCACGCATGCAATCTTTAATTGACTTAGGTTGCTCATAAATTTCTTTGAGCATAAAATGGTCATAACCGCCTTTTTCTATCGCTTCAAGTTCTAATTCTATGGTTTGAATATAAGGGGTTTTTTCAACGTCTTTTAGGTCTGTAATTGAAAGTTTCCCGTTTTCAACTACGGCTACTTCATAGTCGTTTAAATACACAACTTCATTGGTATACTCAATAATGGGTGTTGCATCAGACGCAAAGAAAAATTCGCCTTTGCCAACACCAACAACTAGTGGACTTCCTTTTCGAGCCGCAATTAATTGGTTGTTATTGTCTTTTGACATAACTACAACAGCGTAGGCTCCTACTACAGAATTTAAGGCTATTCGTACAGCTCTAGCAAGAGAACAATCTCTTTCTAACTGTATGTTTTCAATAAAATTAATTAGTACCTCAGTATCGGTCTCACTTTTAAAGGTGTACCCTTTATTAATAAGTTCTTTTTTTATGGTACTATAATTTTCTATTATTCCATTATGGATAATAGAAAGGTTTCCAGAGTTTGATTTGTGAGGATGGGCATTTTCATCATTGGGTTCTCCATGAGTGGCCCACCGTGTATGACCAATACCAATTGTGCTTGCTAATGATTTGCCTTCTAGCAACAGTTCCAATTCTGAAACCTTTCCCATTTTTTTATACACATTAAGCCCACCGTTTAAAATACTAATTCCGGCACTATCATACCCTCGGTACTCAAGTCTTTTAAGACCTTTGATAATAATGGGGGCTGCTTGTTGGTGACCAATATAGGCGACTATTCCACACATAAAATTTTAATTATAAGTTAGAAGTAGAGTAATACATTTTTACTCTAATACTATCTTTATGAACTTTAAAGAAATGAGTTAGGGCGTGACTAGGTGATGATTGGGCTGCTCCAATAATTGTAAGAGGGTAAATTAGCAAATTCCCTTGTTGCTCATATGGAGTTTCACTTGTGTTGTAGCGCCCTAAAATTAGATTTTGAAGAAAATTAGACATAGTTGCTTCATAGGCCAAGGTGTCTACTAATCCTAAGAATATATCTTGTTGAGCACCATAATAGCCTGGAAATACGGGCACCGTTTGAGTGATAAATTCATTTTGCAATGTAGTTATTGCACTTGTAGAATCGCTTCCCGTAGTTGTAAGAGCTGGCCAGGTGTTGGCGTCATCAGTAAAGTAGCCAATCAAGCTAAATGGCAGGCTAGCACCAGGCTTATTTTCTGGAATATCTCCTACTGATAACCATGCTCTTTGAACAATTATACTGTTAACGGAATCGGAATTTATCTCTTCCTCAAAAAAGTTAATAATGGGATTATAATCTGCTTTTAGTGCAATTAAAGTGCCCGACTGCATATACCTAAAATCTCCATTTGGTAAAAAATCATTATTGTCAGGTAAAATTCCAGACAATGGAGTGCCACTTAAATCTGAACTAAGGTGGTAAAAGCGTCTTGCTCCCACGTTGAACCTATAACTTCGGTCTACTATTTCTCCTGCCGAATTTTGTTCCGTATAGTTTAACTTCACGTTAAAAGTTGCCCCATTAAATTGCAAAATTTTATTGTTACCAGATTTGGCAATGATGGCTATTCCTTTTATAAAGTCATTGAAAGTGGTATCATTATCAAAAATTGGATCGTTTGCTTTTAACTTATCAAATATTACCTGCCCAAAAGAATTAGATATGTCAACGGTAAAAACAGAATCGACACGAACAGTATCTCTTTCTTGTATTAATATATCAACAGTTCCAATTAGATCACCTAAAGCAATATCGTCTGTTCTAAGATAATCAGACCCGACATCCAAGTTTCCTGCAAGTTGGAAAATGTCAAACGATTCTATTTCTAAATTTTCTGCCTCTGAACCATAAAACGAAGAAAACTGAATGCTAAGTGTAGTATTTACATAAGCAGCACTACTGCTTAGTACTGGGGTAGATGGCTGAGTACCTAACCATGTATATGTTTTAGACAACACTGTTCCAAAATCTTGATCCGAGTATGTCCCTGCTTGCAAAGAAGATGAGTTTGTTGTAGACCGAGGGTTAAACTGCACCTGGGAGCTTGGCAATACAAATTCTTTGTACTTAGTAAGTATTATGCTGTTTTTTGGATCAACATCTAATCCAATTTTGCCGGGATCTTCACACGAAACAAAAAATAAAGGTAATAACAGAACTACTGCTGCTACCTTAAATTTCTTAACCAATAAGTTCATTGTATAATTCGAAGTATGATTCGGTGAAATTTTCGTCCTTTTCGATGGTATTGACTTTCTTTTTATCTTCGCAATCATCAAATAATTGAGTGAGTTCCTTATTAAGATCATCACTCGCTTTAATAACAGCATCAGAATATTCCATCCCTAGTTTCATAAAGCCTGAGTAGTCGGCCGATTCAAGATTTTTAAGATTTTCATCTTCAATATCGATCATCTTTACTTTATTAAACAGGTCTCCATCAAATTTATGGTCAAAATTAGTATCATAAACGGTAAACACGGTTTTCGAATTTTGAAAAATCGGATCGTTTTTATACGTTGTTTTTATATATAATGGAATAAGGCTTGTCATCCAATCATTGCAATGAACGATGTCTGGTGCCCAGCCTAATTTTTTAACAGTTTCTAAAGCTCCCTTACAAAAGAACACAACTCGTTCATCGTTATCTTCGTAAAATTTATCTTCTTTATCGTTAAACACGTACTTGCGCTTAAAGTAATCCTCGTTATCGATAAAATAAACTTGAAGTTTTGCCGTAGGAATTGAAGCAACCTTAATGACTAATGGTTTTTCTTCGTCACCAACAGAAATATTAATTCCCGAAAGTCGTACCACTTCGTGTAACCTGTTTTTCCTTTCATTAATCAATCCAAATCTTGGTACCAAGATTCGAATTTCCATTCCTTTTTCTTGCATTGCTTGAGGCAACTTTCTTACAAAGTCAGCAACTTCTGAGGTTTGAAGAAATGGGTCAATCTCACTTGCCACGTAGAGTATTCGAAGTTTCGACATATAATGTTGATTTTTTATTACGACCATAAAATGGGTGCACAAAGATACGCCTTTTTTAAAGTGTTATCAATATTAATTTGAATGAAAAACGTAGTTTTGACTCCCATTATTGTTAAGAAAGCAGTATGTCTCAAATAATTAGGTCTGTATCTGACCTTAAAAATGAAATTTATAAGGTTAAAGCAGCAAATACGAGCATAGGGCTTGTACCCACTATGGGGGCATTGCATCAAGGCCACCTGTCTTTGGTTCAAATGTCGAAAAAGCACTATGATGTAACCGTTGCTACAATCTTTGTTAATCCGGCACAATTTAATAATAAAGAGGATCTTCTTAAATACCCTAAAACTGAAGCATCAGACATTAAGATGCTCATCAGTATGGGTTGTGATATTATTTTTGTGCCAACAGCGGCAGAAATTTATGGTGAAGAGCCTCTCGTAAAATTAAATTTTGGTTATTTAGAAAACATTTTAGAAGGAAAGCACAGGCCGGGTCATTTTAATGGCGTTGGACTTATTGTAATGAAGTTCTTCGGGTTAGTACAACCCACAGGAGCATATTTTGGGCAAAAAGACCTACAACAATTTAGGGTAATTTCAACTCTTGTTCGTGATTTTGACTTATCAATTAACCTCCATTTGGCACCAATTATTAGAGAGGTTAGCGGACTAGCCATGTCATCTCGCAATCTAAAACTATCCAAAACGGACCAGAAAAAGGCGGCCGCAATTTATGCATCATTAGAACTTGCCAAAAACCAATTATTAAGTGGCGGAAAAAAAGAGGTAGTCCTTAAAAATGCAATTAACCACTTGAGCTCTAAGAGTGGGCTCAAATTGGAATATTTTGAGATTGTAGATGCAGAAACTCTTAAGGAAAAAACAACCGTTAATGAGGGGGATCGGCTAGCTTTGTGCGCTGCTGCAATAATTGCAGGAGTAAGGTTAATAGATAACATTATAATTGAATTATAAGCCATGTTAATAAAGGTAATGAAATCTAAAATTCACAGAGTAAAAATTACTCAGGCTGAGCTGCATTATGTAGGCAGCATAACTGTGGACGAAGATTTGATGGATGCAGCCGATATTGTAGAAAACGAAAAAGTGCAGGTTGTAAACATTAATAATGGAGAACGACTTGAAACCTATGTAATTACAGGTACAAGAGGTGCAGGCGAAGTTTGCTTAAACGGCCCAGCAGCTAGGTTAGCACAAGTAGGAGATATAGTAATACTTATTTCTTATGGCCTCATAGAAAAAGAAGAGGGCAAATCACATGTACCAACCATTATTTTTCCTGATAATGATAACAAACTTATATCTTAGACTTGAAAGGTAAAATAATCACTTTATTAAAATATTCCATTGGCTTGCTCATAGCAGGAAGTCTTTTGTGGTATGTTTTTAAAGACTGGGATTTAAACGATTTACTTATTCGTTTTACTCAAGTAGACTATTCTTGGGTGCTTTTATCAGTCTTTTTATCCATCATAAGTCATGTAATTCGTGCTTACCGATGGAATTTATTATTAAATCCTTTAGGGTATAAACACCTAACCGTGTTTAGAACTTTTTTAGCAGTTATGATTGGCTATTTCGTTAACCTTTTAGCCCCCAGAGCAGGGGAAATAACTAGGTGTGGTATCATGAAAAAGAACGATGGTGTCAACATGTCAGTATCGCTAGGAAGTGTAGTGGCTGAAAGAATTGTTGACTTACTTGGGTTAATTATTATCATTTTTATTGGATTAGCCTTACAGTTTGATAGACTAAGTGGGTTTATGATCGATTTTTTTACTGAAAAATCGGAAGCCATTCAAATTAGCTCAACGGTATTAAAAATATTGATTGTTCTTGGTGTGGTAGTTGTACTCACTCTTGTGGTTTTATGGTGGTTTAGGGCTCGAATAAAACGAATGCCAATCTACTTTAAACTGCGTTCTTTTGCGATTGAATTAGCCAATGGTTTTACTAGTGTATTAAAGCTGGAAAACAAATTAGGGTTTTGGTTTTCAACTGTACTAATCTGGGTGTTTTACTTTGTAATGGCATATGTAGTTGTTTTTGCTTTGCCTTCCACTTCTCACTTAGGTCTATTAGCAGGCTTATCTATTTTAATTATGGGAGGCCTTGGCATGTCGGCACCTGTACAAGGAGGGTTTGGTACGTATCATATTTTGGTTGGGTCGGTACTTGGTTTGTATGGCGTAGTTGAAAAAGATGGTTACTTTTTTGCAACCTTAATTCACTCCTCTCAAACCTTATCAATTCTCTTGTTTGGAGGAATTAGTTTTGCTATTAGTTTAAAGTTAAAAAAGAAGAAAATAGATGTCTAATCAAATTATTAAATTATGTTAATTATAATATTTATAGTTTTTGCGATTGCCAGTTTTGCTGTAAGCAATACGTTAAAAAGAAAATTTAAGAAATACTCTCAAATACCGTTGGCATCTGGTATGTCTGGTAGAGACGTAGCTGAAAAAATGCTTAGAGATAATAGAATATATGATGTGAGTGTTGTGCATATTGGAGGCAGTTTAACAGATCATTATAACCCAGCTAATAAAACAGTTAATTTAAGCGAAGCGGTTTACATGGGTAGGTCAGCAGCTTCGGCAGCTATTGCAGCCCATGAGTGTGGGCATGCGGTACAGGATGCTACTTCATATAGCATGCTAAACTTAAGAACAACCTTAGTGCCTCTGCAAAATGTGAGTGGCAAAATCATGAATTTTATTTTCATTGCCATGTTATTTGGAGGCATGTTTTTAACAAGCGTATTTCCGCTGCAGCAGGTATTATTAGTGGTTATTGGTGTAAATTTAGTTTTTACCCTTTTCGCTTTTGTAACTTTACCAGTAGAATTTGATGCAAGCAAAAGAGCATTAGAATGGATTGAGGCAAATAATGTAGTTACTTCACAAGAGTACGCCATGTCAAAAGATGCATTAAAATGGGCCGCAATGACCTATGTGGTAGCCGCACTCGGAGCATTAACTACCCTGTTATACTATGTAATGATTTTTCTGGGAGGAAGGGATTAGGCTAATTTTAATCTATCGTTAATTTAATTAGAGTATTATGAATTTTGATTTTACCGAAGAGCAGTTGGCTGTTAGAGATGCCGCAAGAGATTTTGCTCAAAACGAACTTTTACCTGGTGTAATTGAAAGAGATGAAAATGCTCAGTTTCCAACAGAGCAAGTAAAAAAAATGGGAGAGCTTGGCTTTTTAGGAATGATGGTTGACCCTAAGTATGGTGGTGGTGGAATGGATACTATTTCCTACGTTCTAGCAATGGAGGAAATATCTAAAGTAGATGCTTCGACATCCGTAGTTATGTCGGTTAATAACTCTTTGGTGTGCTGGGGCTTAGAAAAATATGCCTCTGAAGCTCAAAAACAAAAGTACCTAATACCTCTTGCTACCGGGCAAAAGATAGGAGCCTTTTGCTTGAGCGAGCCAGAAGCCGGCTCAGATGCAACTTCTCAAAAAACCACAGCAGAAGATAAAGGAGATTACTATTTACTTAACGGCACAAAAAACTGGATAACCAATGGTAGTTCAGCCGGGTATTATATTGTTATTGCGCAAACTCATAAAGAAAAAGGCCATAAAGGTATAAACGCCTTAATTGTAGAAAAAGGAATGGAAGGGTTTATCGTTGGCAAAAAAGAGCGAAAAATGGGTATTAGAGCTTCCGACACTCACTCTTTAATGTTTACGAATGTAAAAATTCCTAAAGAAAATAGAATTGGAGAAGATGGGTTTGGGTTTAAATTTGCAATGAAAGTTTTAAGTGGAGGTCGCATTGGAATTGCTTCTCAGGCACTAGGAATTGCATCGGGTTCTTTAGAGCTTTCTTTGCAATACTCTAAAGAACGAAAAGCATTTGGGGTGGAAATATCAAAGCACCAAGCTATTCAGTTCAAACTTTCAGAAATGGCCACCAACATTGATGCCGCAAGGTTATTATGCTTAAGGGCCGCCTACCTAAAAGACCAACATAAGGATTTTACAAAAGAAAGTGCAATGGCTAAATTATTTGCTTCTAAAACTGCTATGGATGCCTCTATTGAAGCCGTACAAATTCATGGTGGCTATGGGTATGTAAGAGAATATCATGTTGAACGGTTTATGCGTGATGCAAAAATTACTCAGATTTACGAAGGAACATCTGAAATCCAAAATATTGTTATTGCAAGAGAGCTCTTGAAATAAAAAAAGAACCATTTCTTTTAATAGTACAAAAAATCATCTAAAATATTTCGATATTAAGAAAAATATTTTAGATTTGTTCAAGATTTAATTGCACAATTATTTCTTGAGGTGAAAAAAGTAATTTAATATGGAAGATTATAATAAAATAATTGAGTCGTTAGGAGTAAGATATATTAAGGCAAAAAGCATTAATGTCAAACAATCGGTTACGGTTGCCAATTTTTACGATGTAGAAAATACAGCCATTTTTGTAAAATCAGGCAAAATGAGTTTCGAAAACTCCACAGGCATAGTGGAAGTTGAAGAGGGTGAAGTTGTCTTTATTCCTGGTGGGAAGAGAACAAAAATAACTTATGGCCATGATGCCAAGGTAGAACTAACAGCTGAAGAGTTCGTATCTAAAAAAGAACTCTACCTACAATCTCATTCCCAAGGAGTAGCTCCTGATTCAAGTGTTTCAGATTCTATGATCATTGTAACATTTGAAGCAAAAGTGTTTAATTCAGTTAACTTTTTTGCCTCTTTAGATATTGAACCTTTCATTATTAAAAATGACGATATTAATTTTACAATTAAGCAGTTGTTTTTAGAGACTATTTCAGATGAGCCAGGTAGCAATAGAGTTGTAAAATTAAAAACAGAGCAATTAGTTGTTGAAATTATCCGCTACGTAATTAAAAACAGACTTTTTGTAGAGCAACTAGCCACAAATAGTACCTATTTTAAAGACCCTCGCCTAATCGATATTTTTAACTTTATTAAGGAGAATATCAATGGAGATTTGTCTAATAAAGTGTTGGCAGAAGTTGCCAATGTTTCTGAAGACTATGTAGGTCAGTATTTTAAAATGCTAACGGGCATTAACCCTCAAGATTATATTGAGTACCAACGAATGGAAGAGGCTGTTAATTTGTTGAGAACAACCAAAAACAGTATTCGTGCCATTGGTAAGCAAGTTGGGTATAAGGATACTGCTTATTTCTGCCGTAGATTTAAAATGATGTTTGGAATACCTGCAGGAAAAATGAGAAGGCGAGAGTCTTTAATGAACATTTAAGGTTCTATTAATATCTGATACTGCACTTGCTATTTCGAATAAAATAGAAGAATTGCTTTCAGCAGCATTACCAATAACAATGCAATCGGCCCCAGCAATGAGGGCCTTTTTTGCGTCTTCATAGGACCTAATTCCGCCACCAATAATTAGAGGTACCGAAATAGCACTAGCAACATTTGAAATTATTTCCTCAGAAATCGGTAATTTAGCACCACTACCAGCATCCATATAAATTAATGCGTTCCCCAACATTTCTCCTGCAATAGCAGTTGCTGTTGCCAAGTCGGGCTTATTGGCCGGCAAAGGGGTAGTATTGCTTATATAAGATGTGCTAGAAGGGTCTCCAACCAGCATATACCCTGTAGCAATAGCCTCCATTTTTAAATTTCTAATTAACGGAGCCCCAGCCACATGTTGGCCAATTAAGTACTCGGGATTTCTTCCTGATATAAGACTTAAAAAGAGGATGGCGTCCGCTTTACAAATTTGATTTACATTTCCCGGAAACAGGATAATAGGTTTTTCTGCTACAACTTTAATACTGGCGATTAGCTTTTCGGTACTGCCATCGGTAACTAAACTACCTCCAATTAAAATAGAGCTAATTTCACCAATTGTATTTATGCACTCGATTAAAGGTTTTACCTGTGTAGAATCAGTTTTATCAGGATCTATTAAAACAGCAAAAGATTTATTTCTTTGTAAGAAGGCCTCCTTAAATACGCTCATTCCTTGTTTTTTTATTTACTAAGTAATCTACAAATCTCTTCTGACCTTCATCAAACATCCAACTTGCGCCTTTCTGTAGTAGCATTGAAAAAATAGGATGTACAAGTTTGTTTGTACCCGATTTACTGGATTCTATTGAACCTTTTGTCTGCTGTCCCCTGAATTTTGATTCCAAGAATCTGTCAAAAATGGTATAGAGTAATAGTGCACCTGCCCCAATGGCTATAAGGCCCTTGCTAGCATCTATAGATTTATTGGCACTTTCTGCTACATGTTTTTGCAGGGATTTCTTTTTCTCTTCAAGAATAGTGAGTAGTTCCTTCCTGCGTTCTGCTTTAATTTGCTCAAGGTCAATCCTCATCATCAACCTCCTCTTCCTCGGTGCTTAAGTTGTTCAATGATGCTTCTATATATAACTCAAGTTTTTTTCCAATTTTAAACACTTTAAAAGCAATAAGTAGCAGCATATAGAAGGCTGTAATAATTGCAAATCCCCAAAAGCGGCTGTCCAATAATTCATTAAGCAAGGTCGCAAGTGTAATACTTAAAAAAAGTACAATTAAGAAAACCATGATTCCTAAAAATATGGCACTAATAATTTTGGTCGCGGCTTTAGCTGCTTCCTCCTTAAGTTCAATTTTTAGCAGTTCTACTTTCGCTTCAACAATGGCAATTAAATCATCGAATATAGAATCTATCTTTAGGAAGTTTAACAATTTTTTATAGTCTGCCATACACTAAAATAGCCCTTATTTATTGGATACTGGAATTCTCGTAGGTACAAGTATCGCTTTCCCAAATTTAGATTGTACAGATTTGTAAACGGGATAAGCTTCCAATGGGGTGTAGAAGTGATCCATTCTAACTTTATAATTAGGTTGGTCGAATATTAATTTTGGTTTACTATCAGGGAAATGACGAAATGCTTTGAGCTGCACTTCTTTTGCTTTTGACCTATCACTACCTGAGTAAAGTTGAATTGTAAGCCCTTCTACATAGCGAGTTTTATTTGTATTATAGGCATTTACAATTTGAAGAGCAGTATCTAATCGGGCCGTAATTATAAGTGTTGTATCTATATTAGTTGGCTCTGCCAATACCTCCTGTTCGTTTATAGAATCTATAGGATCAGCAGGTAAATAGGACGTTAAATCTTCTGAATACCCAGACGAAGATCTTGCCTTGCTAGATTTTAAGGAGGTTACACACGCTACACTTGAAGTAAATATAAGAAAGATGAATATATAGTTTATCCTATTCATTAGCTTTCAATAATAACACAATTACCTTGCCTCACATCCTCTTCCACCACTTTAAATTTTACATCTTTTTTAACATTACCGTTAGCATATTGCACAGTAACCCTTGCGTTTCTACTTGCAATTTTTTGTGTTTTTGCGGGTTCAACTTTTTGGGGCTGCCTGCTTGGGTCATGCGCTTTTCGCCCATCACTTAAGGCCGACCTGCTTTCGTCCTTTTGCTCATTGAGCTTTTGTCTTCTTTGAGATCTTGCTTCTTGCACTTCATCTGCTTCTTGAACCGGTATTTCCGCCTTCATCAAAAATGAAATAGTATCTTCGTTAAGCTTGGCAATAAATAGTTTAAAGAGATTAAACCCTTCAAATTTATAAATCAAAAGAGGATCTTTTTGCTCATAAACTGCATTTTGAACCGATTGCTTTAAGTCATCCATTTCTCTTAAATGCTCTTTCCATAAATTATCAATTATGGCCAAAACAATCATTTTTTCCATAGAGTTGATTAACTCTACACCTTCAGTTTCTACTGATTTGGCTAAATCAGCACTAACGCCAATTTGTTTTTTGCCATCGGTAAAAGGCACCAAAATGTTTTTTACAGTGGCCCCGCGTGTTTTCTGAATGTCTTTTAATATTGGTAAAGACTTTTCAGTAATGGTATTGTTCTTACGCTTATAATGTTCCAGCGCTAAGTCGTATGTTTTTTCGGTAAGCTCCTGCTCTCCTATTTCTGCAAATTCTTCTTTAGAAATAGGTAAATCAATTTGCAGCGAACTTAATAAGGTAAGTTTAAAGCCATCATAATCATTGGTGCCCTTATGGTTTAATACTATGTCATCACAAGTATCGTAAAGCATATTAAGAATATCGAGCTCAAGCCTTTCTCCATTCAAGGCATTTTTTCTACGCTTATATATTACTTCGCGTTGAGAGTTCATTACATCATCATACTCCAACAAACGTTTACGAATACCAAAGTTATTTTCTTCTACTTTTTTCTGAGCTCGTTCAATGGAGTTTGTAATCATTGAATGTTGAATTACTTCTCCTTCCTGAAGCCCTATTTTGTCCATTAGCTTGGCAATTCTCTCTGGCATAAATAGCCTCATCAGGTTATCTTCAAGAGAAACAAAGAACTGAGATGAACCAACATCTCCTTGTCGTCCTGCTCTACCTCTTAACTGCCTATCAACTCGCCTAGATTCGTGCCTTTCTGTACCAATAATAGCTAGCCCACCTGCTTCTTTCGATTCAACAGCTAGTTTAATATCGGTACCCCTACCTGCCATGTTGGTGGCAATAGTAACGGTGCCAGGTTTACCTGCATTTGCAATAATATCTGCTTCTTTTTGGTGTTGCTTAGCATTAAGTACTTGATGACTAATCTTTTTAAGTTGAAGCATTCTACTTAATAATTCAGATATTTCAACCGAAGTGGTACCCACCAACACAGGCCTTTTATTACCGGTTAATACTATAATTTCTTCTACAACCGCATTAAATTTTTCTCGAACCGTTTTATACACTTTGTCTTCAGCATCGTCTCTTATAATATCTCTATTGGTAGGAATTACAACAACATCAAGTTTATAAATTTCCCATAATTCACCCGCTTCCGTTTCTGCTGTACCTGTCATACCCGAAAGCTTATGGTACATTCTAAAGTAATTTTGGAGCGTAATGGTTGCGTAGGTTTGAGTAGCATCCTCTACTTTCACATTTTCCTTTGCTTCAATCGCTTGATGCAACCCATCAGAATATCTACGGCCATCCATAACACGGCCAGTTTGCTCATCTACAATTTTAATTTTTCCATCATCAAGTATATACTCGGTGTCTTTCTCAAAGAGTGTAAAAGCTTTAAGAAGCTGGTTTACAGAATGAATTCGTTGTGCCTTGATGGAATAATCTTGAATGATTTCATCCTTTTTCTTTACCTTTTCATCAGCCGAAAACGATTCGTCTTTTTCTAATTTTGAAACTTCATCTCCAATGTCTGGTAAGATAAAAAAGTTGGGGTCTTCTCCTTCTCCTGTAATTAAATCAATTCCTTTTTCTGTTAAATCAATACTATTGTGCTTTTCATCAATGGTAAAGTAAAGAGGCTCATCTGCTTCAGGCATCATTTTAGAATTATCCTGCATGTAGAAGTTCTCTGTTTTCTGCAGAACTTGTTTTACCCCTGATTCGCTTAAAAACTTAATAAGCGGTTTGTCCTTTGGCAGCCCTCGGTATGCCCTGAATAAAGCTACACCACCTTCTTTTTCTTGTGTATCTGCTAATTGCTTTTTGGCATCTAATAAATACTGATGCACAATCTTTTTCTGAGCGTCAACCAGCTTTTGAATCCTTGGCTTTAGGTCATAAAATTCGTGCTCGTCACCCTTAGGGATGGGGCCAGATATAATTAATGGCGTTCTAGCCTCATCAACTAGTACCGAATCCACCTCATCGACCATGGCAAAATGATGCTTGCGTTGAACTAAGTCATCTTGTTCTTTGGCCATATTATCACGTAGATAATCAAACCCAAACTCATTATTAGTTCCGTAAACCACACCGGCTTTATAAGCTTTAACTCGCTCAGGAGAGTGGGGTTCATATTTATCGATACAATCAACGCTAATGCCGTGAAATTCTAACAAAGGGCCCATCCACTCCGAATCTCGTGTAGCAAGGTAGTTGTTAACTGTAACTAAATGCACCCCTCTACCCGCCAAGGCATTTAAAAAAGAAGGAAGGGTTGAAACCAATGTTTTACCTTCACCCGTAGCCATTTCAGCAATTTTCCCTTGGTGTAACACAACCCCACCAATTAACTGAACATCGTAGTGCACCATATTCCACACCATTTCAACTCCAGCTGCCTGCCACCTATTTTTCCAAATAGCTTTGTCGTTATTTATTTCAACATGTTCGTTATTGGCCGCATATTGTTTATCGTGCGTTGTGGCTGATACCTCCAGGTTTTCATTCTCGGTAAAACGCTTAGCGGTTTCTTTAATAATGGCAAAAGCCGTTGGTAAAACATCTAATAAAACCTTCTCGAGTTCTTCATTTCTATCTTCCTCCAATTTATCAACCTGATTGAAAAGTGCCTCTTTTTGATGAACATCAAGTGTCTTGTCCTCAATGGCCTCTTTTTGAAGCGCAGCAATTTGGTCATCAATAGATTGGAGATGATTATTTATGTTAGTTCGAACTTCCTCGGTTTTTGCTCTTAGTTCGTCATTACTTAACGACTCTAGCGTGGCGAAAACTTCATTTGTTTTAACTACATAGGGCATTACTGCCTTAATATCCTTGTCCGATTTTGTGCCAAATATTTTGGCAACGGTTTTGCTAAAAAAACTAGCCATTACTTACTTTAAATTTAAAATTTTAAGAGCCAAAGGTACACCCTTTTAATGGTCTCAGAGATGTATTTTGCCTGAAAAAACATGTTCTGCGGCCCCTTCTAGCCATACATTTTTATAACCGCTCTCTGTGGTTTCAAAACTAACAACTAAGGCCCCCCCTTTTGTTTTAATTTTTAATGGAGAAATACACCCCTTTGAAAAAGAAGCTAAGGCCGCAGCCGTAATTCCTGTACCACAAGAAAGGGTTTCATTTTCTACTCCTCTTTCATAGGTTCGTACAAATAAGTGTGTGGCATCTAAAATTTCAACAAAATTAATATTTGCTCCACCTTGGCCAAAAAGGCCTGAGTTCCTCCATTTTCTTCCTTCATTAATTACATCAATTTGCTGAACATTATCAACAAACAAAACAAAATGTGGTGAACCTGTATCAAGAAAAATGCCACCCTCTATTTCTCTGCCATTTTGTACGTTTGCCATTTGGAGGTTAATAGTTTTCCCTTTTATTACGGCCTTATGTAACCCATCAAAAGCATTAAAGGAGGTAGATTCAGTTGTTAAACTTAACGATTCTGCAAATCGAATGGCAGCTCTACATCCATTGCCGCAAAGGCTTTGCGAGCCATCTGGATTATAAAACACCATTTCGAATTCTCCAATGTTCGAATTTTCTATTAAGATTAGCCCATCTGAGCCAATGCCAAATTTTCGATCACAGAGTTTCTTTATCTTTTCAATATCTTTTGAAAATACATTTAGTCTATTGTCAATAACAATAAAATCGTTGCCAGCAGCTTGGTGTTTTTGAAAAGATATCTCCATTTAGGGCAAAATTAGTAGGTTTAATTTTATTTTGGTAAATTGTTATACTGCTATTTTTTTAATACTCGTCCACACTTTAGATATTTGCACCATGATTATTGCTCGAAATAAACTTGGTACTACTTTCTATTATAAAGAAGAGATGGTGCTTTTATCAGTATATAAAGGCCGTATTTCAATTGATGTGGGTCTAGAACATTTAGCCAGCATTGTTGAGTTCTATAAAAGCAATGAAGTACTTGGTTCTGTAGTTGACATCAAGAAAATGTATGGCTCTTTTGCTAAAATATTTGAATATATGAAAACTACTTACTACCCATTTTCCCTTAAAAGCGGCTTGAAATGTCAAGCTTTTGTAGTTTCAGAAGATTTGATTATTAACAACCTTAGCTCAAAACTACAGGGATTGGCAACATCATTTAATTTGGAGTCCAAAGTTTTTCAAGATAGAACTAAAGCCATGGCTTGGGTAAAATCAAATATTTAATTTTCTACTTCAATTTTATCTCTAGTTCATCCAATTGCTCATTCGAAATTGGCGATGGTGAATCTATCATTACATCTCTTCCAGAGTTATTTTTTGGAAAAGCAATATAATCTCTTATAGAATCGGATCCTCCGAATAAGCTACAAAGTCTGTCAAACCCAAAAGCAATTCCACCGTGAGGAGGAGCGCCATATTCAAAAGCTTCCATTAAAAAGCCAAACTGTATTTGTGCTTCTTCTTTAGTAAAGCCAAGATGCTTAAACATTAAGGCTTGAGTTTCTCTGTCATGGATTCTGATAGAACCGCCACCAACTTCCACGCCATTAATTACCATATCATACGCATTGGCTCTTACAGCTCCTGGATCTGTATCCAACAAAGCCATGTCGGCTTTTTGAGGCGATGTAAACGGATGATGCATGGCATGGAATCGTTGTGTGTCTTCGTCCCATTCCAATAATGGAAAATCAATTACCCATAGAAGTTTAAACTCCTCAGGGTTTTTTAAGCCTAGCTCATCGCCCATATGCAAACGAAGCACGCTTAGTGCAGATCGAGTAGGATTAGTATCTCCACTCATAATAAGTAATAAGTCACCCGGCTTTGCATCCATTTTGGTCGCCCAGGTTTTAAGATCTTCTTGCGAATAAAACTTATCTACTGAAGATTTAAACGATCCGTCTTCATTACACTTTACATATACTAAGCCTTTAGCTCCAACTTGTGGTTTTCTTACAAAATCAGTAAGTGCGTCTAATTGTTTACGAGTATAAGTAGCGGCACCTTCTGCTTTAATACCAACGATGAGTTCGGCTTCATCAAAAATTGAGAAGCCCTTTCCTTTAGCAACTTCATTTAGCTCAACAAACTTCATGTCAAACCTGATATCGGGCTTGTCATTACCATATAAACGCATAGCATTTGCATAGTCCATTTGAGGAATGTCTGTTATTTCAATGCCTTTTACTTCCTTAAATAAGAACCTCACCAAGCCTTCAAATGTGTTTAAAATATCTTTTTGCTCTACAAAAGACATTTCGCAATCAATTTGCGTAAATTCTGGCTGGCGGTCGGCTCGTAAATCTTCGTCTCTAAAGCATTTTACAATTTGAAAATACTTATCAAACCCACTTACCATTAATAATTGCTTAAAAGTTTGTGGCGACTGAGGCAGCGCATAAAATTCTCCTGGATTCATTCGAGAAGGAACCACGAAATCACGAGCTCCTTCTGGTGTAGACTTAATCAGCACCGGTGTTTCCACCTCTAAGAAATCTTGTTGATCCATATACTGCCTTGTTTTTTGCATCATTTTATGGCGCAATTGCAAGGCCTTTCGAATTGGATTTCTACGCAAGTCGAGGTAACGGTATTTCATTCGGAGGTCATCTCCTCCATCAGTTTCATCTTCGATTAAAAAAGGGGGTACTTTTGAAGCGTTAAGAATGTCTAACGACTCAACAATGATTTCTATATCTCCTGTTTCGAGCTTATCATTTTTAGCATAGCGTTCTGCCACTTGCCCGGTGGTTTGAATAACAAACTCACGACCTAATTTTTTTGCCTTTTCGAGCAATTCTGCAGTTAATTTGCCTTCTTCAAATACCAATTGAGTTATGCCATATCGATCTCGTAAATCGACCCATACCATTCCTCCTTTATCACGAACGCGTTGTACCCACCCGCACAAAGTGGCAGGTGTGCCTGCATTTGAAATTCTTAATTCTCCACAGTTATGAGATCTGAACATATTCCTCCTTTTTAGCGACCGCAAAGTTAATAACCAGAGAAAGATATTTAGTACTGACATCAATTTTTATAAATTATTAATTCTTGCTTTTTTAATTCCGAGGAACGACTAAAAAGTTATCTTTGAAACGCAGAAGATTCCTCGTTCCTCGGAATTGAATGAAAAATATGTGTGTATCTATCTTCTTGAATTAGATTTGTATCCTAAATCATTTAATCCTATGCAAAAATCGATTTTTGTCTTGTTTTCATTGGCTCTTTTAAGCTTCACTTCTGATGATCTTGTAAAAGTGAAATTAAATGACGAAGTAACTGTTTACGTTCCTAAGAGCTTTTCTCCTATGACCAAAGAGGATATGGGAATTCGATACCAATCATACCGCGTGCCATTGGCTTTATATACCGATGCAAGTAGGTTAGTTGATTTTGGTGTAAACCGCTCCTTTACGCAATGGCAAGAAAAAGATTTAGCTATGATGGGTGAATTTTACGAAGCCAGTTTAATGGAGCTGTATGATAAAGTGACATTTATAGAAAAGGGGATAAAAGAGGTAAACGGACACCAATTTGTATTTTTTGAATTTATCTCGTTGGTGTATCCTGACAACGATTATCAAGATTCGGTAAGAAAATACACCTACTTGATGTATGGGTTAACAGAAGGCACAAGCTATATTTTTAATTTTAGCTGCGATAAGCCCTTGCAGGAAAAATGGCAGGCAACTGCCCGACAAATGATGAGTCAAATTAAACTAAAGAATTAGGGGTGGAGTTTAAGTTTGGTTCGGACGAATATTTTATGAACGAAGCCTATAAACAGGCCGAAGTTGCACTTGAGCAAAACGAGGTTCCGGTTGGAGCAGTTATAGTTAGCAACGGAAAAATTATTGCTAAGGCTCATAACCAAACCGAAACATTAACAGATTCTACGGCTCACGCAGAAATTATAGCTCTCACATCGGCTTTTGATTATTTTGGAGCAAAATACCTACCCGATTGTACTTTATATGTAACACTAGAACCTTGTGCTATGTGTGCCGGAGCTTTATATTGGTCTCAAATTGGCAAATTGGTTATTGGGGCAAGTGATGAGAAAAGAGGGTATGTAAGATTAACAAGTCCTCAAGAAAAAGTGCTACATCCTAAAACAGAACTCATAACAGGAGTGCTGGCCAAGCAATGCGGAGAAATAGTTAAAGGTTTTTTCAAAAAACTAAGGTGATTATTCTTATTTATGGGATATAGATAAAAGAGATTGGCACTTGACACATCAATAGTTTATCTTTGATTAAATACTATGTTTAACCCTGTCTGCCGATTGGTCAGGCAACAAATTATAAATATTATGGCATTCGAATTACCACAATTACCTTATGCATATGATGCACTAGAACCACACATTGATGCTCGTACGATGGAAATACATCACACAAAGCACCATGCGGCTTATACCAGCAAGTTAAATGGTGCTATTGATGGCACACCAATGGCAGAGATGTCTATTGAAGAAATTTTTCAAGAGATGGGTGATAACGCTGGGGTGAGAAATAATGGTGGAGGATTTTATAATCATTCGTTATTTTGGAAAGTAATGTCGCCAACAGGAGGAGGAGAGCCAACAGGTGAGTTAGCCACTGCAATTAATGAAGCTTATGGATCTTTTGATGCCTTTAAAACCGAATTCTCCAATGCAGCAGCTACTCGATTTGGCTCAGGCTGGGCTTGGCTTTGCGTACACAAAGGAGGTAAAGTGGAAGTTTGCTCTACTGCAAACCAAGACAATTCTTTAATGCCAGGTATGGGCTGTGGAGGCACACCAATTTTAGGACTAGATGTATGGGAGCATGCCTACTATCTTAATTATCAAAATAGAAGACCCGATTATGTGTCGGCATTCTTTAATGTTATCAACTGGGATGAAGTTGCCAGAAGATTTGCATTGGATAAATAATAAAAGCTTAGATATAAAATGGGGTTCGGCTTTTGGTCGCACCCCATTTTTGTTTGAGAAACCTTTTATTTCAACCCCTCTAGCATTTTTTTTAGCTCTGCTAACTCATCTCTAAATTTGGCAGCGATAATAAAGTCCAAATCTTTAGCTGCTTTTTCCATACTTTTTTGAGTTCGCTTTAGCTGCTTTTCTATTTCAGGTTTGGTCATATAAGCCATTACTGGGTCTGCCGCTAATGAAGTATGTTCAGGCTCCACATAATACTTCCTATCTTCTGGCGTTTTTGATAGGCTCTGGATAGCATCCTTAGATTTTATAACCGTAGTGGGGGTAATGCCGTGCTCCAAATTATAATCCTTTTGGATTTTTCTCCTTCGATTCGTTTCATCAATTGAAATCTGCATAGACTTAGTAATCTTATCGGCATACATAATTACTCTGCCATTCGAATTTCTTGCAGCCCTGCCTATTGTTTGTACTAAAGATCGAACGTTTCTTAAAAAACCTTCCTTATCGGCATCCAAAATAGCCACAAGAGAAACCTCTGGTAAATCAAGCCCTTCACGTAATAAGTTAACACCTACTAACACATCGAATACACCAAGCCTTAATTCTCTTAAAATTTCAACTCGTTCTAAAGTATCTACTTCCGAGTGAATATACCTACATTTTACGCTAGCTCTAGATAAAAACTTGGTTAGTTCTTCAGCCATTCGCTTGGTTAGGGTAGTAATAAGTACGCGTTCTTTAAGCTCCACTCTTTTATCTACCTCATCTAGCAAATCATCTATTTGGTTAATACTGGGTCGCACATCAATCTCAGGGTCGAGTAAACCTGTGGGGCGAATAAGTTGCTCAACCACTACCCCTTCTGAGGCCTCTAGCTCAAAATCAGCAGGTGTAGCACTCACATAAATGGTTTGGTTTTGGAGTAATTGAAACTCGTTAAAAGTAAGAGGTCTATTATCAAGTGCCGCAGGCACCCGAAATCCATAATCTACTAAGTTTACTTTTCTACTTCTATCACCGCCCCACATAGCTCTAACTTGGGGCAAGGTGGCATGGCTTTCATCAATTACCATTAAATAATCTTTAGGAAAATAGTCGAGCAAGCAAAAGGGTCTGGCTCCTGCTTCTCTTTTATCGAAGTAACGCGAATAGTTTTCTACCCCTGGGCAGTAGCCCAATTCACGCATCATTTCAATATCAAATTCGGTGCGCTCTTTTAACCGTTTTGCCTCCAGGACCTTGCCTTCTTCTTGAAAGTATTCCACTTGGGCCATCATATCATCTTGAATTTGGTTTATGATTGTAGGCAAAGAATCTCTATCTGTTACAAATAGGTTTGCAGGATAGATGATAATGCTCGTTTCTTGGGTTACTCGTTTACCGGTTAGTGGGTCAATAGTTAAGAGCTCCTCAATTTCATCTCCAAAAAACACAATGCGAAAAGCGAAATCTCCATAGGCAACAAATAGGTCAACAGTATCTCCTTTAACTCGAAATGTACCACGCTTAAATTCTACTTCAGTACGACTATAAAGGATATCAACAAAAGAATATAATAAGCTGTTACGGGCTACTTTCTGCCCCACTTTAAGCTCAATTACATTGTTGCCAAATTCCTCAGGGTTACCAATACCATAGATACAAGAAACCGAAGCCACTACGATAATGTCTTTTCTGCCACTTAAAAGGGAGGAGGTTGTATGAAGTCTTAGCTTCTCAATTTCTTCGTTTATGGAAAGGTCTTTTTCGATATAAAGTCCGGAAGTTGGGATAAAAGCTTCGGGTTGATAATAATCGTAGTAAGAAATGAAATACTCGACAGCATTATCTGGAAAAAACTGCTTAAACTCTCCATAAAGCTGAGCGGCTAAGGTTTTATTATGACTTAAAATGAGGGTTGGCTTCTGAACCTGCTGAATAACATTTGCTATGGTAAATGTTTTTCCCGAGCCTGTAACACCGAGTAAGGTTTGTGCTTTATCGTCACGGTTAATTCCATCAACCAACTCAACAATTGCTTGTGGTTGATCTCCTGTAGGTTCAAAACTGCTAGTTAATTCAAATGGCATAAGCTATCAAAATTAACCTATGTGTTCCATATATCCCACGCTAACTCTGCTTGTAAATGTAGCATTTCTAATCCATTCTTTCCTTTAGCCCCTTGAGCCTTCCCTTTCTTTAAGAAAAGAGTTTCTTTGGGGTTATACACAAGGTCGTATAAATAATGAGATGCAGATAGTAAATTATAAGGGATTTCAGGTGCTTCGTTGGTATGTGGGGCAGTTCCAACAGGAGTGGTGTTTATTATAAGAACATGTTGTTTCACCCAGTTTGGGTTCTCGGCTAGCTCCTTATATGTAATTACATTAGAAGACCCTGTTCTAGATACTTGCTGAGATGAGATTTTTAAATCGTTTAAGGCAGCTATCACTGCTTTACTTGCACCACCTGTTCCTAAGACCAATGCCTTTACATTTGAATTATCAAGCCAAGATTTAATAGTGGCTTTAAACGCAGGATAGTCAGAGTTAAAACCTGTTAACAAACCACCTTCGTTTTTAATTACATTTACAGCTCCTACCAGTTGAGCAGATTTGTCTAAGCTATCAAGAAACGGAATAACCTTCTGTTTATGAGGAATAGTTACATTTATGCCTTTCAAGTTATTCTTAGAAACAACTTCTATAAGCATATTTGCAGAAGCTACTTCAAATAACTTATAGGTATCAAGAGAGTTGGATATTTTAAACTTGTTCTCAAAATACTGTTTAGAAAACGAATGACCTAATGGGTAGCCGATGAGACCGAAGTGGCTTGGCATACTCTTATTTTTTTAAGCTTAAAGCAATTTTTTCAACTACCACCACTATAAAAAAACCAATGGCCATAAATAAAATGGCTTGCATTATTAGAGGAGGCTCTCCGGTAATTTCTAAGTATTGATTTGGCGTTAGATTTTTTTGAACAGTTGCATATTGTTCTCCGTGTCTGTTAATATCAAATGCAAGGTCCTCCTTCCAAGGCCAAATTTTATTAAGAGAACCCATCATAAAACCTGCCAATACAGCAATGGCATAATTATGAAATTTATGCAACAGCCATGATATTAGCCTCACAAACATTAATAAACCAAATGCGGCTCCTGCTACAAAAACTGCTATAATTCCATAGTCTAGGTTATCCAAGGCACCTACTACTAATTGGTATTTTCCTATAATGAGTAAGATAAATGCTCCGGATATTCCGGGCAATATCATTGCACATATTGCCAAGGCGCCACTAAAAAATATTACCCAATAACTATCGCTAGTTTGGGCGGGTGCCATACTAGTAAGAAAATAGGAAGCTATAACTCCAATTATTCCTAATACTACAACCCCAACCGACCATTTTTTAATTTGACGCAGAATGACAATCGATGAAATTAAAATTAGCCCAAGGAAAAAAGACCATAATTGAATGGGATTGTACTCCATTAAATAGGTCATTAAAGAAGCCAGTGATTTCAAGCTAATCACAATTCCTGAGAAGAGAACAATTAGGAAGTTACCATTAATTTGCTTCCAAAATGCCTTAAACTCTCCTTTAAACAATACTTTTAGGGCATCAAGGTTAACAGCCTTAATGGAGTCGATCAGTTCTTCGTAAATTCCAGAAATAAAGGCAATAGTGCCGCCAGACACACCAGGCACCACATCTGCTCCTCCCATTGCTAAGCCTTTGGCAAATAACAGGAAGTAATCTTTAAATGAACGCATGAATTTACTGCTTTTTGTCTTCGGGTAGAAAGTCCATAAAAGTATCTCCCCTCAGCCCTATACGGATTGTTTCTAATGGAATAACCTCGTTAGGAGCAATGTTTCCTAAATTAACATTGGTGCCAAGAAGTTTTATAAACCAGACTTGCTGCGCTTTTATAGGAGCCTCCCAAATGATTTTATCGGAAGGGATTTTTGTTAGAATTTCTTCTACCAATCCTGACCTCACTTCACCTGTTGAGCGAAATAGTCCAACATTTCCACCTTCTCTAGCTTCACCAATTACTTTCCAAGCTCCTGCATCTAATTCCGATTGCATTAAGTCTATCCACTTATAAGGAGGGATAATTTTCTCAACATCTTTAGACCCAACCTCTGAAAGTACCGTTACCTGATCAGAGAGTTTACGTATAAACTCACATTTTAAATCGTGATCCAATTCAATGGAGCCGTCCGATACCTCAGCAAAGGGCATTTCATATTTATCCAGTATTTTTCTATAGTCATCAAACTGGTTCCTAATCACAAAAGCTTCAAATAAAGTGCCTCCAAAATAAGTAGGCATTCCGGCATCTTTATAAATCTTTAGTTTCTCTTTTAGATTTGGAGTAACAAATGAAGTTCCCCAGCCAAGTTTAACAATATCGGTATGGGCTGCTGATGTGCTTAAAAAATCCTCCACCTCACGGCAGCTTAGCCCTTTGTCCATAACCATTGTATACCCAGACTCACGAGGTTTTTCTGTACGTTCAGGAATATCTTGTAATATATAATTCATTATAAATTCTCTTTTCGATGTTTTTCAATTATTTTGTAAAGTGCTTTTTGCATTTTCAGCTCGCTAAAAAACTCAAGCAATTCACTGTGTTTTTCAAAGTTCAAAACTAATGCATTTTCAAGAGATTTAAGCCCATCTTTATGCATACCATTTGCTAAAAAATAGGCTGTAAGTCGATAATGTAATTCTGCAACTTCTGGCAATTCCTCTAACCCTCTTTCTATTAATCGTATAGCTTTTGATATGTCTCCTTGCTCGTATACTAAAAACGACCAGTCAATCCATGTTTGATGGTCAGTTGAGTCAAGCATTGCAGATTCTTCGTAGGCATCAAGGCTTGATACCAAATTACCAACCTTATAATCAGCTTCTGCCATTGAGCGCCAATAGAGGGCATTTTCTGTGTTGATTTTTAATGCTTTATTAAAAAAATGAACGGCTTCATACCACCGATCCAACTTTCCTAGGCAGAACCCTGCACCAAAAATTGGTTCATGATAAAGGGAATCAAGTTTGCTTGCCTTTTGGTGATATTTAAGTCCAATCTCAAATTCTGAAATGTTTTGGTAGGCTGATGCAATTAAATAGTATAATTCAGCTCCAGGGCCTTCAATATTCATTGTGCGAATAAACGAGTTTAAGGCATCTTGATACTGCTCGTTTTGCAAATATGCGCTGCCTAAATTAAAATGAGCAGATGCAAAATCGTCCTCAATTACCACCGCATAATCGAAAGCTTTAATGGCATTATCTAATTGCGACAATTTAACATATAGTATGCCCAGATTATACCACGCTAATGAAGAGTAAGGGTCTTCATCAATAAATTTAGTGTAGAAAGAAATACTCTCCTCCTTTCGATCTGTAATATCTAAGCAATAGGCTAAATCGTATAGGGCATTTTCATTTTTTACATTTATGGAGATCGCTTTTTTTAAATAATCTATGGCTCTATCATAGTTTTCCATATCTTGGTAAACAAGTCCTAAATGATGATAAACCTCGTCTTTATTGTCAACTAAATCTATTGCTTTTTCATATTCCTCAATGGCGTTTTCAAACTCGCCCAAAATAGAAAAAATTGAACCACGAAGCATAAATATTTCTGGCTCATTTGGTTGTAGGTTTTCAGCAAGCTCAAGAACAGAAAGGGCATCATTATCTTGATCAAGGCCTGATAGCGTTTGGGCTTTAAGTATTAAAATATCTATAGAATATGGAAACTGAGATTCGGCTGATTGGCAGGCTGTTAAGGCCTTTTTAAGCTCATTTTGAACAGAATAGTAGTTGATTATTTCTTCAAACTGCTCAATTTCAAACAAGAAACTTGTTTTGTTTCTTACGTGTTCTTCAAACAGTTTTACAATTTTATTTTCTGTTTTCTTCTTATAATCTTTTGCCATTGGCAATTTTTTTCTATCAAATAAATATACAAATATTATTAAGTATTGAAGCTTTTGCTTTCTAATTCTTTACAAGTCCATTCAATTGAATCTTCTAATGATATAAACTTGTGTTTCAATTTGTTTTCTATTTTTTTTGGCGAAAAATATACAGATAATCGACTGAGTTTTACAGCCTCTATTGTTATACTCGTTTTAACACCAGTTACAAAACGAAAACCTCTTAATATATAAGCGGCAAAAATAGCGAGTGCTGGGTTTATTTTTAGATAGGGAGCTTTTTTATTCAGCCCTTTTGCAATGAGCTTAAAAAACGATTGGTAAGAAATTAGTCCTGCGTTTAATACAAAACGCTCACCTTGGGTTTTGTCAAATAAAAACATATCTGTTATTACTGCCACGTCTCTTACATCTACATAATTAATGCTGCCAACTGGGTATAAGGGGTTGCCGTTTTTAACATGCTTAAATAGGCTTAGGCTTGAGTTATTCAAATTGCCTGGCCCTATTATCACAGAAGGGTTTAGAATAACAGTGGGGAGCCCTTCCTCCTGCGCCCTCCACACTTCTAGTTCTGCCAAGTATTTTGAATTAGCGTAAGCCGTATTTAAGTTTGAGGGTTCCCACTTTGAATTTTCAGAAATAGTTTCTGCGTTTGCAGGCCTTCCTAAAGCGGCCACCGAGCTGATGTAAACCAACTTTTGAATAGAAAACTTTTGGCATAATGCTAAAATATTTCTTGTCCCTTCAATATTAACTTCATGCATGTGAGAATCGATGCTATTATCAAAGGATACTATTGCAGCGCAATGCACTACATGTGTTATTCCCTCAAACGCTTTTTCTAACCCATATAAGTCAAGAAGGTCAGCATCGACCCACTCAATATTATCATTTATATCCTTGGTCCAAGAAATATCGCTATTCTTTCTTTTAGTAGCTCTTATCCCTTTCTTCTTAACAGATAATTTTCTAATAATTTGGGCGCCAACGATCCCTGAAGCTCCCGTTACAAGAATCATAATGTATGATTTAACAGCGATGAAACATCAAGTTTATGGGCAAGTTTGGACGAGTATGCCTCATGTAAAAAACTCGCTTGTTGCATGTTATGCGTGTCTGATCCAATAAATGAAATGGCATTTCTTTCTATCATAGTTTCTGCCATCTTTTTTACCCCTTTCGAATAATACCCAATGGTTGACAAGGCGTTTAGTTGAAACAAGAGGCCTTGGTCAATTAACTCGTTTAACAAATCCTTATTTTCTTGCAAATAAATGTATCTTTCTGGATGGGCATATACAGGATTATAGCCTGCTGAGTTGAGCCTAAAAATAACCTCTTTTAAAATTACTGGCTCAACGGTAAAAGAAGTTTCGAACAAGACATAATTATCTCCAAATGTTAGCAACTCTTTCCCATCACAAATTAGCTTATAAAAATATTCGTCTAAATAATATTCTGCCGCAGCTTCAATTTCAACGGGAATATTTTCAGCGGAGATTGCTTCTTTTACCTCATTAAGTTTACCTCTAATTATTTCAGGTGTGTTTTTATAGTAATCACTCATTATATGAGGAGTGGTTATGAGTTTTTTAAATCCCAAACCAGAGAGATATTTAATAACTTCTATTGACTCTTCCATGGTTTTTACACCATCATCAATGCCGGGCAATAAGTGTGAATGCACATCGGTATACAACTGAATCATCGGTTTTTTTGTGCGAGAGAACCAGCTAGTAAGCATACCTATGATTCGTAGTAGGTATTTTTTTTGCCATACTCATAACCTGAACCACTTGAAATTCCATTTAAGATAAGTGAGAGGTTATTAAATTGGCCAGTGGCTAACACCCTGTTCACATTTTGCACAAACGACCTTTTTGAGAAATCTGCTTTTATAATATAGAGTGGTAGGTCTGCCTTTTGCATAGCTAAAAGCCCATCTGTAACAAGTCCTACCGGAGGAGTGTCTAAAATAACCACTTCGTATGTTGACTTAAGTGCATCAATCATTTCTCCAAATTCCTTTCTTAGAATCAGCTCCGATGGATTAGGAGGAATGGCACCTGCCGTAATGAAATCTAAATTTTGAATCGAGGATTTTTGGACACAATCTTCTATTTTCCCTTTGCCAATTAAAATAGAACTTACCCCGTTAGAGTTTTCTTCTTGTTCAAACGCAAGGTGTATTTTAGGCTTTCTTAAATCAAGGTCTACAATAACTGTTTTTTTACCCGCCATGGCTAGCAGAGCTCCTAAGTTGGTCGAAATAAATGTCTTTCCTTCTGATCCTATTGTTGAGGTAACCGATATGACCTTAGAGTCTTTATCGGGTATCATAAACTCAATATTTGTTCTTATCGACCTAAGGGCCTCGCTAACCGCTGATTTAGGGTGCTTATCAACTATAATTTTTGCCACCTTACCATTTAAATTATGTTTTGGAACAGCCCCAAGCGTAGTAGCAGTAGTAAGAAACTCAATCTCATGCAAACTCTGAATTTTGTTATGAGCTAGATAAGTTACACCTGCAAACAAAAACGATAATACAATGGATAGAATAACCGCAGTAGCGTAGGCAAATAACGGCACAGGGTAAATAGGGGTGGTTGAAAGGCTAGCAGGTGATAATATTTTAATTTTTGTGACAGAGCCTGCAATGGCAATTTCAAATCCGTTTTTGCTCTGCATTAAAGAGAGGTACATTTCTTCGTAAACCGAGTAAAACCTTTTTGATTTATTATACTCAGTATTTTTTGATGGCAAACTTATTAACTGCCTCCTTAACTGTTGCTTAGTTGTGGCAAGGTTGTTTTTTTGTTTTTGCAAATCCTCCTTAAAACTGTTTACTTCTGCTAAAATATCAGCACGCATTAACTCTACTTCTTTTTGTCTAGACTTAAAGGTGTATGTATTTTCTTTATAGCTTAACCCTAATTTTTGAAGATCGTTATTAAGTAAATTAAATTCATCGAATGCTCTATTTAGATAGGCAGGATAAACATTTACTTTAGGGGTTAAGTATTCGTAAGGGGTTTTTAATAGTTTTGTTTGAAGCAACTCTAACTTTGAAAGTTTATTTTCTATTTTTATTCTCTGAGAGTCTAGGCCGTTGATAGCATCAACCGTTCTTCTCACATCCTCATTTAAATCTACCGTTTTATTATCTATTGTAAAGTCTTCAAAATAGGTTTCAAAATTGTCGAGCTTCTTTTCTGTTTTTTCAAGCTGCTTGTCTAAGTATTCAATTTTGTTTCTGTCCGCTTTCGTTTTTTCCTGTAAAGAATAATTATAATAGAGCGTGTCGATTGCTTCAATAAGGGCGTGAGCTTTATTTAGATTATGGTCTGTAAAGGAGATTTTAAACGTGTTAGCTTGAAGGTTAAGCGGTTCAACAGATAAGTTCTTTTCAATATAGTTTATAAGAACTTCTCGGCTGTTAATTCTAAAATAGAACCTAGCACCATCTTCGATAACCCAATTTTTATTTAAAACAATTATTAAATCTATTAATTCGGTTTGTATAGAGTCTCCAAATTGTCCCGTTTTGCTATACTCTTTTTCCCTAACCGTATAATTTAACTGAAATGTTTCTTGGTTAACTACTATTACATCTAATGGCACATTATACACACTAGCATTAAGAACTTTATAGTTTACCCTAAATGGAGGATTCAAATATTTTTCATCATCCAAAATATTCCCATACGTAAAATATTGAGGGTTTAGGTCAACCGTTTCTACCACTTTATTAAAAAACAACCTCGACTGTATAATCTCCATCTCACTTGAAAGAAGACCCATGTTGGAAGACTGATCGTACTGAGGCAAACCCAGCATATTTGATTGATTCTCTTGGTCAAGCTTTATCTCAGAGTGAGACTGATACATAGGCTTGGTGTATCTTAAATATAGCACTGCTGTTAAGATCAACACAGCGAAAATGGCTATAAACCAAGGAATGCTTTTTTTAAGAATTAATTTAAGTTTTATCCAATCAATATCGTGGTTTTCCTCTTCAGGAACAGGAGAGCCATTGCCAATATTTTGATTGAATTGGACCATTTATTTAAGTACTAAAATTAATAGGGTCGTCATCGTTGTTATTAAACTTAAGAATACTGAAATCTCAACAGCATTTCCTCTAAAAAACCTTTTAATTGGCTCGATATAAACAATATCACCTGGCTGAACTATCTGGTTAGAAGCGTAATACCCTTCGATAGTTGAGAAATCAATAAGAAAGGTTTCATCTCCTCGGATAAGCTTTATACTTGATGCATTGCCCATATTTTGCATACCTCCTGCCATTGCAATTACTTCGGCAATGGTTATGTTATTATTAGCCAGAGGCAATATTTGGCCGCCAGCAGCTCCTAGCACTGTAACTCTTTTGTTAGTATAGGACGTGATCACATAAGGATCAATAAAGTACTCATCGTACAAAGTTTTTAATTTCAGGTTTGCTTCGTGCAGCGTAAGTCCTTCTATGTTAACATCACCTACCATTGGTAATAAAACAAGGCCATCTAACCTTACCAAATACTCAGGGTCAGGTCTATTTTGTTTCGTATTATTAAAATCTTTAGAAAGCTCGTACTCAGGGTCAATTATCATTTCCCCATTTTTTGTATAAACCTTAACTTTTATTAAATCGTTTGGCTGAATGCTGTAATCCCTTTCCAATGCTCGAGCTTCAGCAGAAATTTTAGCGGCTGCAAAATCTTCTTCATGGCTAAACATAATGTTTTGCTTATAAGCCGAACAACTTGCTAGCCATAGGCCGATAAAAATTAGCAAAAATGAATTTTTTGTCAAAATAGTCTTGATATTGAACGGCTAAGATAGTTAAATACGTCTATTGCATCAACTATTTTGGAAAGAAGAAATGGTATTTAAGTAACTATCTATTACTATTTTTTCGTCAAACTTGTTTTCAACAATTTTTCTGCTCTCTTTACCCATTTCTGATAACCTAGATTGAGGAAGTTTTGTCATTGCTTCTAGTTTGTCAGCCAAGTCCTTAACATCTTTAACTTTGCATAGCATCCCATTAATATTGTCTTTAACAATATTTGTACACCCTGCTACATCTGTGGCAACAATAGGCTTAGCTGAACTTGCGGCTTCAAGCAGAGATTTAGGGGTTCCTTCTCTATAAGAAGGAAGTACAACACAATCGGCACTGTTTATAAATGGGCGAACATCATCGGTACTTCCTAAATATTCTACAACATTACTTTCAATCCAGCTGTTAATAATATCTTCGGAAATACCTCTGCGGTGTTCAATGTCTTTATTACCTAAAATTTGAAAGTTTGCTTCAATGCCCTTTTCTTTTAAATATTTTACGGCATCAATATATTCAATAATTCCTTTGTCGTGTATTAGCCTGCTTATTAAAAGGAAGGTGAATTTTTTATTAACAACTTCTGGTGCTGGCTTAAAATGACTTAGGTTTATACCAGAACCAGGCAACACCTTTGTTGCATTATTTTTTATAATATTATGCTCTTTAAAAAAAGCTTTGTCGTCTTCATTCTGAAAATAAATAAGCTTAGGGAATTTAAACGCCAGTTTATACATTCCAATGGCTATTTTTGAAACAAGCCCTTTGTTGAGAAATGCAGTACCAAGGCCACAAACATTATTTACAGTAGGTATCCTTAATACACTTGCGGCTAAGGTGCCATATATATTTGGCTTAATAGTGTACTGTAAAATCACATCGGGTTTCACTTTTCGGTAAATTCCAAATAGTTCAAATATTAATCCTAAATCTTTAATGGCATTTGCTCCTCTACTATCCATTGTTATCTCATGATAGCTACAGCCAGCTTCAACTAAATGATGGGTGTATTCATCTCTAGGTGCAATGGCAATTACTTCATGCCCTTGAGTTAATAATGCTTTTACTAACCCCATTCTGAAGTTGTAAATATTCCAAGAAGTGTTTAAAACAATAGCTATTTTCATAAGATGGCCAACTGGTCGGTATCTACAAATGTAGAAATAATTATTCTTATATACATTTAATAATTCTAATAGTAACCCAAACTGTATTTGATTGTATTTTTTTATGATTTTACTTTTAAATTTGCACCCATGTCAAAAACATATTCTACGGCTCCCGAAAAAGAAACCGCTGTTCTTGTGGCTGTCGCTGATCAGCATACCTCACCTGTGCAATTGGAAGAACATCTAGAAGAGTTGGCTTTTTTAGTTAGCACTTCTGGTGCAGAAACAGTATCTACATTTACTCAAAACTTACCTAAGCCAGATATAAGAACTTATGTAGGCAAAGGCAAATTGGAAGATATTCATGCTTACATAAAATCGAGAGATGTGGATATGGTTGTTTTCGATGATGACCTTTCTCCATCGCAAGTAAGAAACTTAGAGTCAATTTTAGAGTGTAAAATTTTAGATAGAAGTTTGCTAATCCTCAATATTTTTTCCATTAGAGCAAAGACTTCGCAATCAAGAACTCAAGTTGAGCTGGCTCAATATGAGTATTTACTACCAAGATTAACACGAATGTGGAGCCACCTGAGCAAGCAAAAGGGAGGGATTGGCATGAAAGGACCTGGTGAAACCGAACTTGAGACAGATAGACGTATTGTGAGAGACAAAATTTCCTTGCTGAAAAAGAAATTAGCTAAAATTGATAAGCAATCATTTATCCAGCGCAAAAATAGGCAACGAATGGTACGCGTGGCCTTAGTTGGCTATACGAATGTAGGTAAGTCAACCATAATGAAGTTGTTGTCAAAATCAGATGTTTTTGCTGAAAACAAGCTATTTGCTACTGTTGATTCTACTGTACGAAAAGTGGTAATCGAGCAGATTCCTTTTTTATTAACCGATACTGTTGGCTTTATTCGAAAGTTACCTCACGGGTTAATTGAATCTTTTAAAAGCACATTAGACGAAATTCGAGAAGCAGATATTCTATTGCATGTAGTGGATGTTTCCCACCCGTTTTTTGAAGATCAGTATGATATCGTTAATAAAACGCTTGCAGAAATTGACTCCGCTGAAAAGCCTACTTTGGTTGTATTTAATAAAATAGATAAGTACACTAAAATGCATAAACTCAAAATGGAGGAATCTGTGTTGCATTTTAAGGAAATGCACGTAGGCAAGGAAAATGAGCAAACAGTATTTATTTCTGCCACTGATAAACTAAATATTGCTGAGTTTAGAAAAATACTGTTTGATTTTGCTGAAGAGCGATTCTATACAATTTTCCCTAACTACTTGAAAAAAGACCCATATTAAGATAGTTTTGCAGTCTTATTGAAATTATTTTCAATCTACATAGCCTCATAGTTCAATGGATAGAATAGAAGTTTCCTAAACTTTAGATCCAGGTTCGATCCCTGGTGAGGCTACTTTTTAGGTTTCTCTTACCTATTCTCCTGCAAACCACTGTTTAAAAATACCCACCTTTTCTCTGCTCACAATTATTTCTTTGTCAGAAGTGAGCTCCATAATAATTTTTAGACGGCTATTAGAATGCACAAGCACTTCAGTAATGGAGTCGATATTAACAATAAAAGTCCGGTTAACTCTAAAGAACTTATCAGGGTCTAGTAAGTCTTCTAGCTCTTCTAGTTTATAGTCTATAATTAAGTTTCTACCTTCTTTAGTTGTAATGTAGGCATTTCTTCCTTCTGCATAAAAATATACAATTTGATCTGCTAAAATGGAGCGAATATGCCCTCCAATTTTAACAATAAAGCGCTTTTTATAGACTTTCTTAGTGCTAATATCTTCTAGCAGTTCTTTAAAATGGCGCATAGAACTTTCTACAGAAGACTTTTTTAGGATTTTGTATTTCTCTAGTGCAGCACTTAAATCAGAAAAAACAATAGGTTTAAGCAAGTAAGCAATACTATTTACTTCAAATGCCTTTAAGGCGTACTCATCGTATGCGGTTGTAAAAATGATGGGTTTAGTAATGTCCACTTCCTTAAAAATAGAAAAACTGAGGCCATCCGATAATTGAATATCCATAAAAATAAGATCAACCCTTGCAAGGTTTTCCTTAAACCAATTTACAGAATCGGTTATAGAAGTTAAGGTAGCAAGCACTACAATTCCCTTATCGTGCCTATTAAGGTAACGTTCTAATTTTTCCGCAGCGGGATATTCATCTTCTACAATAACTACATTCATTGGCTAAGCAGCAGCTTCATTAATTAATAGTAATGGTATTTTATAAAAGGCATTTCCATAAGCCAATACTTTCACCAATGGTTCTTCTGTATAGTAAGAGTAGGCTGTATGCAATCTTTCAAAAGTTAATAATTCGTGATTGTTTTTTTTCAAACGTTCATTTATTTTATACGACAATGTTAAATAATTATCTTCCTTGCTCAAAACAATTTCAAGAGGCTTGGTGGTAGATATTAATGTGCTTTTTATAATTTCATCTACCAGTAGTGGAATAGAGCCAGGAATGATTTGGCCTTCCGTTGAAGATGCGTTGCTCACAAAATTTATTAATCCATTATGCCTTACATTATGAAGGTGAAGAATATTGTTTGCTGCTTCAATTTCTCTTTCAACAGTTGTAGTTTCATTATGCTGATTGCTTAAAATATACCGATAAGCCAAGGCCAGATGGTCTATAAAGTCTTCGGCTTCTTCAGCATCTTTGTGCACAAGTGTAATAGCAGATTCTAAACTTTCGAATAATAAATCAGGATTTACTTGAGCTTGGTAATTATCTAATTCAAACTGAACATATTCTTTTAGCGTTTCTTCTTCATTAAATAATTGCTCGTTTCTTTTGGTTAGCAAATTAAAACTGATGGAAAGCATATTGTATAAAACACTAGTAACGCCTAAGAATAATGAAAAATACTTGATTTCATTCGAAAAACCCGCCATTGAACTATAGCCTAAGAACCCAACAAAATAAAACATTAATGAGAAGTAAACAACAACTAGCGTGATTGCTAAATTAAGGCCCAATTGGCTCAAAATTGAAACCGTTGCTAAGGTGTTCTTTCTAAAAATTATAACCGAAAAAAGTCGATTTACCTCCAATGTAATGTAGGTAAGCCCAATACAAAAAAAGAGTTCTGTACTTATATACGACTCGTTAATGATGAGTAAATTATTATTAATAAGAAGCAGTAGAAGGTAAATTAAAGTACCATACGGAATTGGGGCTAATATTCTAAAGAGTAAAGAGTGAATAATGTTTTTGGTCATGCCACTTTCTTAATTATAGGGAAATGCACCTCAAAATTATTATTGTTTACGATTTTCACTTTATGCTTCGTAAAATAACTATACCTTTTCTGAATATTTTTTAATCCAACGTAATTTGATTTAACAGCTAAAGGAGCGATAGTTTTATTATTTACTACTTTAAGCAGGCTATTGGCGGCTACTTCCACGGTAATATTAAGTGGTTGCTCTTTCGAAAACACATTATGCTTTATGGCATTCTCGATTAGAATTTGAACTGTTAGTGGAGGTATTTGATGGGTTAAAAGCTGGCTAGGTACATCTACTTTTAAGTTGAGCCCTTCTTGAAATCGAACTTGTAATAAAAAATAATAGGCATTTACAAATTCAAGCTCTTTCTCCAAAGGAATTAATTTTTGTTGATGAGTACCAAGCACATATTGGTATGTATCGGCCAACCTCCTAATAAATTCCTCTGCCCTATTTTCATCTGTATGAATTAAGGAAGAAATAGTATTTAAACTATTGAATAAAAAATGAGGGCTGAGCTGATTCTTCAATGCTTCAAACTGGAGTTTCAATTGCTTGCGTTCCATTTTTACATCGGCTATTTGTCCTTCGGCATAATGAGAATATGCATACAGAATTACCATGCTAACATTATAAATAAGGACTAGAACTACCATTAGAATCCAAAGCGTTAAAAAGCTTTCTTTATAAGCTTCCCAAATTTGGGTTAGTGTAGAGCCTAAAACAACCTTTAATAAAGTGTAATGTGCAATACTAGAGCTAAAGATGGCTACACATATATTAATGATTAAATCGAGTGCAATTCGAGTAGAAAATTTCTTTTCTAAAGCAAGTTTTTTGTTTATCCATTGGCTGATTACAAAAAAGGAACCAAGCAAAAGGATTCCAAAAATTCCTGAGCATAGCACGAGTACACTACTAATTAGCAAACTAGAAAACTGCCCTACTAACGGATAGAATACATATAGGCCAATGCTAGTACCAGCTAAAAAACCTGCTAGAATAAATAAACTTCTTTTTTCCAATAATGTCAAAATTCAATAGATTTATGAATTTAGCAATTATTTACTGATTACGCAAAGAGCGCATAATCTTTCCATAATCGTCATTGGAAAGAGACTCCGCTGCTTCATAAAAAACATCTCTAACTTCTTTGTTTTCAGGTAGCTGAGGAGCCAATTGTTGCAGCAGTTTACTTCGTTCATAGCTGCTTGATACCCGATCAATGGCTTTTATCATTGGAATCATATATTCACTAGGCATTGTTTTAAGCCCAATCAGTTTAGACAATATCTTCGATTGCTCATAACTAGAGCTAACCTTAGAGGCTTGAATTATGGCATTTTTAAAATTAGATTTTGCGAAATTGGGGGACTCAATAATAGATTGTAGAACTTTGGATTGTTCGTAATTTGAGCTTATGTTGCTTACAACATTTAGAATAGTATTAATACTAGGTTCACTTAGGGCCTGTTCGCTTATTAAGCTCTGAAGGAATTTAGATTTTTCATAGCTTGAGCTAATTGAAGTAGAGACTTTCGAAATGATGGCAATCTGTTCTCCACTAAGTCTTTTGGTAGTAACCAATTGGCTCAGCACTTTGCCTTGCTCGTAACTCGAACTTATGTTACTAATTGTACTAAGCAGTGTTTCGAATTCTAAATTTTCTAACGACTGGTTTTTAATGAGTGATTGTAGCACCTTGCTTTGTTCGTAACTCGAATTGATATAGCTGATTTCAGAAACGACCAATTTTATATTTTCTGACGATAATTCCTCTTTGATTATCGCCTGGAGAACTCCAGATTTATCATAACTCGAACTTATTCCTCTTACATTTTTTATCACCATTCCTTTATCTGCATCATTCAGGTTCGCTTTGGTAAGCAAGTATTTATATACCTTGGCTTGATCGTAAGAGCTGCTTACTTTACCAGCAGCAATAATGGCTGCTCCTAATGCTTTTTTATCTTTGCTATAGATAGTTGCGTTGTCCATTAAAATATGAGACAACTCATAGCTTGAGCTTATCTGACTACCAGCATCGTCAATAAGCAATGCCATTTCTCCTGTTTTAAGTTCAGGAAGCCTAAAGGCAGCATCGTAATAAATGCCTTTTACATAATCGGTAGGCAACATAGAAATTTCAGTGAGAAGGGCGTTTATTCCTCCACGAGCATAAAATTTCTTAGCTCGTTCTGCAGCCCCAATGCCTGTTCTACGAATGATTTCAGGTAAAACAGAAGCCATCCATCTTTTGCCATCAGGCTCAAAAGCTATTTTCTTAGACCCTTCTTTGTACTCTCGGTAAATGTTGCCATTTGATTCCCCTTCCAAAACAATTAGCCGTTTGGTTCCAAAAGACCGCTTACTAAAACGTAAAAAACCTCCTGGGCTAATAGATTTAACATCTGTTTCGTCATCGGTAAAAATAATTTTTCCACGGTACTCCAATTCTGTGTTAGATACTCCGTTGTTATTTTTATAAGTACGGGTTTTGTTGTAATCCTGAGCGAATGAAATTCGAGTTAAATAAAGCAGGATTAGAAGAGTGAGTGTTGTTAGTTTTGAGTTCATAATGGTTGACCTTGAGTTTAATTTTCCTTGACAATGTAATGATAGGAGATCGCCCTCTTAGAAAAAACCTAATTGTAGCCAACTGCTGAATGGCTGTACTGAACTGTATAAAAAATTTAGTACTTATTCATAAGTCAGGTAAAAGTAACATTTTTACTTTTTTAAGATATGATGCCGTTTGGTGGTAGTCCTGCTTATTTTTGCAAGTTATGAAAGTGCTCTTCTTAATTTGTATAGCTACCACGTCATTTTTTGCAAGTGCTCAAAATAAAAAAATCTCTATCCCCAAAATTGAAACATACCAATACGATACTAACTATATAGAAAACTATAATTCTAAATTAGCGCTTAGGTTTGTATTGCCTAAAAGATTCGATCAGTTTACCTTAAAAAATACACTTACCAATGACAAATATGTGTACAAAGCCAATGAACATTATGGGATAGGGCTTGGCTTTACCTATAAATGGTTAGCCATAGATCTTACCCTTAACCCAAGCTTTACCCAGCGAGATACTGATATATTTGGAGAAACGAAAGAGTTTAATTTAAAAGGCAGTGTTTATTTAAAACGACATGTAATCGATGGGTATCTACGATATTACAAAGGGTATTATGTGTCTAATGCGGAAGAGGTTATCCCTGATTGGGAGTCTGGCACTCCATATCCATTACGTTCTGATTTATCAACTTTTAGTTGGGGGTTTAATTATACCATTCCATTTAATTGGAAAAAATATTCACCAAGGGTGATTTTTATACTTGATGGAAAGCTGAAAAAAAGTGCAGGTTCGTTTATGGCAGTATCATCCCTTTATTTTTATCATAGCCGGGCAGATTCTAGTATAGTGGATAATAGCTTTAGCCCCGAAGCACAGATTAACAGTTTCAACGTGTTAATGCTTGGGCAACTGTTTGGCTACTCTTACACATTCGTTTATAAAAATTTTTATGCTTCTGCCTCTATTTTACCAGGTATTACTTATGCCGTAGGAACCATTTATAGTGAAGCAGGTACTTATAGTCCTCGATTCATAGCTAATTTTAAAATGATGGTGCGCGCTGGTATTGGTTATAACTCCGAACGATGGTACACTGGGGCTTATTTAATTGCCGACAATAACCAAATTGCATTACCAAACGACTTAGCTTTAAGTAATGGCATAGGAGAATTTAGAGTTTTTGTGGGTTATCGCATTAAAGCACCCAAAGTTATGGATGATGTAATGAACAAATTATAATAGTTCGTTGGCCAAATTTGCCAGCTCTGATCTTTCCCCTTTTTCTAAGGTAATATGTGCATACAATGGGTGGCTATCAACCCTATCTATCAAATACGAAAGGCCATTACTTTGAGAATCTAAATAAGGGGTATCAATTTGGTTTACATCGCCTGTTAGTATAATCTTACAATTTTCTCCAGCCCTTGTTATGATTGTTTTTACCTCATGAGGCGTAAGGTTTTGTGCTTCATCAACAATAAAAATAATATTTGAAAAGCTTCTTCCTCTTATAAAAGCCAAAGGTGTAATCACCAACTTTTCTTGGTTTACCATATCGGTAATTTTAGAGTACTCCTTATCGGTTTCATTCCATTGGTTTTGGATAAATTTAAGATTGTCCCAAAGGGGTTCCATATATGGGTTTACCTTCGATTTAAAATCACCAGGCAAATAACCGATGTCCTTGTTACTGAGTGGCACAATGGGCCGAGCCAAATAAATTTGCTTGTACTCTTTTTTCTGCTCCATGGCAGCTGCCAGCGCAATAAGGGTTTTTCCTGTACCTGCTACACCACTAATGGTAACTAACTTAATGTCCGTATTTAAAATAGCATTAATAGCAAATGCTTGCTCAGCATTTCTTGGTTTTATGCCATACACCGATCTTTTATCCACCCTTTCAATTAAATTATCGATGGGGTTTTTATACGCCAATACGGATTTTTTTCCATTTTTAAGAATGAGAAATTCATTGTCTTTAAGCTTGTGTTTGGGTAATACTGCATCTTGCTCTACCCCTTTGGTTTCGTAAATCTGGTTAATGAGCTCAGCATTTACTTTTTGATGTGTGCTTTTACCTGTGTAAAGCGAACTTACATTTTGGATTTTACCAGTGGTGTAATCTTCAGCTGTTAAGTTTAAAGATTTAGCCTTCAACCTTAAATTAATATCCTTAGTAACAAGAATTACTTTTTTTGCAGGTTCCTGTTCTTGCAATTGCAAAGCAGCATTTAGTATGCGATGGTCTGGTTTGTCTTCACCAAAAACTTCAGAAGCATTTACAGTACTTTCTGAAGACATGAGTACTTTAAACACTCCTTTTTTAGCAGAACCGTTCAAAGGAATCCAATCTTGAAGGTTATATTCTTTCGAGAGTTTATCTAACAGCCTTGTAAACTCACGAGCTTCATAATTACGGGTATCATTCCCTTTTTTAAAGGTATCTAATTCTTCCAGTACCGTTATAGGAATACCTACATCGTGCTCATCAAAATTTAATATGGAGTTGTGCTCGTATAATATTACACTTGTGTCAAGCACAAAAATTTTTTTCTCTTTTTTCTTAGCTGTCATCTTATATATTGTGCTTTTAAATTAAGTTATACGTATGCCTCACTTGTATTTCTAAATGAAATCTATCTCATGTTTCCTAAGGATAAATCTACCTAATTCACTTTGAAACTATTCAAAAAAAACTCTTTTTTATATTTAAAATATATCCATTAATAAACTAGTGAAACAACTCATCTCAATTCTATTAGCTTTATCAATTTATTTCGCATCAAATGCTCAAATTTTACTTACGATAGAAGGGAAAGTTTTGCAAAAGTCTGATTCCTTGCCCATTTTTAATGCACATATTTATATTGAAGGGAACCAAATTGGAACTACAAGTAATGAAAATGGGGAATTCTCTATTCATTTTAATAGTGAGTTCAAAGAAAAACCTATTGTCGTTTCTATTATTGGATTTTCCTCTACAAGAGTAACATTCAATTCTAATGGTAAGCTTCTTATAGTTTATCTTGAAGAGGACGAATTGATTTTGGAATCGGTCACCATAACTCCAGTCGACCCTGAGCAGATATTATTAAATGTTGCAAATAATATAAAAAGAAATTACCCACAAGAAAAATTTAGCAAAGAGCTTTATTATAAAGAAGCCATTAGTGTAAATAATAAACCCATTAGGTATCTTGAGATTGTCGCTGATTTTGTAGGAGAAGGATTTAGTAGTAAAAAGAAAAACCCTTATAAATACGATTTATTCATCAAAGAAAAACGACCCGGGTTTAATATCGACAGCACTTTTGAAGGAGGTAATGGGATTGGAGTGCTTCATTGGTTAAAGGGGACTAAACAGTATTTGCAAAAGAGTAATTTTAAATATTTTAATATTGAGCTAGTTGGGTATTCGAATTATAGAAATAATGAAGTATTTAAATTACTAATCACGTCAAAAGGAGTAAAGAAAACTGTAACCACTATGTTTATTACTACTGACACCTATGCTTTGATTGCTATAAATCGGAAGTACGAAGATGCAGATAGAACTGTACCTGAATCTATGTTTTATTTTACTAAATGGTATGAATATGTAGACTTTGTACAACTTAATAACGGCAGTTGGTATATAAACTCTATTAATGATTTTAGAGAATCGATAGATGTAAAAGGCGATATGACAGAGATGAAGAGATTAATTAGGCTAACCAAAATAAACGATGAACATGGGTTTAAAGAAAAAAATAGAATAGCACGAGAAACCGACCTTTACACTTATCCTATACAATCCTGATTTTTGGCAATTCTATAATGCTCCTCTAGAAAGCCAAGAAGAGAGACGGACAAAAGTCGAATTGATGAAAGAATAGAAATATACCAAATTGGTATATTTTTTGTATATTTGCATTGTGCGAGTTATCTCTTTTAAAACAATTAGAGCGTTCTATGAAAATCCTGTGTATGGTGATGCTGAAGTATCTCTACGTTCGTGGTATCAAGATGCAAAAACGGCAAATTGGAAAAATCCGAATGAATTGAAGAACCAATATCTCAATGCTAGTATCCTTAGAGAAGGTAGAGTGGTATTCAATATAAAAGGTAATTCGTATAGATTAGTTGTTGCCATTGATTATGAGTTTCAAATCATATTTGTTCGATTTATTGGTGCTCATAAACAATATGATAAAATTGATGTTAAAAGTATTTAGCTATGGAAATTAAGCCTATAAAAACGGAAGAAGATTACAATTTAGCAATTAGGAGAATTGAAAAGCTATGGGGGTCAAAAAAGGACACACCAAAAGGTGATGAACTGGATTTATTGGCAACTTTAGTGGAGGTTTATGAAATGAAGCATCATCCAATTCCACCACCAGATCCAATTGATGCCATTAAGTTTAGAATGGAGCAGATGGGAATGAATAATGCCGATCTTGTTCAATACCTGGGAAGCCAAAGCAGGGTGAGTGAAGTGCTTAATCGTAAAAGGAACTTAACCTTAAAAATGGTTAAATCATTGTACAAAGAATTACGAATTCCGGCTGAAGTTTTATTGGCTTAACATATTGTTAAATTCAAATGCTCCTCTTTAATATATTCGAAATGTTTGGAGCCTTTATTCTCTGATCTTTCACAGGCTTTAAAGGAGATTTGAGAAAAATTGTAGATAAAAATAGAACCTTGTGCCAAGTTATAAGTGGAACCATTCTCGCTCTGGTAGTTTATTTAATCTCTTTGAAAGTTTAATTCGTTATTGCTTATTTGGGTATGCCGAAATACTAGTCGTGTATTCTAACCGGATGCCGCACCTACGGAGCTTATCTTGTTAACGGCCAACTTATTATAAAAATATCGCTCCTATGGAGCTTTCTGATCTGAAAATGCTATTTTCTCTAAGCCTTAGAGGGGCAAAATTGTTTTACACTATGGTGCAAGTATTTTTGATGAGATTAAACCCGAAATATGCAATAGAAATTCTATTACTAATACAAACTGCTGCAAATCAGTCGTTTTACTAAGTTTGTCCTCTTAACCATAGCGGTGCTATGCTTTTCGAATATAAACTTCTGATTTATTGCATTTTGTCTTCTCATTACGAATTCTATTGCATAATCTGGGTTAAATTAATTACCCAAATACCCACTGCACCAAGCTAAAAGCAGCGACCAACAACACAAGCACCGAAAAAATATTTAGCCAAATACCTACACGCACCATTTGACTTATTTTTATATGACCACTAGAAAACACGATGGCATTCGGTGGAGTAGAAATAGGCATCATAAATGCACAACTAGCTGCCATTGCTACTGGTATAGACAGTAATAAGGGATTTATATTGGCTCCCTCAGCTATGGCAATTACAATGGGTATAAATATGGTAGTTAATGCTACATTACTCATTAACTCGGTCATAAAAAGCATTACTGTAATTAAAATCAGAAAGATGAGTAAGGTAGAAAATTGATTTTGGGCAATAATAGCTGCAATAATAGCTACTAACCCAGCGTGCTCCATGGCCTTGGCTAAGGCCATACCGCCTCCAAAAAGGAGCAAAATACCCCAAGGGAGTCTTTCGGTCGCTTTCCAGTGCAATAATTGTTTTTTCTCTTTAATGCTAATGGGCACAACAAACATGGTAATTCCGCCAATCATTGCAGTAACTGTATCATTAAGCATAGCAAAGCCTATTAAATTGTTTAATGGGGCCTTAAAAATCCACATAAAGGCAGTGAGCCCAAATATAACAGCCACTATTTTTTCTTCCCTTTTCCATTTACCCAAGGCATCCAATTCTTTCGTAATTAACTCTTCGGCATTGCTCATCTTACCCAGCTTGTTTTTATGGAGAACTTGGGTGAGCAAAATAAAAGTAACCGTCAGCAGAATAGCACTTATGGGTACGCCTACCATCATCCAATCAGCAAATCCAATTTCAATATGGAGTAGTTCTTCGGCATAGCCCACAAATACCACATTTGGGGGAGTACCAATAATAGTGGCCAAGCCTCCAACATTGGCCGAATAGGCTATGCCCAGCATTAGAGCTAAGGCAAAATTATTAAAGCCCTTTTCGTTTAATGAGTCATGTTTAACTAATTGAATTACAGATATGGCAATGGGTAGCATCATAATAGTGGTGGCTGTGTTGCTAATCCACATACTTAAAAATGCAGTGGCCATCATAAAACCTAAAATAATGCCATTGGCACTTGTGCCTGTTAGTTTTATTAAGCGAAGGGCAATCCGTTTATGCAGGCCGTGTTCTTCAAGCCCTAATGCTAATAAAAACCCACCCATAAAAAGAAATATAATAGGACTTGCATACGGGGCGGTAGCCACTTTTAAAGTAAAAACACCCAAGGCAGGAAAAAGAATTATGGGCAGCAATGCTGTTACAGCCATTGGGGCAGCTTCGGTAATCCACCAAATAACCATCCAACTGGCAACAGCTAACACTTGCCAAGCGGTTGGGTTTAAATATTCTGAATGTTGGAAGAATAGCCCAATACCAAAAAGTATAGGGCCTAGGAATAGGCCAATTAATTTCAACGATATTTTCATTTGCTAAAACTCAAGAGAACCATTAACCCATTCACCATCCAAATCTGCATGATAGCTTTTATAAAAATCAATAGCAGGGGTGTTCCAATCCAGCACTTGCCAAACCATTCCACTATAGCCCTTCGATTTTGCTTCATTAATACAAGCTTCAAAAAGCATTTTTCCTGCTCCAATACCTCTAGATTTCTCAGTTATAATTAAATCTTCCAAATAAAGTCGTACTCCTTTCCAGGTCGAATATCTTAAATAATAAATAGCTGTACCAATAATTTTACCTTCGTTTTCAGCTACAAAAAACCAATAGACAGGATTGGGTCCAAACCCATCTTTTTTCATTTGGTCTACTGTATTTACTACTTGTTCGGGTTCTTTTTCAAACAAAGCAAGCTCCTTTATTAACTCTAGTATGTGGCGTAAATCCTTTTCGGTTCCTTTTCTTAGTGTAACGCTCATAATGCTAAAATAAGAATTATTTAAAATGCTTACCGCTGATTTCGCAGATTAACACAGAGTTATTTTTCTGAGGGAATCAACGTTTTCTGCATAAGAGAAGGCTGAATACTTTTAAATATCTAACGTTACTTGATTGCGAGTTAGGTCTTCCATCGTTTCTCGCTTCCTAATAAGCTTGGCTTCTCCATTAATGATTAACACTTCTGCAGGGCGAAATCTTGAGTTATAATTAGAAGACATTGAATAACCATAAGCCCCTGCATTTTTAATGGCGAGAATATCGCCTGTGCTAATTTCATTAAGTTTTCTGTCCCAACCAAAAGTATCTGTTTCACAGATATAGCCTACAATGGTATAAACCCGCATAATGCCTTCGGTATTAGAAATATTAACGATGTCGTGGTAGGCATCGTACATCATTGGCCTAATAAGGTGGTTAAGGCCAGAATCAACTCCTGCAAACACAGTGGCCGGTGTAGTTTTAACCACATTTGTTTTGGCAAGCAGAACACCCGATTGGCTTACTAAATATTTGCCTGGCTCGAACCATAACTGTAATTCACGCCCATATTCAGCACAAAAATCATTAAACGCCTTGCTAATTTTTTCTCCTAAATCTGCGACATCTACTTCCACATCAGATTCGTGGTAAGGCACCTTAAACCCACTGCCAAAATCTATAAATTCAATGGTTTTTAATTCCTTGGCTACATCAAAAAGTAGTTCTGCTCCATTTAAAAATACAGCTGCATCCAAAATATCAGACCCGGTATGCATATGAATACCCACTACATTTATTTTGTAGGTTGCGATAACCCGTAGTAAATGCCTCGTTTGCAAAATAGAAATACCAAATTTTGAATCGATATGACCTGTGGATATTTTATGATTACCCCCTGCCATTAAGTGTGGGTTAATACGAATACACACAGGAACGGCCCCTTGATACTTATTGCCAAATTGTTCTAAAATGGAAATATTATCAATGTTGAGCATTACTCCTTTATCTACCCCCTCCACTATTTCTTCAAAAGAAACGCCATTTGGAGTGTACATTATTTCATCGGCCTTAAAACCAGCCATCATTCCAAGTTCTACTTCTTGAATAGAAACCGCATCTAAGCCCGAACCAATGCTATGCAAATACTTTAAAATAGAAATATTAGTTAATGCTTTTGCCGCGTATTTGAGCTTAATTTTTGTGTTAGGAAATGCATTAATCAATTTATCGTATTGCGATTTTATCGAATCCGCATCATACACATACAAAGGCGTGCCAAATTCTTTGGCCACATCAAGCAAATCAACACCTTGCATTCTAAATTTCTTGTTTTTAAGCTCCATAAAAATAAATTAATGAGCAAAGATAAGATGTGTTAAATCATAATAAATAATTATTTGACTAACAAAATCACAAAACCTTAGAACCGGTTTGCAGGATAAAGAATGCTGTTAGAAAAAAAGTAGTTCGGGGGTTGGGCTTGCTGGTTTAAAAGGCTACCGTTTTTCCTTAAATATGATATTGCCTAAGGATACATCCACATCAAACGATAATTGATTAGCCGCATTTTCATTATACTCTTCATTTACGAATACATTATCACCAATCTCTTTAAAAGATTTTGTGAGGTGCACATCGCAAAGCATTGTATCTTTTATTCTGATAATTACGGAGCAATCGTTTTTGGGGATGAGTATTTCTAGTGTTCCGGCTCCAACACTTGCTTTTATATGACTTGCTACCGTTGGAGTTTCTGTAAAATCGAGTTGCATACTTCCAAACCCAACTTCTGCATGAATGTATTTGGCTCGAGACATATATAATTTGCGAACCACCACATTTCCTAAATCAACCTTTACATTAAAGGAGTCCATAACAACAGGGTTGGGCATACTAGTAAGGTAATCAATATTTACATCCGCACTACCAGCTCTTACATTAAACCTATTTACATTAATACCAGATAAATCGATGTACGCTGCTCCAACCCCAAACACCATGTTTAGGTTATAGGGGATATTTTCTGCTAAGTAAACTTTCCAAGTATTATCTTCTGGGCTTGAATTACTAAACATTTTACTCGAAATAGACTGGCTAAAAGTTTGCTTGTTTTTGGCTTCGAGAGAGAGGTTTATTTCAAGGTTGGAATTAATGGTAGATTTATTGAATGTGTGGTTAAACTCATCAATATCTCTATCAGAATAAACAGCAATTGGTTCATCAGACTCTCCTGGGCTTACATAACAAACACCAGAAGAAGCTCCGTAATTAAGAGTTACCGATTTATAGCGATTATTATGTTCAATTTTAAAATGTTTTTGAACCTGGGCATTAGCCGTACCAATTATACACACCAATCCCAAAGAAAAATAGTATCGCCACATGCTTCTTAGATACGTACAAATTTTAATAGGGTTTCAATAATGTCAAATAAAAAGTAAAAGCAGCTAAAATATGCTGCATTATGTATGCAAAACGTCTATTTTCGGGTGTTTACTAATTCATCGGATGACTCCAAGTCGTCCGATGAATATTCGTGGTTATCTCCTAATTTATTGATTAAAAAACTCTTTCATTCGGTCGAAAAAGCCTTTGTCGTTTTTGCCCGGTTTTGGGATAAAATTTTCTGAATCACGAAGAGACTCTAAGGTCTTTTTTTCGTCATTTGTTAAGCTTTTAGGGGTCCAGATATTAACATGTATAAGTTCATCTCCACGGCCATAGCCATTAATGTCTTTAATTCCTTTATTTCTTAATCGTAAAATTTTACCTCCTTGCGTACCAGAATCAATTTTAATTTTCACTTTCCCATCAATTGTAGGCACTTCTATTGAGGTGCCTAAGGTCGCATCAATAAAGTTTACATAAAGATCATACACTACGTTATACCCATCTCGCTTTAGAAATTCGTGCTCCTTTTCTTCAATTAAAATTAAAAGATCGCCTGCCGTTCCTCCACCAGGGGCTTCGTTTCCTTTGCCACCCATTGATAACTGCATACCATCGCTCACCCCTGCAGGAATATTTAGCGTAATTACCTCTTCTTTAGATTGTAAACCAGAGCTATCCACACCAGCAGGGCGTTGGTCTATAATTTGACCCGAACCTGAACATGTAGGACATGTGCTAGCAGAAACCATTTGCCCAAGCATCGTGTTCATTACCTTTTTAACCTGGCCTTGACCTTGACACTGATGGCAAGTTTTAAACGTAACGCCATCAGCAGACATCAAGCGTTTAACCTTTATTTTTTTCTCAGCACCGTTGGCAATCTCCTCTAGTGAAAGTTTAATTTTTATACGAAGGTTTGACCCTTTTCTGCCTCCAGAACGGCCTCCTCCTCCTCCAAAAAAGCTATCGAAAGGGTTATGACCACCGAAGATATCTCCAAAGTTAGAGAAGATATCGTCCATGTTCATGTTCTGTCCGCCACCAAAACCAGCACCACCAACACCTTGGTGCCCAAACTGATCGTAGCGTTGCTTTTTCTCAGGGTTGTTGAGTACTTCGTAGGCTTCTGCCGCTTCTTTAAACTTTTCTTCAGCTTCTTTATTATCAGGGTTTTTATCAGGGTGAAACTGAAGAGCAATCTTTCGGTATGCTTTTTTAAGCTCAGGCCCAGTGGCTGATTTTGAAACCCCTAGTACTTCGTAATAATCTCTTTTTGCCATCTTCTTTAACTACCTGTTACAACTTTGGCAAATCGAATTACCTTTTCCCCTAAATAATATCCTTTCTCAATTGTATCAACAATTTTTCCTTGCAACTTCTTTTTTGGTGCAGGAATTTGCGTAATAGCTTCATGAATATCTGGATCAAATTCCGTTCCCTCAGGGGTTTCCATTACTTTTAATCCTTGATTTTGCATTGTTTTCTCAAATTTTTGAGAAATGAGAGTTAGCCCTTCTAAAACAGATTTTTCATCCTTAGAATCGGCTGATTTTACAGCTCTTTCAAAATCATCTAACACAGGAATTAATTCTGCGATAATTTTCTCGCCCGCTGTTAACATTAAATCTAACCGCTCCTTAGCTGTTCTTCTCCTGTAATTATCAAATTCAGAATATAGCCTTAAGTATTTATCTTTTGCTTCAGCCAATTCTCCTGTTAGCTTTTCAACTTCGTCAACCTCAACTTCTTCGTTTTCTTCCTCGGCACCCTCCGTGGAAGTTTTCACTTCTTCTTGTTCAGCAACTTGCTCTGCTGATTTTTTGTCAGCTATCGTTGATTTATCTTCTTTTTTCTTCTTTGTCATCGGGTAATTACTTTCAGTTTTAGCTAATTCAACCTAAATTAGATTGAATTAGATACAAAAATACCGTTTGACCTTAAATACAATATGTTTGCCAAAGAAGGCAGAGTGCCAATATGGCATATTATAGGATTCCCCTCCTTGGAGGGGTTAGGGGTGGGTTTTGTCTTTGTTGTCACTAATCCAATCATAAATTGTATTTACAACATAGTTAATGTTTTGCTTTACATCAATTTCATGAAATCTGAGAAAATGTACTCCAAATGATTCTATCTTTTTTTGGCGAATGGCATCCTTAATTGGTGCATCATCGTGGTAGTGGCTATCTCCATCTACTTCAATTACCAAAAACAGTTCTTTGCAATAAAAATCAACAATGTAATTATCTATAGGTCGCTGCCTGTCAAAATCATACCCTAAAACTCGTTTTCCTTTTAGTTCGTTCCAGAGTAAAACCTCAGAAAGGGTCATGTTATTTCTCAACTTTTTGGCTAATGGTTTTAACTTGGGGTTGTATGGTATGATTTTCCTTCTCAAAATAGGGGAATGGCACCAAAATAGTGTTTATCAAGTTGTGGGTTAATACCCACCCCTAGCCCTTCCCAGGAGGGGAACGCTTAAATTGGGGTTTGTTGAATCGTATGGCACTTTTTAGCCTAATCAAATATATAAATTAAGTATCGACTGAAGTGCTGGACTAGGCCAATTGAAGAGTATGTTTTACCTTTTTATAAAAATAAAATCTCCGCCTTCGTCACCTGTATCTTGGATGACTCCCAGTTGAGGTACAGTACTTGTGTTATTTAAAACGGCTGTTTCTAAACTAAAAAAGAGCTGCCGAGTAGTTAAGTACTTACTTGTGTTTTCTTGCAGTCTTTTTATTAAGTAGTACATAAACTTACTTTCGTCTGGCACGGTGGTTAGGGTTCCACTAGTCATGGCTTTGCGGCTAGGTAGTTTATAAATTTTAGAAATGCCGTAGCCACTAATATTGGCATTTACACCTCTAGTTTTAAAAATGCTTCCACTAAAACACGCATCTGTTATTAGTAAGGTATGCTTAGTGTTAATACCAGCAATGTAATCTCTAATAGTACTATTGGAGAGCCAATTACTCTTGCTGTTAATTTTAGAATCGGAAGGCAGCCAATAGCCAACTTTTAATCGTTCGTCCCATACACCATGGCCGGCATAAAAAACAAGCAGGTTGTCTTTGGGCGTTACTTTTCGAGATAGTTCTTCTAACGCAGATAATACCTCTGCTCTGGTTGGATTTTCTAATAAGTTAGAGTTCTCTACAGTTAACGAGTACTTGTCTATAAGTACTTTTTGTAAAGCCGAAGCATCTTGTAGTGGTTTATCTAAATTGGGCAAATCTGTGGATGCAAACTGGTATTTATCTATACCAATAAAGAGGCTGTAGTATTTAGGGCTACCTTCAATTATATTGCTGGGTTTATCTGCTATTGTATTGGTTACAATGCGTTCTGTTGGGGTAGCAATTACAGTTGGATTAGTATCTGGTGTTCCAATAGCAAGTTTGGTTGGACTACTATCTGAACTGGTTTTTTGAAACCCCACGGTTAAATAAAGGGCGTTAGAAATACTTCGTTTTTCAATCCGATGCCCAAAAGTAGAGCTGATGGCTGGCGATTTTGGTTCGCCTATTAACAATTTAACAGGTGCGCTATCGCTATAATTTTTTTGATTTTGGGCAAATGTACAAGTACTGCTAAAAAGCAATAAAATAATACAAAGTTGTTTCATTATTCTAACTATTTACTTAGGGGTACATTTTTGAACTTATATAGATAATCGACATATTTATACTGGATTTTAATTGCCAACATTGGTATTTTCGAGCTGTTTTTTGCTATTTTATCAAACCCCATTTTTCCTCGAATTGGTATGCCTTCGACAACCGTAACATATTTGTTAAGGTAATCGCTTGCGAAATCTCCTGTAATAACGCCAGCTTTAATACCTCGGTTGTCAATGATAAAGGAGTCTGCAAGACCATCTCTAATACGGATTGCCCCGTCATTCGATGCGGAGAATGTGAAAACGATGTTTACTTTGTTGTCAGATTGTGAAGCTTTAAGTATTCTTATTAAGCCAGGTTTATTCCCCGTAGGAGGGGGCATGGGTGCTGCCAAGCTTGTGGCTTCTACCCTAAAAACAGCATTACCATTATAGAAACTAAGTTCTTTTTCGGCATTCCAAATAATTTTTTTATTAGAGCCAGCCTTGGCATTGCCTACATCGCCTGTAACGTGTCGTAAAGGTTGCCCGAAGTTTTGACCGTTTTTAGACATTAGGAGTTTTACATAATATGCGTTATTGGGGCTGCCATCTAAATCGTAGGTTATTATAACATTAGTGCCTTGTTGGGTTGCTACTACGTTTTCTACTTGTTGGGCAAAAGTGGTAATAGAAAGAGAAAATAGAAAAAGGGTTAAAAATTGATTCATACGGGAAAGCTAAGTTGTCTTCTAAAAATAAAACTAATCATTAAAATGTTATTATAAAAGGGTTGCGAATAAATTACAGCCGTCTGTAGTAAGGACTTACTAAGCGAAGAAGATTTCTCGTACCTCGAATTAAGCAAGTTTAAAAACCACCTAGTGAATTAGTTGGGAGTATTGAAAAGATTGTTGTTTTTGGGGAATCATTTTGTTGAGTCATCTGTTGATTCAGAAAGAAAAACTAGCCTCGGTAGAGGCTAGAGATTATCGGGTATTATGCCCGATAATAACGAGATAAGAGTGCTAATTCAGCGCCTTCCAAATCACATCTTTAAGCTCCACTAGCCAATATTGGCCAAAGATATTTACACGTCATCTTGTGACTTGTTTATTAGCATGTAGAAACCTGAAGTTGGGGCGGAACTTGAAAGAGAGTCATCAGGTAACTGAGATAAGGGTTACCAAAATTCTACTTTTACCCCTTTGGGTTTATCAAAATGCTTATCTCTTGTTACAAGTACAAAATTGTGTTGGCAGGCTAAAGCTGCAATCCACACATCGTTTTCTGGGATAGGCGTTCCATCATTTTTAAGCTGGGCTTTGATTTTACCATACAGTTTTGAAGTAGCTTGATCTATTGAGATTACCTCGCATCCAAGAGTGAATTCTTCAATCTGATTAACTCTTAATTCAAGTTGTTTAGATACATTAGCTCCAAAGTAAAGCTCTCCAATAACTACAGATGGTATTGTGAACTTGGCATTTGATAATTTTTCTAAAACATCGAGGTCATTTGAGAATAAATCAATGATAATGTTGGTATCTAGCAGATATGTTTTACCAGTCTTCTTCATTAATTTGCTCACATGCTTTATTAATGTCCGCTTTCATTTTATCGGCTTCATTTTTGGGCCAAATACCAGCAAACTTTGTTAGTTTGTTAGTTTGTTTTATTTCATTCTTTTCGAGTTCAACAAAATCAAACTGGCTTATCAATTCTTTAAAAAAGGGGAGTTTATTGGAGTCCTTTATGTTAAGCGTTATTCTTTCCATGTATTCAAATATACTTAATTCTAATGTTATAAATAAAATGTTAGTAAAGGGTAGCGCTTCTATTGTTCTTTGTGCAGCTGCTGTGGCCAACGCTGATTATTTCTGTATACCTTCCGAGAGTCATCTGGTGACTTGTTTATTAACCTGAGCTCGGGATATTAGATCGAAATTGAGCTAAAATTTGCAGGAGAGTCACCAGATGGCTGTATCGGAATTAAAAAGAACCTCGGTTGAGGCTAGAGATTTTTCAGGGTGTAGCTTTAATGACGAAAAAAGCGGCTTAGTTTAACGCCTTCCAAATCACATCTTTAAGCTCCACTAGCCCAATATTGGCCAAAGATGAAATAAAGATATGTGGAACCTCCTTGGGTAAAGCAGGCTTAATCTCGTCAATTAACTCATTATCGAGCATATCTGATTTGGTAATTGCAAGCAATCTTTTTTTGTCCAATAATTCTGGATTATGTTTTTTAAGCTCGTTTAGCAGCGTGTTATATGCTTCGCTAATGTCCTCGGCATCGGCTGCCACCATAAATAGCAGAATACTATTCCGTTCGATATGCCTAAGAAAACGAAGACCTAATCCTTTCCCTTCAGACGCTCCTTCAATAATGCCAGGGATATCAGCCATTACAAACGATTGGTTATCTCTATAAGCTACCACCCCAAGGTTGGGCACCAAGGTGGTAAATGCATAATTGGCTATTTCTGGCTTGGCTTCTGAAACTACTGAAAGCAAGGTTGATTTGCCCGCATTAGGAAACCCAACAAGCCCAACATCGGCTAATAGCTTTAGCTCCAAAACAAACCAATCTTCGGTTCCTTCTTCTCCTGGCTGTGCGTGCCTTGGTGTTTGATTAGTAGCCGTTTTAAAATTATGGTTACCTAAGCCTCCTCTTCCTCCTTGAGCTAGGATTTTCTCTTCCCCTTCTTCCGTTATTTCAAAAACAATTTCTTGGGTTTCTTCATTTCTAGCTATTGTACCTAGCGGCACTTCCAAAATTATATCCTCGCCTTCAGCACCAGACCTTATACCCCCTTCACCGCGGCCACCAGGTTTAGCAACTACATGCTTACGATAACGCAAATGAAGTAGTGTCCAAACATTGGTAGTGCCTCGCAAAATAATATGACCACCACGGCCACCTTTACCTCCATCGGGGCCACCTTTGGGCACGTGTTTTTCTCGCCTAAACGAAACAGCTCCAGGGCCTCCTGCGCCCGATCGGGCACAAAGTTTTACGTGGTCTATAAAATTGGATCCCGCCATATGTGCAGTAGCGTGTTATAATTTGGTATCAACAGTATTAGCTAAACGATTAAATATTTCTTCAATTGAACCAACTCCTTTAATCGAATTTAATTTCCCTTGCTGTTTATAGTAATTAGCTACAGGAGTGGTTTCATTATTATACACATTAATTCTATTCTTAATTTTAGCTTCATTTTGGTCATCAACTCTGCCCGATGTTTTGCCACGATTTAAGAGTCGTTTCATTAACTCTTCTTCGGAAACCTCTAAAGCTAGCATGGTGTTAATTTGCGTATTGTTCTTAGCCATTAACTCATCCAAGGCATTTGCCTGGGCAATAGTTCTTGGGAACCCATCAAAAATAAAACCATTAGTGCCAGGTGTGCTATGAATCTTTTCATCAACCATGCCAATAACAATTTCATCGGGCACAAGATTGCCCTCATCCATAAACTTTTGAGCTGTTTTACCAAGCTCTGTTCCTTCCCCAAGATGTTTTCTAAATAAATCGCCTGTAGAAATATGAGTAAGTTTATACTTTTTTATCAGGTTTTCGCTTTGGGTGCCTTTGCCTGCTCCGGGGGGGCCAAAGAGTACTAAGTTTAACATATTGCTGTCTTAAAAGTAAAAAATAAAACTACGACTTTAATTGATATATGGCCTTTGTATTCCTACCAAACCCATCATAATCAAGACCATAGCCCACCACAAATTTATTAGGTATTTCAAACCCTACATACTTTACCTCCACATCATTAGCAAGTGCTTCTGGCTTTATCAAAAGAGAAACCACCTCCACACTTTTAACTCCTCGGTCTTTAAATTGTTCCAACACATTTTTCATTGTGTTACCTGTATCAACGATGTCTTCGATGATGACTACATCTCTGTGAAACACATTTTCATTCAAGCCAATTAATTCAAGAACATTGCCGGTGCTGCTCATTTCATCATAAGAAGAAAGTTTTATAAACGAAATTTCACACTCGAGTTTAATTTCCTTAAAAAGGTCGGAGGCAAACATAAAGGAGCCGTTTAGGATGGCAATAAAGAGGGGTTTAGTTTCCTTATAATCCTTATTTAGCTGGCTTGCTAACCTTTTAGTTGCTTTTTGAATTTCTTCTTCGCTCAAGTAGGAAACGAAATTTTTATCTTTAACTTTCATTCATTTTTTTGAATGTGGAGTGCAAAACTAAAGTATAAAGGTTTATCAGGATATATTTTTTGTCTAAATAACATATTTGGAGATCAAAGCAGCCTTATAACCTGAGTTCGGGATAAGGAATGCTGTCAGGTTTATACTTTTATAGATAGGGTTTTTAATAAGGCAACCAATCTAATGATATCGAAAATATTAGCTTCCTCTTTTGCTGTATGTGGGTTGTTTACAGGCACACCAATAAAGCACCAGTCAATAGGCAAGGCAGATCGTTGAAGCTCCGAACCATCGCTTCCTCCACTTGCTTCAACTTCTTTCTGATAAACTAAGGAGGAATCATCAAGGTGGGATATGATTTTGCGAATAAATTTTCTCCGTGGAATGTACGCATCTCTTAACGATACCACTGGTCCATGGCCAAGTTGAATTCCTTCAGTTACCCAAGTAACATCTACAATTATACTCTGTGAAATGGTAAATTTCGAGAATAAATAACTGGCCAAATAGCCTACGCTCCCTCCTCCATGTTCCTCATAGGTTGAGAACACTAACACTCCATTTTCTAGCTCTTCTGCAAGATGCAATAAAGCAAAAACTCCTAACCTATTGTCTAAATATGGAGAGGTTACCCTATCAGTACTTTTATAGAAATTGTGTTTATAAGTTAGAGGTGTTCCTGGCTCAATTGTTCTTTTAAAATCATGAAAAGTATTCCCATTTTTATCAATTTCAATAGCGCATTCTATAAGCCCATGGTTGTCTTCGCCAACCAATATGTCCCCATTTTCGGCATCAGGGCTGCCTATAGTTATGAGCTGATTTTGGTACCGAGCAGTAAAGCCAACAGAATCGATATGTGCATAGTATGCCGTTTGGGGTTCTCCGAAAACCAACATTAAATTATCTTGAAACCCTCCTCCTTCAATTATTTGTGGCCTCGTTACCCAACCAACTGAATTCTTATTAACATAATTAAGCAAGAATTGTTTCATGCCTACTTCATCACCCGAAGTAGCATTTATTCGACATAAGGTCTCAAGTAGTTTAAAGTCCACTTTACAAAAGTAGTTAATAACCTGAGTTCGGGATAATACTAAGAAAATCAATTTATAAAATGTAAACCAAGTGTTTTGCATAGCAGGTTTAATTGGATTATCTTGCGTTGTTAACTTTGCATTCCATAAAATTTTACCAATCATACGTGACGACCATCAATCTTAGTCAATGCAATTCTATTGCCAGTGTTTATTTAGCTGGTTTAAGAGATAAGTCTGTTCAAAAAGATCGATTGAAATTTAGGTATAATTTAAAACGGCTAGGTCAGATTATGGCCTACGAAATTTCGAAAAAATTTACATATACCTCCAAAAAGGTGGAAACACCATTAGGAACATCTCCAGTATCGATACTGGAAGATCAGCCTGTAATAATAGCTATTATGCGAGCTGCACTACCTTTTTATGATGGTGTGCTTTCGGTTTTTGATGAAGCCGATTCTGGTTTTGTAGGTGCCTACCGTACAGTCGATTTTCAAACTTCGAAAAGCATTAGAACAGAATATATTGCCTCCGGAAGCTTGGCTGATAAAACTGTTGTTTTGGTGGACCCTATGTTGGCAACCGGCAAATCAATGTTAGATGCCATTCATAAATTAGAGGCCTATGGAAAACCGAAAAAATGGATTATTTTATCGGTTATTGCTGCGCCAGAAGGTGTTGCATATTTAGACGATCATTGTGGTGATAATGTTACTTTATGGTGTGGGGCTATTGATGAAAGACTAAATGATAAATTTTACATAGTTCCAGGATTAGGTGATGCAGGAGATTTAGCCTTTGGAGAGAAAATTTAATATATGCTGATAGATATAGGTTTGTTAATTGTAGGACTCTTTGTTCTAATTATCGGAGGAGATTTTCTGGTAAGAGGCGCATCTAGTATTGCATTGCGGGCTCATATATCTCCATTGGTTGTTGGTTTAACCATTGTTGCTTTTGGCACCTCTGCACCTGAGTTATTAATTAGCATAAACGCAGCTTTGAGTGGAAGCCCTGATTTGGCTATGGGCAATGTAATTGGCTCCAATATTTGCAACCTAGCTTTAGTGCTTGGAGTTACCCTTTTAATAGGCCCTGTAAAAGTACATGCCGATAGTATTAAAATTGATTGGCCAGTAGCTATGATTAGCGCCCTCCTGATGTTTTGGTGGGCAAGTGATGGAGAACTTGGCGTAAGTGAAGGCTTGTTTTTTGTGTCATTTTTGTTGACTTACACTTTTTACATCATACGCAAATCAAGATTAGAAAACAAAGCTGTTATTAGGATAGAAGAAGAACTTGAAGTGGCTGAAGGGTCTTCTTCGAGCTTAAGCAGAGATATTCTGTTTCTGGCCATAGGAGGTTTAGGTTTGTATTTTGGCTCCGATTGGTTTGTAGGTGGAGCAAAATCTTTAGCCACTTTTTTAGGAGTGAGCCAACGGGTAATTGGCATTACTGTACTCGCATTAGGTACGAGCTTGCCTGAACTAGTTACAGCCATTGTTGCTTCTTTTAAACGCGAAACAGATTTAGCCCTAGGTAACCTAATGGGGTCGAACATATTTAATATTTTATCAATTTTGGGTATTACCAGTTTAATACAACCCATTGCAGTTAATAAAATATTATTATCTGTAGATATGTTTTGGATGCTAGGCATAACCTTGATTATTTTGCCAATGATGTTAATAAATCGAAAATTAGGCAAAACAGAAGGAATCATTTTGCTTTGTATTTACGTTTACTACACGTACACAGTAATCTCATAATAAACTTAGAAGATGGAAGAGGCGATGGTTTATATAACCATATATTTATTATGCATGGTAAAAATTATTTTTGGACCAACTATGGGCTATGCAGCAGGGTTCCACCCACTGGTTACTACCTTACTAACCATTACTGGAATGATGACAACGGTGTCCATTTTTAGCGTTTTTGGTGAACGATTGAGACATACGGCTTTTATCAGGTTCTTTAAGTTTAAAAAAGTTTTTTCCAAGAAAAGCAGAAAGTTTGTTACATTATGGAAAAAGTACGGGATCATTGGAATTTCGTTTTTAACTCCCATTTTATTGTCACCTCCAGGCGGGGCTATTTTGGCATTGGCATTTGGGGGTTCTAGAAAGCAAATGTTTGTTTATATGTTTGTCTTCAGCGTGTTATGGTCGTTTCTTCTTACCTATGGATTCTATTATTCTAGTGATGGGGTTAGAGAGCTGATGGGGTTTCATAAGTAAGTATGAAATTTGAAAAGAAAAATATGAAAAATCTATTTCTGATCTGGTAAAATATCAATGTCCTGAATAAGCACTCTTTTAGAAATACGCTGCCCCGTTTTTGTAGCAGCAAGACCTCCTAAAGCTGTTTCTTTGTAGCGTGTTTCCATACTTTCGGCTACTTCGGCCATGGCATCTACACATTCATCTGCCGGTATTACAGCATCTAATCCAGCCAAGGCAATTTGAGCGGAGCTATTAGCAATGGCAGCGGCACTTGCATTGCGCACCACACAAGGTATTTCAACTAGCCCTGCTACTGGGTCGCATACCAACCCGAGCATGCATTGAATGGTAATGCCTACAGCATTAAACACTTGGTCGTTATCACCCTCAAGGCAATATACAATGGCTCCTGCTGCCATAGCAGCAGCACTGCCAGTTTCTGCTTGACAACCACCAACTGCACCTGCTAAGCTAGATGTATGCTCAATAATTAAAGCGATACCTGCAGCCACCAACATGCCATCATATATTTCTTGATCTGAAAGATTATGTAGCTCTTGCAAAGTAAACAATACGCCTGGAATAATACCTGATGCACCAGCAGTAGGTGCTGCTACAACACGCCCCATACATGAATTAACCTCTTTGGCACTAAGGGCTCTTGCAATCAGGTTTTGAAATTCCTTCGAAAGAACAGGCTTATTATAATTATATACTTTTTTAGCCCCATTATTAATCATTCCAGAGTTTGACGTCATATCCTCAGTAAATCCTGTTTCAATAGCATCTTTCATTACACCATATGCTTTAGCCAGACCAGCATATATTTCCTTTTCTGAACTCCCTTTTTGGGTGGTTTCGTACTCAATAACTGATTCAGCTAACGTGATGTTATTTTTAGCACAATAGGCTTTCCAGCCTTTAAAGGATTCGAATAAGTAAGCCATACGACTGAATAATTATGAATTCAATGCAAAGTTGACCTTTTCCATTACCATTTCCACAGAAATACGCTGCATACATGCAAAATCTCCACGATGGCAAGGTTTACTGCCAAACACAGAACATGGTCGGCAACTCAACTCTTCCAGAGGAATTTCAACTTTAAAATTCGCATTGCCATTTACAGGACCAAAGCCAGCTAATGTATGAGTTGCCCCCCAAATAGAAATCACTTTAACACCAACCAAAGAAGCAAGATGCATATTAAACGAGTCCATTGAGATGAAAAGACTTAGGTTCTTAACCAAACTAATTTCTTCTTCTAGGCTAAGTTTTCCTACAAATGAGTGAACGTTTTTAAATGGATTAGCCAGTTTTTCTAACAACTCCTTTTCTTTTCCGCCTCCACCTAGAAGTAATATTTCATATTTCGAGGATTTGCTCAATTGGTCTATCAATTCTTCTACCTTTTCAAGTGGCCATTCTTTTTGTTGGTGTTTAGAGAATGGTGCTATACCTATCCAAGGTAAGGCGGGGTCAAGACCCAAATCGGGCATGGATTTAGAAGAGTGGATGTCTTCGCCAAAGTTTAGATTAAACTTTATGCCTGCTTGGGTAAATACTTTTGCATACCGTACTGTAGTGTGAGGTAGCTGAACAAATTGCTTTTTCTTTTTTCTAGTTAAAGCTTTTTTAGCCTCTCGGCCTTTGTCAATTTTATAAACAGGGATGCCTTTCCACTTAAAGAAAGTTCCTAACACCCACGTTCGCATTACACTATGAATATCCAGTACTGCATCCCATTTTTTGTGGTTGTTTAGTTCTTTATATAGGCGGTAGAGCCCAGTTGTTCCGCTATAATCATGGAGGCTCACACCATAAAACTCGAAATTTGGGAGGCCATAAAAGAAAGGTTCAAACGCCTTATTGGAAACCATTGTAATTTTCAACGATGGGTTTTGCTCCAACGCACTCCTGAGCACAGGAACTGTTAAGGCCACATCGCCCATGGCCGAAAATCTAAAAACGAGGCAGTTCATTGGATGCTAAAATAAGGACAAATTTTCAAAGGCTCTCATAACCTGAGTTCGGGATAAGGAATGCTGTCAGCTTTAAGCGTGACTTTCATAAACAACTTAGATTTTTGAAGGACTAACGGATTAATTCAAGAAATCACCAGACGCTTTAGGAAAGTTTCGCTAAAGCCCAAAGGGAAAATATCTAGCAGGCAATCTTTTTAAAATAAAAACCTTGACATAATCCATTATTTCGTCACTTTTTATTTTTAGACTAGTGTCGTGTCAACCCTCTATTAGCCACCCCAAGCCTCCTTCTTTTTAGCCTGCTATGCGTTAAAAAACAGTTTCATAGCGTTGCTATGCACCTATTTTTTGCCTTTACCAGACTAAAAATAAGTTCGACTTAACCGACATTAGAGGGTTGACACGACACTAGACTATCTCCTCGGTTTACCAACAGAGATTACCCAGTCTTACACTGGGTAATGACGAATTGAGTTAATTTCAGTGATCTCTCAAACAAAAAAAGGCTGTCTGATCGCACTCAGACAGCCTAACATTAGAAGAACTTACTTTCTAATGGTGAGATTCCTCCCAATATCTACCAGGGGGAATGACGGTTTTAATTAAAACGCATACTCGTTTTTAGCGATTACATAATCAGCTACTCTTCTGCGAGCGTCTTTCACGTTAAAAGGTTCCTCTTTAACGAAACGTTTAAGTCCCATTAACATCATGCGCATTTCATCTCCTTCAGCAAACGCATAAATCGCTTCACGGCCTGCTCTACCAATATTCTCCATGGCATTATGCAAGAATATTTTTGCCATATCAATCTGTATTTTGCAAGCGTCTTCACCTTTCATTCCAACTAATTTTTCAACTCTTAAAATTACAGATTCAGCTACGTAGCCTTCAATCATCATATCTGCCATATTCATCAGCACTTCTTGCTCATCCGACAGGTTGGCCATTAATTTTTGAACGGCTCCACCAGCCACCATTAATCCGGCTTTCTTAAGGTTAGCCAAGTATTTTTTCTCTTTACCAAATAATGAATCATCTGTAGCAGCACTAAAATCAGGAATAGACATCAACTCACCAGCCACTTTTTGAGCAGGGCCCATTAAATCTAAAGTCCCTTTCATCGCACGTTTTAACATCATATCGATGGTAAGCATACGGTTAATTTCGTTGGTGCCTTCAAAAATTCTATTAATTCGAGCATCCCGGTAAGGTCTTTCAAAAGGGCCATCTGCAGAATAACCCATTCCCCCTCCAATTTGTAAGGCTTCATCCACAGTAAAGTCTAAAACCTCCGAACCATGCACTTTAAGCATGGCACATTCTATGGCAAATTCTTCTAGTGCTTTTAATCGAGCTTTTGCCGCATCCATACCTTCTGCAACAAAGGCATCATACGCATCATCTATATTCTGGCCAGCTCTGTAATGTGCTCCTTCAGAAGCATAAATACGAACAGCCATTTCTGCAATTTTATGCTTAATTGCACCAAATTCAGTTAACGATTTACCAAACTGCTTACGTTCGTTGCCGTATTTAATACCTTCAGTAAGCGCAGCTTTTGATCCACCAATGGCAGCAGCACCTAATTTAATACGACCAATATTTAAAATATTAACGGCAATTTTAAATCCATTTTGACGCTCAGAAAGCAAATTTTCAACAGGCACTTTGCAGTCGTTAAAAAATACTTGACGTGTAGAAGATCCTTTAATGCCTAGTTTCTTTTCTTCATCATTCATCGTAATACCACCAAAGCCTTTTTCAACGATAAAAGCAGTTAAGTTTTTATCATCTTCTATCTTAGCAAACACAATAAACACATCTGCAAACCCACCATTGGTTATCCACATTTTTTGACCAGTTATCAAATAATGTTTGCCATCATCGGATAGAACTGCTTTCGTTTTTCCTGAATTGGCATCAGAGCCTGAATCTGGCTCAGTTAGGCAATAAGCTGCTTTCCACTCACCTGTGGCAAGCTTAGTTACATATTTTTGCTTTTGCTCTTCGTTGCCATAATAAAGAATTGGTAGCGTTCCAATACCTGTATGAGCCGAAAGTGCCACGGCAAAAGAGAACCCCTTACCTGTAACTTCCGATACCAACATGGTGGTATTGAATGGCATACCGAAGCCACCTAACGACTCAGGAACCGAAGTTCCTAACAGACCAAGCTCACCAGCTTTGTCTAATAAGTCAGGAATAAGTGCTGGATTCTTTTGTGAATCTATTTCGTCTAATTTTGGATGTACTTCTGTGGCGATAAAATCCTCACAGGTTTGAGCAATCATTTTTTGCTCCTCATTCCATTCTTCTGGGATAAAGATGTCTTTGGCTTCCACATCTCTAATTAAAAACTCTCCCCCTTTTAATGCTGTTTTTTCCATATCTTTTAAGATTTAAGATGTTAGACAAAAGACATAAGACTAGTAATCTTAGGTCTTGTGTCTAACATCTTGTGTCTAATGTCTAATTTAATAATTCATAAATACCAGCAACACCCTGGCCTCCACCCACACAGGCAGTAACCATTCCATATTTCTGGTCTCTTCTTCTCATTTCGTTAAATAATTGAACAGAGAGTTTTGCTCCTGAGCATCCTAGTGGATGACCTAGCGAAATGGCTCCTCCATTCA
>JAKISE010000078.1 GCA_021648745.1 Cyclobacteriaceae bacterium
TTTGCTTCTTCATTTTTTGTTAACGTTCCTGTTTTATCAAATACAATACTATTAATACTCCAGAGGTTCTCGAGCACCTTCATATGCTTGAGGTATAGTTTATGTTTTCCTAGTATGGTCATAGCATTGCCCAATGTAAAAGGGGTTGCTAATGAAAGTGCACAAGGGCAAGCCACAATAAGCACAGCAGTAAACGAATTTAATATATGAGAGGGGTCATTAAAATACCAATATATAGCCGAAACTAAAGCTATTAGAAGTACTGCAAAGGTAAAATACTTACTTATTCTGTCAATTAATGAATCGTAGGTATTCTCCTCCTTAAAAGCTTCATTATTCCATAACTGAGTTAGGTAGCTTTGCGAGACAGCTTTTTTTATTTGAAGCCGGACGGTGCTGCCCACTTGCCTACCTCCTGCATAAATATAATCTCCTTGTGATTTACGAATTGCTTCTGCTTCGCCAGTAACGAAACTATAATCTATAGAAGCCGATTCACTTATTAGTTCGGCATCTCCGGGAATAATCTCTTGGTTTCGTACTTCTATCACGTCTCCTTGCTTAAGATCCGTAATCTGCACCATTTCACTCCCATTTTCTGAAACTCTTGTTACGGCTATTGGAAAATACGATTTATAATCACGTTCGAATGAAAGACTTTCGTATGTCCTGCTCTGAAACCATTTGCCAATCAATAAAAAGAAAATCAACCCTGCCAATGAATCCAAATAGCCAGGTCCTGACTGGATTAAAATTTCATAGAGGCTTCGCAGAAACAAGGCAATAACTCCAATAGCAATTGGCACATCGATATTGATGTATTTTTGTTTCAAGCCTTTGTAAGCCGAAATAAAATAGCTATTGGCTGAATAAAATACCACTGGAAGTGATATCAGAATATTGATATATGTAATAAAAGCCCTAACTGAATCGTCCAATCCTTCAAAACCAAAGTACTCGGGGAAACTCAGCATCATAATATTGCCAAAGGCAAAGCCAGCTACTCCTATTTGCAAATAAAGTTTCCTGTTCTCCTTTTTCGATTTAGACTTGGAGGCGTTTTGTAAGTTTATTTCAGGCTCATAACCTAGGGTAGATAATAACTCAACAACGGTTTTTAGCGATATTTGAGATGGGTCATAATCCAGAGCAACTTCCTTTCTTACAAAATTTACTCTCGAATGAAGCACTCCTTCACGGAGTCTATCCAAATGCTCCAACAACCAAATGCAAGAACTACAATGTATAGATGGAACAGTGAAAACTATTTTGTTCAGATTATCAGAAGAAAAATTTAGTAATTGTTTTTTAATCTCCTCGTTTTCTAAATAAGCGAACTTCTCATCATAATTTCTGTTTTTTAGATTTGTACCTGGCGAATTTTCAAGATCGTAATAATTGCATAGGTCATTCTCATCTAAGATTTCGTACACCATTTTACACCCATTGCAACAAAATGGTTTAGCGTCAAATTCGATTACTTCATCCTCGCAAATCTCCCCACAGTGGTAGCAGGCAGGAATTGAATCTGATGTGTTTTTTAACATAGCTGCAAAGCTAGTTATTAAGCATAAATGAAATAATATCTGTAAAACAAAAATTGACCCCGAATTTACTCTAGAATCAATTTTATAACTATCGAAGAAGTTTCATCGGTAATTCGTACCAAATAAAACCCAGAGGTACTTGATGGAAGAGCATTTAAAGTAGCAGAGAAGTATCCGCCTGCATCAGATGTTGTTTGTTTAGTATTAATGATGTTGCCAAAAACATCCATTGTTTCAATTATTAAACTATGAGAAGCAATAAAATTACCTCCCCTTACATTAATTTGTTGATTTTGTGTTGAAGGGTTTGGAAATAGATTCACAAAGGGTTTATTAACACCTTCGTAATTAACCATAATGGTTTTATGAACAGTAGTAGTACCATCAAAATCAGTCTGTAATAACCTGTAATATACATTTCCTTGAGGTGCAGTAAAATCATCCATTTCATACTCATTCAACTTTCCACTAGTGCCTACTCCTGTTACTTGAGCAATATCAATAAAAAGCTCCCCATTAATTGAACGCTGTATCGTAAAATAATCATTGTCTTTTTCAGAAGCAGTGCTCCATGTTAAACTAATTTTATCTCGCTTTGCTAAACCACTAAAATCTACCAAGGTAACTGGCAATGGCACTCCATTTGAACCTAGCATAAACTCGGTACTTTGAGCAGTAGCCGTAAGTGTATTGGCAACCACATCCACAGTTGCCACTGCATCCACCCAAGGAGTTGCCGCATTATCTGCCCTACTAAAAAGAGCAAAGTTTGCCTCATCGCTTAAATCTACATGAGGATTGTTTAAATAGTTATAGGTTATGGTATAAGTAGCCGCATTATCATTAAATTTTCTTATGCCAAAGTATCGGTCATTACTACCTACTCCAACAATGCCTGTAACATCATTAGGCACAGTACCAACATAATATAATAATACACCTGTTGGTGTGCCTGAAACATTGCTAATGGTTACATCGTCTCTACCACAAGGGGTTAAGTTAATAGCTTCTCCTGCCCAAGCTCCTGTAAATAGAGAGGCTGTGAAATCGCCAATGGGTGCCGTAGAGGTTATCCAATCTGTTGCTGGATCCATATTTGTTAAAGTACCATTTAAACTATTATTGGTTTCATCCAAAAGTGTTGTTCCTGCCCCATCATCAAAACGATAATAGGCTGCTAATCCAAGTTCAGTTCCAATAAGTCGCTTACCCATATTATCCCTTATTTCGGCTTGGGTTCTAGCAACATTCCAGATTCGAACTTCGTCCATTTGCCCATTATAATTATTTTGATATCCTGCGCCTAACAAAACAGGGCTTACGCTAGCAACAGCCGCTGCGTAATTAGCCGCAACCGTATTCGTTTGAACGCCATTTACATACCAATAAAGCTGCATATTGGTTAAATCGCGAACTAATGCTACGTGATTCCATTCATTTAAATTTAATGAAATACCTGTGTCAAATCCCTGATATGGGGTTGCATCTGCCCCCGAAGTTCCATAAAAATAAGTAATTACTCCAGAGGTTTCTTGTGTAAAAGTTCCTTCTCCTCCATAGGCTTTATTATAAGGATTTTGGCGTGATGCAAAACTTCTTGGGTAAAGCCACATTTCTATGGTTTGGTCTCCAATAATTTGTAACGTAGCAGGATTTTCAATATCAACATAATCGTTTACACCATCCATATCAAGAGCAAACTGAGCACTTGCTGCATCAATTAATTTTACCGTGTCTTGATCAATACATCCTCCGCCATCATCAACTTGCACCCAATAGATGCCCCCTGTAGTTGCATTAAAGGTTTGACTAGTAGAGCCATCTTGCCATAAATAGGAAGCATAACCTGCACCTGCATCTAATAACCTTGATCCATTACAAGCCAAATTTTCATCTGCTCCTAGATTTACAGGTGTACCTACCGAAACAGTTGCAGTAACAGCCACACGAGGGCTTTCACATGCTTCACAGCTTTGTGCAGAAGCATCTGTAAGCCAATCAGATGCAGCATCCATATTGGTTAAGGCTCCGGAATTACCATTTGAAGTTAAGTCTGACAAAACTGAGTTTCCAGTACCGTCATTAAAATCCCAGTATCCAGCAAGGTTTGCATTGGCAAGGCAATCGCAACAAGTGTTCATATTTGATTGAACCTCAGCTTGAGTTCTGGCACTTTTCCATACTCGTAGCTCATCAATTTGACCTGCATAATTATTAACGTAACCAGCTGCAATAGTTGCAGGGCTAGAGCTAAGTGTTGCAGCCACATAATCAGCAGCTACTTGATTGGTTAACGTGCCATTTATATACCAATAAAGTTGACCATTGGTTAAATCTCGAACTATGGCAATATGATTCCATTCGTTTAATGTAAGTGCTGCCACAGAACCAAAACCTTGATATGGGCTTGCATCTGCCCCGCTTGTACCATAATAATAATTAAGAATGCCAGTAGTTTCCTGAGTAATTGTACCCTCTCCACCATAGGCTTTTGCATAGGGGTTCCTTCGTGTACTAAAATTGGTTGGCTTTACCCACATTTCAATGGTCATATCTCCACTAATTTGCAACTCCTGAGGGTTTCCTAAATCCACAAAATCATTGGCGCCATCAAAATCAAGTGAGTAATTTGTGGGTACAGCCGACACATAGAAATCTGTAGTAGTACTTATGGATGGCGTTATAAAACTGGCTCCTGAACCTAATAAATTGCCTGCCGTACTGGCATCATACCAGTTATAATTTCCAGAAGAACCAGATGCAGAAAGGTTAACAGTTCCTGTTCCTAATCGACAGTTTGGAGTTCCAGTAGGCGATACAGGGTTTAATATTAAACTAACCGTATCTCTATCCACGCAACCACCGCCATCGTTTGCTTCTACAAAATAAGTGCCTGAAACTGTAGCGGTAAATGTTTGATTAGTGGAGCCATCCTGCCATAAATAAGAAGAGAAACCAGCCCCTGCATCCAATAAGGCTGACACATCAAAACAACGATCAGCCCCCAAGTTAACAGGAACACCTGCATTAACCGTTGCGGTAACCGTTGTTCGAGCCGACTCACAACTTTCACAGGAAATGTCTGGAGAATCAATTACCCAATCTGTAACTGGGTCCATATTGGTTAAAGTTCCGTTAAGTGCATTAGCCGTTTTATCTGTTAAAACAGTGCCAGCTCCATCTACAAAATCATAATAAGCAACCAAATTGGGTTCTGTACCTAAAGCACATAGGTTAATATTAGTTTGAATTTCTGCTTGTGTACGAGCAGTACTCCAAATTCTTAGTTCATCAATTTCTCCAGCATAATTGCTTACATAGCCAGCCCCAATAAAAGCACTATTAGCACCAGCTACAGCGGCTCCATAATCAGCGGCTACTTGGTTGGTTAACACACCGTTGAGGTACCAGTATAGTTGACCATTGGTTAAATCACGAACTATAGCAATATGATTCCACTCGTTTAATGTAAGTGCTGCCACAGAACCAAAACCTTGGTATGGACTTGCATCTGCCCCACTTGTACCATAGTAATAATTAAGAATGCCAGTAGTTTCCTGGGTAATTGTACCCTCTCCTCCATAGGCTTTGGCATAGGGGTTTCTTCGAGCACTAAAATTGGAAGGCTTAAGCCACATTTCTATGGTTAAATCGCCCGTAATTTGTAAAGCAGCAGGATTGCCAAGATCTACAAAATCGTTACTTCCATCAAAATTGAGGCTGTAATTTGCATTTGCTGCTGCAACAAAATAATCGGTAGTGGATGAAATAACTGGTGTTTGATAGGTAGAACCTACCCCAAGAAAATTTCCACCACTACTGGCATCGTACCAGCTATAGCCTGTTGAGCCACTTGCTCCTAAAGTAACAGTTCCAGTGCCTAGCCTACATTCTGGAACACCTGTTGGTGCAACTGTAGGGCACTGGGCATTAACGTTTCCAAGTATAGAAAAACAAACAATTAAGAATCCAATATTTTTTTTAAAATCCATTTTCGATGCATTGATTAATACTATCTATACTAAAACCATAAAAAAGGTAGCTCTTACGAACCACCTTTTTTTCGTATAGGGGCTATTTAGTGTCTCTTAGAAAACACCTCATAATTAAAAATGTTATTAGGGTCATATTTTTACTTTTTTCTAATTGATTGATGCTCAGGCATCAGCTCATAGAAAGAAAGTTAAAATCTACTCCCTACTAATTCATTTTATAAAAAAAGACCTGTTTTCTAAGAGACACTATTTAACAAAAATACGTTTAATGGATTAATATGCAATGTATTGCTGCCTCGGTGAGCATAGTAAATTTATTTGCACTCCTTTTTTAATACTGTGGAAACCACAATATCTACATCTGGCCAAAGTTTACTTTCCCCATCTTCATCGGTATGTTTTGCTGAGCAAACTTCGTTTAGTAACGCAATAGCATCTAACCCTTCAAAATCTGCCATATTTACGGATGTACTTAAGCTCACTTTGTTTCCTTCTATTGTTACTTTGCCAACCACATCTACAGATTTACCATTCATTATAATTGTAACAACTGCATCCTCACCATTTACAGAAACAATCTTACCTTTAATCATTTCGGTGTCGGAGAGTTTATTAAAGAAAAACTCAACCAATTTAGGGTCTCGCTCTGCATTACCCGAATTTACTGAGGGCGTGTGAATACTAAAATCTGCCCCTACTAACACATCAAAAGGGTTTTTATCTGCTTTTGTGTTATTAACAGCAATATGATTAAATGTGCCACTCACGCCTGCCCTCTTGGTAAATTTATAGGCTGTCCATTTTAGAGTAGTTGAATCAGCCGCATAGGAATAAGTACATGTTTCTTTTACAGTTTCTACACTTTCTGTGCTTTCTTGTTTGTTTTCTCCCCCACAAGAAATGAGGAATGTGGCACTTAGTATTATAAGGCCAAGGGTTTTCATAGATTTCATAATTAGTATGTTAATGTTTATGTTGTTATAATTTCAAATTTATAATAAAGGAGCCAAAAGCCGTGCAACAGACTCTAGTAGTTTAGTTCGAATAGGCCGCTGTTCCCATCTGTTTAATTGCAAGGGTACGCATTGTTCTACATCTTCTAAAAACTGGGTTTCTAATTGAGTAGCAAAACTCTCGCTATATACCATTGCATTAATTTCATAATTTTGGTCAAAACTCCTATAATCCATATTGGTAGTTCCTACGGATGAAAACACATCATCTACTAATAAAGTTTTAGCATGCACAAATCCTTTGGTATAAAGATGCACTTTTACACCTGCTTCTAGTACTTCTTTCATATAACTCATAGAAGCAGCATGTACAATAAACGAATCTGGTTGGTGCGGAAATATAATTTGCACATCTATACCACTTAATGCAGCTGTTTTAAGGGCTGTTAATACAGGTTCATTAGGAATAAAATAAGGGCTTGTAATCCAAACACGTTTAGTAGCCGAAGTAATAGCGGCAAAGAATGCTTGCATTATACTAGCCCAATCAGTATCTGGCCCACTAGCGGCTACTTGCACACAATGGTCTCCTTCCGAATTAATGGCAGGAAAAAGGTTTCTTCCAAAATCTAACTGTTCCTTAGAAGCATAATACCAGTTTAGCAAAAATGCAATTTGCAAAGAATGAACTGCATTGCCTGAAATTTTTAAGTGTGTATCTCTCCAGTATTTTTGCCCCTCTTTATTCACATACCTATCGGCTACATTTATACCTCCTACATAGCCTGTTTTGCCATCAATTACCACAATTTTTCGGTGATCTCGATAATTTGCTTTGCTAAATTTTGGAAAATATACTGGCATTATTGGCATGGCTTGAACGCCCGCCTTCTTTAATTTTTGTTTTGTAATATATGAAATACTCGATCCAACGTCATCGTAAATAAAGCGAACCATAACCCCTTCTAAAGCCTTTTGAATAAGCTTATCTAGTAATGCTTTCCCAATTACGTCCTCCTCAAAAATGTAATACTCTAAATGAACATGACCAACCGCCTTATCTATTGCCCTAAATAAAGAGTCAAACTTTTCCTCCCCATTAATCAACATTTCTACTTTATTATTCTTCGTAAAAAAGGCGTTATTATTTCGTAGCAACAGCTTTATAATATTCATCTTTCCCACCACTTTTTCATCGGCAATTAACTCGTGTTGGAAAGCAAGGTTTAGCTGGTTGTTTACGATAGAATCTATAATGCGACTGTCAATGGCTTTTTTGCGTGAAAAGAATTTGTGGCGCCTATAATCTTGGCCAAAAAGGAGATAGATAGCTAACCCAACAATGGGAAGAAGTATGAGCAATAATAAATAAGAATGTGTTTTAAGTGGGTTTTTATTCTCCAGCAGTATTTTAATAACAGCAAAAACGACCCAAGCATAATACAATATTATAATTGTGGGAGTCAGGTACTCTTTGATATATATTTGAATCCATTCCATTAAAGTTGACCATATGAAGCAGGTGATCTATATATTTAGTTTTCTTCTAATAGCGGAATCAACCCCATATTTACCTGAGCCTAAAACTACAAACAGCACTCCTATAGATAAGTACAAATAGGCTTTTTCGGCCACTGCAAAAGGGTCGCCTCCATGGTTAACAAAAGCTGCCACAAACATGGTTGAAGCAATCATTAGAGCTGCTGGCCTGGTAAAAAGACCCAAAGCCAATAATAAGGCACCGAAATATTCCGCAAAAGCAGCAGCCCAAGCAAAAAATAAAGGCATAGGAAACCCTAGAGAACCAATATGTTTTACAAATCCTTCTGAAACAGGTATTTTGCCACTTCCATGTACCAGCATAAGACTTAAGCCTACAAATACCCTTAAAAGAGCCAATGCTAAATCAGCAGAGTTTGAATTTTCAATGCTTCCAAAAAATAATTTTTTCATGGGTTTGTTTAAGTTTACAATCAAATATATAACTTGGTATCAATATTGCGTTTATAACTTATGAAAACATTACTCTTCATCCTTTTTAGCTTCTTGGTTTCTGTTAGCAGCTATAGTCAAAAAATATTTGGAAAGGATACATTAAAGGCCTCTTCTGGTGATGTCATCATCACCTTTATCGGTCACGGGTCTCTCCTATTACAGTGGGGAGAACAGAATATTTACATAGACCCCTCCTCTCGGAAGGCCGATTTATACAAATTTCCTAAGGCCGACATGCTGTTTGTTACCCATCATCATAACGACCATTGCGACCCTGCAGCATTAAAAGCACTAACTAATGATGGCACAAAAACATTTATGAGTGAGATAGCTCACGAAAAATGGAACCAAGGGATGGTACTCTACCCCGAACAACAGTTAAGTATAGATGCAGTAGGTATTACAGTACTACCAGCATACAATTTGGTTCATAAAAATGAAGAAGGACAACCCTATCATAAAAAAGGACAATGCAATAGTTACATTCTCACCCTAGGTGATTTGCGCATTTTCATTGGAGGAGACACAGAAAACACCCCTGAAATGAAAGCTCTGAAAAATATTGATGCAGCATTTTTACCTATGAAACTGCCATACACCATGAACCCTGCCATGGTTGTTGATGCCGTTAAAGGGTTTAAACCCAACATTCTTTACCCCTACCATTACGATCGAAAAATGCTGCCAGAACTCACAGAGTTAATGAAACAGGTACCAGAGGTTGAATTAAGAATTAGAAAGAATTAGAAAGTGTCAAGTCAACGGGATTCCAGCAAAACTGTAAGTTGTTATCTCTCAACCTGAGTTACTTTTGGCAAAACCTTGCACGGAGTAACTTCGCAGAAGGTCTTAATCTTACCTCCAACTTTTCAAAGATCAATCGTCCTTCTATTGGCTATGAGTTTAACCCGAATTATGCGATAGGGTTCGTGATGAGGCTTTAAGTCACAATAAATCAGGCAGTTTGGATTCGAAAGCATAGCACCGCTATGGTGAGAACACAAACAAAGCAAAGCGACTGATTTGAAGTGAGTTAAAGGCCTAATAGAAATTCTATTGCATATTTCGGGTTTAAAGGCTTTTAATCGGGTGCTGACACAACAAGTTTCTCATAACGTCTTAACACTAGTTGATATTGATAGTTAACATTTGCTTTGGCAATAAGATTCTAAATTCAGAGAATTGACCAATGCTACTATTAACTTCAATTTTGCCATCAAGTTTTTTTACGGCTTTTAATACCAGAAATAATCCTAACCCATTGCCCTCAGAGGTAAGGTTTCCTTTATAAAACATAGTAAAGATATCATCAAGTATTTCATTAGATATCCCCTCTCCATTATCTCTTATTTTAATTTCAACCCATTCATTAAGTAGCTGTGCTTTCAAGTTTATTTGATGTCCGCTACGTTTCTTTCCTTTATTATATTGCAAGGCATTGTCTAGTATATTTTCTAATACTAGTGTGAGCAGTGCCCTGTTACAGTATAACTGGATACTCTCTTTTATATCAATATTATACTTAAATGGTATGCTTTCCAGAGTTTTCTTTTGTTTGTAAAGTAAGGTCTTTAGTAAACTCTCTAAGTCAATTTTTTCTGCGCTCTCAGATGATTCGTAACTGTAAATATTATGATATGCGGTTAACTGATCTGTTAAGTGATTCATAATAGTTGCCTCTTTTTCGATATAGTCTATATAGTGTGGTATTTCACTGGGTTTTTTTTCTAGTTTTATCAAATTTAATAATCCTAGAATTCGAGCAATAGGGCCTTTTAAATTATGTGAAGATTTGTAAAGGAAGCTGTCCAAATCTTTATTTACAAGATTTAACTCCAAGTTAGATTGCCTAAGAGCCAAAGTTCTCTCTTCTACCCTTTGCTCCAACAAGTTTTTGGCATTATTAAGTGTATTTTCTATTTCTTTTTGTTGAGTTATATCTCGTATTATTACCAAAAATCCTACAATTCGTTCTTTTCCATTAATTGTTTCGAAAAGTAAATTAGCTTTTTGGCCAATCCATATTTCTGTACTATTTTGTAGTATAATAGGAAACTCGCGGTAAGTGCTATTAACCTTATTTTCAAACTGACTAAAGTAAAAATTTTTTATTTTGGTTCTATAATCAGGGTGTACCCATTCAACAAAATTAATAGAGCCAATTTCAGATACGGTGTAACCGGTTGATTTTAAACCAACATCGTTCATAAAAGTAATTCGCCCCTCCATGTTGGTTTTATAAATAATATCACTGGCGTTTTCTACCAATAACCTATACAGTACTTCACTTTCTTTAAGCCTTTCTTCTGCTAATTTACTTTTTGTAACATCTTTAAATATTGCCTGATTAGATAGTAGTTTTCCCTCTTTAAAAATTGAATTTATGCTTCCCTTCACATAAACTATTTCGCCATTCCTATCCAAAAACCTTACTTCTACATCTTTATATATCTTTTTTTTATGCAAACTTTCAAAAAGCTCCTTACAATGTAATCCATCATCGGGGTGAACTATATCCAAAAATGTAATTTCAGACAGTTCCTCCTCAGTATATTTTAGTGTTTTAAGCCAGGCAGGATTTACAAAAACAAACCTACCGTTTGCATCAATACTTTGTATTAAATCAAGTGTGTTATCAAATAAGTATTTATAGGTTTCTTCTGCTTTTTTTAATTCTTCCCTTGTTTCCCTTTGCAATTCAACCAATTCACTATTTATAAGAGAATCATTTCGTTCTTGCTGAACAACTATATTTTTTCTATAAATTTCATCAAAGTCCTGGATTAGCCATAGTATTAAGTTGCCCTCTTTTCTAAAAGTAAAATCGTAATAACCGGAAACTCCAAAACTATCTAGCCAAATACAGGGTAATTTAAAAGTCTCATTTTTTTCCATTGCCTCAAAAGAAAATTGCAAACTCTCTAAAACAGGAAAAATATTAAATAGTTTATCGTATTCTTTTTTTGGTATAAAAAATAATGTGTTGCAAGACGACAAAAGTTTACCTGTGGACTCAAAAGTAATAATCTGTGCTTTTAAGTTTAGCATTTCTGCTTTTAGCAATTTCAAACTCATTGGGTCATTAGTTTAGCTAGTTTGCCAAACATCTCTTCAACCAGCTCCCCTGTTTTGGCACTACTAAAAAAAAAGTCATTTTTTGGCAATGCTTTTTTTAAAACATTTAATTTTTGCTCGCTCATTAAATCTTTTTTATTGCCTACCAATACAAATGGCATTGGGGGCAGTATGCTTTGCATGTGCTTAATATCGTCTTCAATGTTTTCATAAGTAGAGGGGCGCATTACATCAAAAACAAAGATGGCTCCATGCGCACCCATTTTATATGCTTGCGGAACTTTTTGGCGTGCATTTTCTCCGGCAATATCCCAAATAATAAGTGAGAGTTCACGGCCATTAACTCTTACCACTTTTTTATCTACTTTTACTCCAATGGTAGTAATGTATTTTTCAGAAAATTTGCTATGAACAAATTTCTGAATAAGCGAAGTTTTACCAACTCCAAAGTGTCCTAATAATATAACTTTTTTGCTTAGAATCATTTATTAATTTCTTTAAAATACTGCTCTAGATAACCTGAAAAAACATCTGTATCAGTATTATTTACTTCTTGCGCTTGTTTGCGCAACTTATTGGCAAAATTTAAAACAGTACCATCTAGTTTATCTTTAAAAGAGGCTGTTATAGTTCCTGAAACAGCTACTGCCAAAAAATATTTTTTAAAGCTTTTAAAAAGTATATGATAGCTTTCATATTCTATGCTTTCTAATTCCTGCTCACCACTTTTAAAGGCCTCCACAACAAAACTCTTAATTGCAGTAAGCATTCCGGCTATCATATCCTGATCCATTGTTTTATTTCTGGAATAGCTGCCATATAATAACCCTGAGTTTTGCTCTATTACAAAAATCTCTTCAATAACTGGTTCTGCTACTCCTTGAAATACAATATCAGTTTCTTTAGATCCACTAAACCAGGCTTTGAACCTATTTATCCATCCTTTCCAAGAAAATGCAATATCAAGTTGTGCGTCAACTTTTTCAGAAAGCATTTCAATTTCTCTGGCTATATACTTTCGTATTAGCTTACCAATTATTGGGTAAAGCGCATCTACTACCTCATCCTGTGAATGCTTAATTTGATATTTAATTGTTTCGGTAATCACCGGCCCAAACAAGGTTGGAAAATCTGTTTTTAATTTATCCAGATGATCCTCTATTATTGGATCTATTTTATGCTCTAATTTCGAACGTGTGTTAAATTCATCCTTTAATAGTTGTACTTCATTAGTAAGTTTTTCCTGATTTATCCTGTCTTCTTCTAAAAGCAATTCTCTCAATTTAATCATTAAATTGCTTTTTCCCATTACTTCCTTATGTTCGCGGTCTCTCATTTAAATTAATTGGCAACACTACAAATTGAATATTAGATATACTCAGGTAAACACATTAATTGGTGCAGGGTATAATTAGGAAGTAATGTCTTTTGCCATTTTTATTAACAAATTGGCATAGGTAGATTTATCTAATTTATCTTTTAAAAGTTGTTCAATTCTTTTGCCAGTTTCTTTATCTAGTTCGGCAATTTTTGTCGTAAAGAGCTTATTAGACTCTTCAAATAATGAGTTGGTTTCTTGCTTAACTTCTTTAAGCTTTTGTTCCAACTCATTTTTATGCTTTTCAATTTCTGCACTTAGTTTCTGAAACTCATGCTCATATTCTTTGATGTTTTCACCAAAAATAATTTCTTTAATGGCTTCAATTTTTGGATCCAATTTTTGAATATTGTTACCTTTACCATTTTCTTCTTCACTCATTTTGCAAGTTCTTTTAAAGTAGTAGTATTTACAATTCCCGAAGGGTATAAATTGTTTTTTTCTTGAAAATCTTTTAGCGCATTATAGGTTTCCATTCCAAAATTTCCATCTTGAGGAATTTTATACCCTTTACCTACCATTTTCTTTTGAAGATCCCAAACTCCCTCGCCAATATCACCAGTTTTTAAATGGTTTAATGGCATTAATTTAGCTATGGCTTCTTCATATTTAATTTCTTCCGGTGAGCTTCCTTTTTCAATAATAAGCTCAATCTCGTTATTATTATACCCTTGTTTCTTTAAACTACTTGATCGTATAAGCTTTTTTTCAATAATTTGCGTAGTAGCAATTAATGTTTTGTAATATGCTATTGCATTTTTGCTTTCATCCTTGGCTTCATCTAAAAAATTAATATCAATTCCTTTATTATACCATAATTGCCTAGCAAAGCTTCCAATTTGGTAAGCGTTTTCAAAATACTGCTGAACCAATAATGGCTTGTAAAAATTTGTATCTATACTATCATTTACAGCGTAGTTAAAATTACTTGGAGGATTGTATCTTTTATAAGTAACGTATTGAAAGAACGAAATCGTAGAAAGTAGTACAATAAGGAGTATTACCGAAATTTTTTTCATTTTCTAGTATAAGTTGTTAATCACCTAAAAAAATAGGTTATCAAATTGATCGTTTCTGATTTATCAAATTGATTCTAAAAAGCACAATATTAACTATATATTATCACTTTATTACAGAACATTTTAATTTTGCCAGAATGATTATAGATTAATCTGGTGTTAACTTGTAACTTTCCATTAAGTCGATCGTCTTCCTTTTGAATATGAGTTTAGAAGCCTTTAAAACACGCGTACTCCCGGTAAAAGATAAGCTTTTTCGCTATACGCTTAGAATTCTAAAAAACGAAGATGAAGCTAAAGACGTGGTACAAGAAACATTAATTAAAGTTTGGAACAAGCGAGACGAAATGCATGCCTATGAAAATATGGAAGCATGGTGCATTCGGGTTGCTCGAAATCTAGCATTAGATAAGTTAAAGTCTAAGCATAATAAGTCAGTTGATATTGATAATGCCTATAATTTACAAAGTAGTACCCAAAGTCCTTATTCATCAGCCGAACAAAGTGATACAATGAGCTCAATACATCATTTCATTAATAAATTACCTAACCTACAAAAACAGGTAATTCAACTAAGGGATATTGATGGGTTTTCCTATCAAGAGATTAGTGACATATTGAAGCAAAATCTCAATTCAGTAAAAGTGAATTTGTTTAGGGCAAGAAAACAAGTACGAGAACAATTAATACAAGTAAACGCCTATGGACTCTAAAAGAATAGATTTATTACTTGAGCGCTATTGGAACTGCGTTTCTACACAAGAAGAAGAAGCGGAGATAAAGGCTTATTTTAATTCAAAGGTTGAAATTCCAGCCCATTTGAAAAGCACCGCTCCCCTGTTCCAATACTTTACAAAGGAAGGAGAGGTAAAAATGCTCGATAAAGCATTTGACCATGACCTTATAGAGAAGTTGAAGCAACAACCTAAAAAAGGTAAAGAGAGGACTCTAGGGCAGTCGTTTCAAAATTATATGAAAGTAGCAGCTGTTATTGCCTTGGTTATTGCCACCTCTTTTGTGTTTAGAATGGAAATTTGGCAAGATGATAAACCGGAGCTTTTTTTAGTAGAAGATACATTTAAGACTCCTGAAGAAGCCTATGCCGAGACAAAAAGAGCCTTAATGCTAATAGCCAGTAAAATGAACCACGGAAAAAGGGAAGTTAAAAAAATATCAATTCTGAGCAAAGCAGAATCAAAAATTAAAGGAAATCGAGACAAAAACTCTACCGCAACATTAAATTAATTTGACATGCAAAAATTAACAATATTATCCATCTTAATCTTAAGTACATTGGTTGCCAACGCACAAGAAGATGCCATTACCAAGTTCTTTTCTAAATATCAAAACGATGAATCATTTACACAAATAAATATTACAGGACGAATGTTTAGCCTGTTTACAAACTTTGAGGCCGAAGATGAAGAAGACCAAGAAATGATTGATGCAGTGAGCAAAGTAAAGGGGCTTAAAATATTAACCAAAGATGACATTTCAAATGGGCAAGCTCTTTATAATGAAGCATTTAAACTTATTGACAGCAAAGAATATGAAGAGTTAATGACCATTAGAGAAAAAGACAGTGATATGAAATTCTTGATTAAAGAAAAAGATGGAATTATTGCAGAACTCC
>JAKISE010000079.1 GCA_021648745.1 Cyclobacteriaceae bacterium
ATAAATCAGAAGTTTATATTCGAAAAGCATAGCACCGCTATGGTTAAGAGGATAAACTTAGTAAAACGACTGATTTGCAGCAGTTTGTATTAGTAATAGAATTTCTATTGCATATTTCGGGTTAAACCCTGATTAGCCCTACTATTGTAAAATGAAGAATGTTCGCATAGTCGCAATGATGTTACTGCCAATTATGGTAGGCTGTTCTTCTATTCAAAAGTCTATTATTTCATTAGAGTCAAAGTACCAATATAATGCAGGGTTTTACTTGTTAGACCCATCGACCAACAAGGTATTGATAAATTATAGAAGCGACCGCTACTTTACGCCTGCTTCTAATACCAAAGTGTACACTTTATTTGCTGCTAACGCTGTGTTGCCCGATAGTATTCCTGCCTTTAGATACTTAGAAACAGATACGGCCTTAGTAGTTTGGGGACTGGCTGACCCAAGTTTTTTAAACCCTTTACTTCCTCAAGGAGGAGGTTACTCATTTTTGGCAAGCCAAGATAAAATTGTTCTTTCGAAAAGCAATTTTGAAGGGGAGCGGTTTGGTGCTGGTTGGTCGTGGGATGATTATAATGGGGCTTATGCGCAAGAACTCACCTCTTTTCCTATCTATGGTAATTCTGTTTATTTTAATGTAGACAGCATAAACCAAGATTTGGTTATAAGCCCTTCTGTTTTTAAGGATTCGACACAGCTTGACCAAGGTGAAACGTATGCTGTAAACAGAGCTGAATATGCCAATCTATTTAAGGTTGAGTTAGGCAACTGCGATGATTGTGAAAGGATTCGACCTATCCATTTTTCTGATAAAACCTTAAGAGACTTACTTCAAGACACGCTCCATATCCCTATTGAAATTAATACTATTCCGCTGCCTTTTAATGCCAAAACATTTTATAGCATGCCAACAGATTCGGTGCTAAAACTAATGATGCAAGAAAGCGACAACTTTATGGCAGAACATTTGCTGCTAGGAGTAGCTGGAGTACTTACTGATACGCTCTCCACAAATATTGGTATTAGAGAAGTAGGCAAAAAAATGGAATCCTTTATGCCTAACAAGTTAGTATGGCGAGATGGCTCTGGGCTCTCTAGGTATAATTTGGTTACTCCACAAAATATGGTGGCCCTTTGGCAGCAGCTTTATAACGATATGGGAGAAGAGCGATTGTTTAGTTTAATTTCGGCTGGAGGTGAAAGAGGCACGCTAGAACATTGGTTTAAAGCAGAAACACCTTACATTTACGGCAAAACAGGCACATTAAGCAATGTTTTTAGCCTTAGTGGTTTTCTGATTGCCAAATCTGGAAAGCGATTAATTTTTAGCTATACAAATAATAATTACCCAGTATCATCATCCGATATTAAAAAAGAAATGGAATTGATTTTAAGAGATGTTTATGAAAAATATTAAAGTGATTTTAATAATAGCGGTTATTCTATCAGCCGCATTATTCAACCAAGTACAAGCACAGGGTGTTGATAGCCTTGATATTAAAATAGGGCAGATGTTAATGGTTGGGTTTGGAGGAACCCGTATTGAAGCAAACGATCCTTTATTGGGAGAAATAGCCAAAGGAAATGTAGGAGGAGTTATACTGTTTGAAAAGAATATTGACTCTGTTGATTCTTACCATAGGCTAAAAAGTCTAGTTTTCACTTTGCAACAACAAGCTAAGGTGCCTTTATTCTTGGCCATAGACCAAGAAGGAGGAAGAGTAAACAGACTAAAAACCAAGTATGGCTTTCCTCGATCGGTAACTGCCAAATATTTGGGCGATTTGGATAATATCGATTCCACAAAATACTATGCCCAATCAACTGCAGCAGCACTAGCTGGTTTAGGGTTTAATACTAATTTCGCCCCTGTTTTAGATTTGGCTTCTAACCCCAATAACCCCATTATTGCTAAAATAGGTCGGTCGTACAGTGCAGACCCCGAAATGGTTACGAAACATGCAGCGATAACTATAAAAGAGCATACTCGCTTACATATAATTACGGTAGGCAAACATTTTCCTGGCCATGGAAGCTCCAAAGCAGATACCCATAAAGGCATAGCAGATGTTACCACAACTTGGGAAGAAAATGAGCTTGCCCCCTATAAAAGCCTGATTGACTCAGGACTATTAATCGGTGTAATGTCAGCTCATATTGTTAATAAAAACCTTGACTCGTTGGGGCTCCCTGGCACTCTTTCAGAAAAAATACTAGAAGGCATCTTACGTCAACGATTAGGCTATGATGGCGTAGTTTTTAGTGATGATATGCAAATGCATGCTATTACAAAGCATTATGGCATTGAAAAATCATTAGAGTTGGGCATTAATGCCGGTTTAGATGTCGTTATTTATTCCAATAATATACGTTCTTCTAAAGATCGAAAATTTGACTACCTCCACTCACTTATCAAGCAGCTGGTGCTTGACGGCAAAATAAGACAAGAACGTATCGATCAATCGTATAAGCGAATTATGAAATTGAAGATGGATGTTTTGTAATGTTTTTGTAACTAAATAATAATGAACTTAAAAATAATTACTCTTTTAATATTTGGATTTTTATTCCTTATTGGTGCACAATCAATGGCTCAAGAAAAAGGACAAATTAGAGTAGATGCATCTTTAGCTATGGGCACCAAAGCGGCTATCAATGATGCAGGAGACAGTAAGTTTGGAATAGGCCTTAATTTTGGTGGGGACTATTTGAACACTTAGGACAATTCATGGCGTTTTTCTGTAAAAATACAGAAACTATATTTAATTAGCAATGCCGATATTTTTATAGAAGGGTTACTTATTTCCCACCCATAACCATAGCTATAGGCAACTCCTCTACGTAACTTTGAGTTTCATTGCCCCTCAACTAAAGCCAGACAAAAACTCGTTATATGAGCCCAAAAGAATTTTACAACTCCCAATTAGAGGAATACCTTAATAGTAAAAAGGCCTTAACCAAGAAATCAAGCCTGTACTCTATTATTAGAGTTGTTGTTTTTATAGTATTTCTTGTTGCCATTATATATGAAGTAAATGAGCGAGCAATGCAGGCTTCAATACTGCTCACAATTTTATTAGTAGGTTTGCTCGCTATACTTATTAAAAGCCATAACAAGATTAAGAATCTACTAAAGCTTGTTTCAAACTTGGTCGAACTGTCCAACTTAGAGTTAGCTAGGCTTAATGGTGAATATAGTGCCATAGATGGAGGCAATGAGTTTGCAAACGATCAGCACCCCTACAGTTCAGACCTTGATTTTTTTGGCCAAAAATCTATTTTCCAATTAGTAAACCAAACTACTTCTTTTTTTGGGAAGCAAAAACTAGCTCAATGGCTATTAGGGGTACCTGAAAAAGCAGAAATACTAAAACGGCAAATTGCAGCAAAAGAACTAGGCAAAAACCAAGAATGGTGTTTAGATTATAGAGCAACTGGAATTGGAGAACAAATCAATGAAAAAGAATTCAGCTCTTTTAAAAATTGGTTGCACCAAAAGCCGACTCTCCTTAGTAGCGCGTTTTTAAAATGGGCAATTATCATCATTCCAATATTGATCTTACTCATATCTACAGGTGCTTTTATATTTAATTATACATTATTAGCAAACTTTCCTGTTTTACTTATATCAGGGATATTATTAAGTAGGCAGCATAAATATGCTTCGCAAACTGTAAATAGCACTTACAAAGCATTAACCACATTACAGGTGCTAGGCAAACAACTGGCAGCCTTGGAGCGATCACCTTTTAGTTCTGCTTATATGGCAGAGATAAAAGGAGCAGTGGCTTCCAACCGGATAGCAGGGCTTGAAATTGAAAAACTCCATAAGCTATTAGATCATTTGCAAGCTCGTAATGGAATGATGCATGTGTTTATCAATATACCATTTATGCTCGATATTCGATGGCTAATTAAATTAGAAGAATGGCGTACACAAAATGCAGAACATGTTGAAAACTGGTTCGAGTCGCTAGCTACTACAGAATGTTTAGTTAGCCTATCGGGCTTATACTTTAACCACCCTAGCTGGGTTACACCTTCTTTTGCGGATACCGCTTACGAATTTAAAGCGGAGGAGCTCATTCACCCTATGTTGGGAGGAGAAGGAATTGCCAATAATTTTTCTTTTGAAGGGCTTGGTCAAACTAATTTGATAACAGGGCCTAATATGGCTGGCAAAAGCACTTTTTTAAGAACAGTGGCTACCAGTTATGTATTGGCTCAAATTGGAGCTCCAGTAAGGGCTCATAAGTTTGTCATAAACCCAAGAGTACAAGTATTTACAGCAATGCGAGTAAAGGACAACCTTTCTGAAAGCGTGTCTTCGTTTTATGCAGAACTAGAGCGTATTAAACAGTTAATTGAAAAGGTGAAGGCAGGGGAGCAATGCCTTTATTTTTTAGATGAAATATTAAAAGGCACCAACTCTGCCGACAGGCATAAAGGAGCCGAAGCGCTTATTCGGCAATTGCATAAACTTGAAGCCACGGGCTTTATATCTACCCACGATTTAGAATTAGGAGAGTTAGCAGCTAAAGAAGACTTTGTTCGAAACTTTAGTTTTGAAAGCGAGATTAATGAAGGAGAGATTACGTTCGACTACACCATTAAAGAAGGCATTTGTTCGAGCTTTAATGCCTGTGAGCTTATGCGCCAAATGGGTATTGAAGTAAACTAGCTCCCCCGCTCCCTTTCATCCGTCATTCCTGCGTAGGCAGGAATCTGTACATTACCAACTATAATTGAAAGAGGTTCCTGCCTACGCAAAAATGATATGTTTTGGGCAAGGAACTTGTTTTTTACATAAAGTAAAATATATTTGTCATATAGTTAAACATAATTTACATTATAAACAATTGTTATGGTATTAAGAGATATTATGGAATGTGAAAAAAGAAGCTTCCGCAAACAAATGAAAGAATTGAAGCTGCTACCTCATAAATACTTTAAAATTGGAATATTTTTTACAATTGCCAGTTTTGTAGGGATAATATCTTTAAATATTATGGGTGATTATCTTATGGCAAAGCAAGTTATTAAAAACGTAATGTTAGTTTCAGTTTTGATGATATCTATTTCGAGAGATAAAGAGGAAGATGAAATGACTTTAAAGTTGAGAAGCCAGGCATTTGTCTTTGCATTTATTTGGGGTGTACTTTATGCAGCAGCGCAACCTTTTATTAATATAGCTGCTGATTTTTTTATTGGGTCAGAAGAAGAGGGATGGTCTCAATTATCAGTAAATCAAGTACTTTTTTTTATGCTTATGATTCAATTAAGTTTTTATCATGTAGCTAAACGTATGCGTTAATGAAAAACACGATAAAAGTACAGCGTGCTATTTTAGATCTTACCCAAGAAGACTTAGCAAAAAAAATAGGAGTTTCTAGGCAAACAATAAACTCTATTGAAAAAAATCGTTATGTGCCTTCTACTGTATTGGCACTAAAACTCTCCAAACTATTTAATCAACCAGTCAATCAGTTTTTTGAATTAACAGAAGGAGATTGAAACAATGTTTTCAATATGTGGTTTTTCTTCTAAATGCAAGCCTATGAATAATGACCTACGTTATTAGCAACTTCTCATATAACTAAAAAATCAAAAATATCGTCATTATCAGGTGCCCGCCTCCCGAAGTTGTACGGAGGGCAGGTAAAACCCGATAATCTCTGGGCTCCCGAACCCATTGGTTGGTTAAGTTGAAGGGCCGAGTACGACTTAAGGAGTGCTGGCAGAACTCAGGAACATGCGAGATTAAGACCCACAAGCAACACATTCATCAGGGTTATCCAGCGAACAAGCCATATCTGCTTGGTTCTGCTCTTTAAGAGCCTCGGTATTTACTACTTGTTCATGTTCCTTCGTAACCGTAAACTTAATGGCATCTGTTGCAGCATTAGAACGTAGGTAATACATGCCAGTTTTCAATCCTTTTTTCCAAGCGTGGAAATGCATCGAGGTTAACTTACCAAAGTTAGGGTCTAGTATATGCACATTCATGCTTTGTGATTGACATACATAAGCTCCACGATCAGCAGCCATATCAATAATGGTTTTTTGCGAAATTTCCCAAACGGTTTTATATAAATCCTTTATATTTTGAGGGATATTTGGTATGTCTTGAATAGACCCATTGGCTTGGATCAATCTGTTTTTCATTGCATCATCCCAAAGATCTAAAGCAATTAAGTCTTTTAATAAATGCTTATTAACCACCACAAATTCACCTGAAAGCACTCTTCTGTTATAGATGTTAGTTGTATAAGGCTCAAACGTTTCGTTATTACCCATTATTTGAGAAGTTGAAGCCGTTGGCATCGGTGCCATTAATAAGGAGTTTCTTACACCGTTTTTCTTCACTTCTTTTTTAAGAGAAGCCCAATCCCATCTATCAGAAGGGTTTACTCCCCACATATCAAATTGAAAAATGCCTTTTGACACTGGAGACCCTTTATACGTTTCATACGCACCATCTTTTATGGCCAAGTCCTTAGAAGCGGTCATTGAAGCAAAGTACATCGTTTCAAAAATATCTTTGTTTAAGGCTTTTGCCTCTTCCGACTCAAACGGCATCCGAAGTAATAAAAAGGCATCTGCTAACCCTTGAACTCCTAAACCGATAGGTCTATGGCGCATATTTGAGGTTTTAGCCTCTTCAACAGGATAGTAATTTCTGTCGATAACCTTATTCAGGTTTTTGGTTGCCGTATAAGTTACATCGTATAGTTTCTGATGATCGAAAGTGCCATCAATTACAAATTTTGGCAGAGATAGAGAGGCTAAGTTACAAACGGCCACTTCATCAGGTGCCGAGTATTCAATGATCTCGGTACAAAGGTTACTTGATTTAATAACTCCTAAATTCTTTTGATTCGATTTTTTATTGGCGGCATCCTTATACATCATATAAGGAGTACCCGTTTCCATTTGAGATTCTAAAATTTCGAACCACAAATCTTGGGCTTTCACCATTCTTCGTTGTTTGCCCTCCTTAACGTACTTATTATAGAGTCTTACAAAATCATCGCCATAGCAATCGGCCAAACCAGGAGCTTCATTGGGGCAAAATAACGCCCACTCTTCGTTGGCTTCTACCTTTTGCATAAACAAATCGGGAATCCAAAGTGCATAAAACAAGTCTCGTGCTCGAAGTTCTTCTTTGCCATGATTTTTCTTTAAATCTAAGAAAGAGAAAATATCATCGTGCCAAGGCTCTAAATAAATGGCAAAGCTACCTTTTCGTTTTCCGCCCCCTTGATCTACGTAACGAGCAGTCATATCAAAGTTGCGAAGCATAGGAACAATTCCGTTTGAAATACCATTGGTTCCACGAATATAAGACCCAGTAGCTCGCACATTATGTATGCTAATACCAATACCTCCTGCTGATTGCGAAATTTTTGCTGTTTGTTTTAATGTATCATAAATACCGTCAATGCTATCGTCTTTCATAGTAAGTAAAAAGCACGATGACATTTGCGGCTTTGGGGTAGCGGCATTAAATAAGGTTGGTGTAGCATGGGTAAACCATTTCTCACTCATTAAGTTGTAAGTATCAATGGCTGCATCTACATCGTCCATATGAATTCCGATAGATACCCGCATTAACATATGTTGAGGACGTTCCACCACTTGCCCATCCAATTTCATTAAATACGAGCGCTCTAATGTTCTAAACCCAAAATAATCGTACCCAAAATCACGATCATAAATAATGCTAGAATCCAATAATGCAGCGTTCTTACTGATAACTCCATACGCTTCATTCGAAATTAAAGGAGCATTTTTACCTGTTTTAGGGTCTATATACGTGTAAAGTCGTTTCATTGTATTAGAAAACGACTTACTTGTAGTTTTGTGAAGGTTAGAAATAGCTACCCTTGCTGCTAGTTTTGCATAATCGGGGTGACTAGTAGTTAACGAAGCAGCGGTTTCTGCAGCAAGGTTATCAAGTTCAACCGTAGAAACCCCATCATAAATGCCAGAAATTACCTTTTTGGCGATATCTATTGGAGTGATGTAGTTGGAGTCTAATCCATAACAAAGCTTCTCAATTCTTGCTGTTATCTTGTCAAATTTTACCGTTTCGTGCCGGCCATCTCTTTTTACTACTAGCATTGGGTTATCAGGTTTGGGTGGTTAATGAGGTATTAATAAATTAAAAGTCTTCGTCTAAACTAAACTTTGGTGTATCGTCTTGGTCGGAGGTTACGCCTGCTTTTTTATATTCGCCTACACGCTTTTCAAAGAAATTAGTTTTTCCTTGCAAGGAGATAAGCTCCATAAAATCAAATGGGTTTTCTACATTATATAGTTTAGGGCAACCGACTTCCATTAAAAGGCGATCGGCTACAAATTCAATATACTGGCACATTAATTCAGAATTCATTCCGATTAGGCCAACAGGTAGTGCTTCGGTAACAAATTCTTTTTCCATATCCACAGCATCTATAATTATGTTAGTAATTACCTGGGGGTCGAGTTTGTTTACAACGTGATTATTATAAAGGAGGCAAGCGAAATCGCAATGTAAGCCCTCATCTCTAGATATTAGTTCATTGGAAAAACTAAGGCCGGGCATTAAGCCTCTCTTTTTAAGCCAGAATATAGAGCAGAAACTGCCTGAAAAGAAAATGCCTTCTACTGCAGCAAAAGCAATTAATCGTTCTGCAAATGAGCCTTCGTCAATCCAGCGTAAAGCCCAATCTGCTTTTTTCTTTACAAAAGGCAAGGTGTCTATCGCATTAAAAAGCTTGTCTTTTTCTTTATTGTCTTTAATGTAGGTATCAATAAGTAAAGAGTAAGTTTCGGAATGGATGTTTTCTATGGCAATTTGAAACCCATAAAAGAACTTCGCTTCGGTGTATTGAACTTCAGACACAAAGTTTTCGGCAAGGTTTTCATTAACGATTCCATCGCTTGCTGCAAAAAAGGCGAGTACATGGCTTATAAAGTGGCGTTCACCATCGTTAAGATTAGCCCAATCTTTTAAATCCTGACTTAGGTCTATCTCTTCAGCAGTCCAAAAACTAGCTTCCGCTTTTTTATAATACTCCCATATATCATCATGTTCTATGGGAAAAAGAACAAACCTGCTCTTGTTTTCTTTTAATATGGGCTCTTCAGACATTTTTAAATTCTAATACTAAACACTTAACTAAATTAAACACAGTATTCCCAGCCAGATATTGTTAAATAGTCAATAAAAAGCATTGTGAAAACGTATTTACTTCACAAGTAGAATTGCTATAAAAAATGAATTTTGGTGGGGTCACCGCCTACAAAAAAGAAGAAACAATATGAAAAAATCAAGCAGTTTGAAGAAAGATTTTTTTGACATATTTTTAGTAAAATTATCTATAAAACTTGTATAACTAATTGCTATATAGGCGATTAAGTGCCTTGCCTAAATTTATTGCTTAATTCTATATATCTCATATTGAGCCGATTGTATTTTGAAAATAATTTTTAGAAATGATTCAAATAGTTAGTGATAAGCTAGTTGGGTTTTTGAAGATTACTGACATAAAAGACAAACACTTGGTTTTGCCTTAGTAAATGGCTATATTTGCACTCCATTTTGGAAAAGCCAAAATAAAAGTTTAAAATAAGTTAAGATGTACGCAATAGTAGAAATAGGCGGCAAGCAGTTTAAAGTAACACAAGACCAATCCGTGTATGCACCAAAAATGCAAGGCGAGGAAGGCGCTTCCGTAGAATTCGACCGAGTATTGTTAATGGATAACGATGGTAAGGTTGAGGTAGGGGCACCCACAGTTAAGGGCGCAAAAGTTTCAGGTAAAATTCTGGGACATGTAAGAGGAGACAAGGTGATTGTCTTTAAGAAAAAGAGAAGAAAAGGCTATAAAGTTCGTAATGGGCATCGCCAAGACTTCACTAAAATTTTAATTGAAGGTATTTCTAACTAATATAGAAGATGGCACATAAGAAAGGAGCAGGTAGTTCTAAAAACGGTAGAGAATCGGAAAGTAAACGATTAGGCGTTAAAATATATGGTGGTCAGGCCGCCATTGCAGGCAATATTATTGTTCGTCAACGAGGAACAAAGCATCACCCAGGAACCAACGTTGGTTTAGGCAAAGATCACACATTATTTGCACTAAAATCAGGCGTTGTAAATTTCACAAAAGGCAGAAACGATCGTTCGTATGTTTCGATAGATGAAGTAGAAGCATAAGTTTGAATATACCCTTGTATTAAAAAAGCCTCCCCAATTTTGGGGAGGCTTTTTTAATGACTACTCCAACGCTGTGAACTTGTCACTAGGTTAATCTATTTCATCAACAAATTACAATTTGAATAACTCCCCAAAGTTGTGTAATTAATCGTTGAGCACCTTTTGTGTTTAATAATTCTATTTTTATCTAAATATAATCATACAGCAGAAACTTTTACTGAAATAATCGTTAGTTAATTTTTTTATTGTTAGGCAAAATATCTAGATTTAAAGGGTTGAAAAGTAAATTTATGTTAAATCTAAACAAAAAAGCATGAAAAAAGTTTTACTATTCGGGTTGAGTTTACTCATGGCAACTACCATGTCGTTTGCTCAAGACCGTACAGTATCTGGTAAGGTAACATCCACAGATGATGGTTCTACCCTGCCTGGAGTAAATGTAGTGGTAAAAGGAACCACACAAGGAGGAGTTACTGATGTAGATGGTAACTACAAGATTATGGTACCTGAAGGAGAAAATACAATAGTTTTTTCTTTTATTGGGTTAGAAAGCAAGGAGGTTGAAATTGGTAACAGAAGTGTTATAAACGTAGAGATGAACTCTGATGTGCAACAATTGTCTGAAGTGGTAGTTACAGCTTTGGGCATATCAAGAGAGAAAGCCTCTTTAGGTTACTCTGTGCAAGAAGTTTCTGGCGAGGATGTTCAAAGAACAAATGAGGTAAATATAGTTAATGCACTACAGGGTCAGGTCGCAGGAGTGCAGATTCAAGGTAGTGCAGGTGCACTAGGTGGGTCTTCTAGAATTACAATCAGGGGAGTTAATTCCCTAACAGGTGAAAATCAACCACTGTTTGTAGTTGACGGTGTTCCAATTGATAATAGAAATTTTGCTACCTCCTCACAACAAAGAGGTTTTGGAGGTGGATCTTATGATTATGGCAATTCAGCTTCTGATATTAATCCAGCAGATATAGAATCTATGACGGTACTGAAAGGGGCAGCAGCTACTGCCATTTATGGCTCCCGAGGGAGCAATGGTGTAATTGTGATTACTACAAAAAAAGGAGCAAAAGGCAAAGGAATAGGAATTGAAATTAATTCTACGTTAACTTTTGATAACCCTTATGCTATGGTTGATCATCAGAGGGAATATGGTGGTGGCGCTGCCTATCCTACAGCATCCGGATTTAATGAATTTACCCAAGATGGGACAAGTTACCTTGCACCAGCATACGGTAAGGACGGCTCTTGGGGGCCCAAATACGACCCAAGCGTAAATGTAAGACATTGGGATTCATGGGATCCTAATTCTCCTAACTATAAAGAAGTACGCCCTTGGGCTGCTCCAGCTAATGACTATAAAGATTTCTTTGAAACAGGCGTTACTAGGAATAATTCAATTTCGCTATCAAAAGCCAATGATACTGGCTCTTTTCGTTTAGGATTCACAAATGTAGATCAGGATGGAACATTGCCTAATTCCAATTTAAAAAGAAATACGATTACTTTTTCAGCCACACAAAAATTGTCTGATAAATTAACGGCAAGTTTTTCGGGTTCTTACGTAAATGCTAGTACTACTGGTAGAAATGTTACAGGATACGATAATAAAAACCCTATGCAGGCCTTTTTACAGTGGTATCAGGTTCAATTAGATACAGAACGCTTGAAGGACTTTACATTAGCTGATGGGACACAACAAACTTGGAATGCTATTGGTATTACTAAAGATGGATCTGGTAATTTAATTGACTACAACCATGCTCCAAATTATTTTGATAACCCCTATTGGATAAGGGAGAGGAATCTTCAGGAAGATGTACGAAATAGATTTTTCGGAAACATAGACCTCACTTATAAAATCACGGATAATATATCTGTTGGAGGCAAAATAATGAGGGATGGGTATTCTTCTCAAGCTTTTGAAGGAATTGCGCCAGGAGGTGTAGATCAATCAGAGTATAGAGAAGTTACACGTCATTTTTCGGAAATGAATTATGATGCCAGAATATCTTATAACAAAACAATCAATGATATATCGATAAGTGTAATTTTGGGCGGAAACAGGATGAAGCAAAGCTATAATAGTGTTTTTAACGAAACGGTAGGAGGGTTAGCTTTAGCAGGGTTCTTTAATCTAAACAACTCAATTCAGGCTCCTAACCTGAACACTTTTGCATCAGAAAAAGCGATTAATTCGGTTTATTTTACTGGTTCTTTCGGATATAAAAATCTCCTCTATTTAGATGTGATGGCAAGAAACGATTGGTCCTCAGCACTTAGCAAAGAGGATCGTTCTTTCTTATACCCTGCAGTTACTGCTAGTTTTGTTTTTTCCGAAGTGCTAGATGTTTCATGGTTGTCGCTTGGTAAAATAAGAGTTGGATTAGGACAGGCAGGTAACGATTCAGGCCCTTATCAATTAGACGATGTATTTACTCCAATTACACCAAACTTTGGTACAAGTTCTCGCTATTCTGTTCCGGATACAAGAAATAACCCTGACTTAGTAAATGAGTTAACAACTGAAATAGAATTTGGGATAGAGGCTAGATTCTTAGATAATAGACTAGGATTTGATTTTACATATTATGATCGAACTACTGATGATCAAATTATGTCGGTAGCTTCTTCTGCTACAACAGGATATAGTGCTAAGTGGGTAAATGCAGGGGCAATGCGAAACAGCGGCATTGAACTGATGGTTGATGCACTTGTTTTGGATTTGAGCGGCTTCCAATGGAATGTTGGACTTAATATGGCTACATATAATAATGAAGTTGTTTCTTTAGCTGATGGGATTGATGAAATTACTATGGGAGGTACTTGGGCTGCAGATTTGAGGATTGTAAAAGGCGAATCTTATATGGGTCTTTATGGGCAAGATTGGGAAAGACATGCAAATGGGCAACCCCTTGTAGATGAAGATGGCTACCCAATAGCTGCAGCTGACAGAACATATCTTGGTTCAGCTATAGCAGATTTTACAGGAGGTGTAAGAAACACATTTTCCTGGAAAGGTATTTCGTTAAGCGCACTTTTTGATTTTCAGGGAGGAGGAATTATTCATTCCACTTCTTTACAATGGGCGAACTACTCTGGAATGACTCCGGAAACAGTAACTCAGGGTGGAGTTGATATACGAGCAGAAGGCTATTTATTTGAGGGTGTGTATGATGATGGCTCTGCAAACACAAAAAGGATACCTGCGCAAGAGTACTTTCAAGGGTATTGGCGTGTAGCAAGCCCTAATGTATATGATGCTAGTTTTATAAAATTAAGAGAAGCTTCATTGGCTTATGCTCTGCCTAACAAGCTCATAGAAAATTGGCCCATCAGAGACCTTAGAGTATCTTTCTTTGGGAGGAATTTAGCTATACTAAGTAGCAATCTTCCGTACTTAGACCCTCAGGGTGTTACAGGAACGGGTAACAGACAAGGACTAGAAAATGCGCAGGTGCCTTCCACAAGGTCTTGGGGATTTAATATTGGATTTAAATTATAATCATTTATAAATAGAAATCATGAAATTATTTAACAAATATAAACTTATTGGAATAGTTGTATTCTTAGTGTTCTTCTCCTCGTGTGAAAGAGATTTTGACGACATAAATATAGATCCAAATTCTCCTGTAGCGGTTCCACCAGAAAATTTACTAACAAATGCTCTGTTTAATTTAACGTATTCTTACTGGGATAGAGATTTAAATTTTGAATTTGGTGAACTAATGGTTCAACACATGGCTCAAAATGAATATACGGAGGAGCAAAATTATAGTTTTGCGCAAGCCAATTTTGATTTTAGGTGGGGTAATTTATACGCTGGTTGGGATGTAACTTCTGCCCCCCAGGGAGGTATGTATGATTTAATTGCAGCGAGACACCTAATAGAAATAGATGAGACTATACCTGCAGATATCAAAGCTAATAAATTAGCGATAATAGATATTTTTCTATCATTCAGTTTTCAAATGGTTACTGATTTGTGGGGAAACGTCCCTTACTCTCAAGCTTTTAAGCCTTCGGAGTATCCAGCTCCTACATACGATAGCCAAGCTGATATATATGCTGGAATGATTACTACGGTTACTGATGCGGTAAATGCTATTAATGTTTCTGCTGATGGTTTTACCTCTGGAGATATTCTTTTTGATGGTAATATGGCAGCCTGGAAGAACTTTGGAAATGCATTATTATTAAGAATGGGGATGAGAATTTCAGAAGCTAATAGCACTTTGGCGCAAAGTACGGTGAGTGCTGCACTTGGAGCCTCCTTGCCTTCAGGTGATGTTATGTTTGTTTTTGATGGTGCAAATCAGGATTTAGCAAACCCGTTCTATCAAGATAGAATAATAAGTACTAGAGATGATTTTCGTATTTCTGAAATACTTGTTAATCAAATGAAAGCTAATAATGACCCAAGGCTTGTTAGGTATGCCGATCCGGCTCCAGGTGGCACCGACATTATTGGAATGCCTTACGGTCTAAATGATGGAGGGGCATTTGCACTTAAAAACAGTACCTCAGATATACATGAAAGTATTGAAAATGACCCAACAGCTCCAGCCTATTTAATTAGCATAGCGGAAATTGAATTTTTTAGAGCCGAGGCTATAGCAAGAGGATGGGTTACAGGTAGTGCTCAAGATGCTTATAATGCAGCCATTACTGCCTCGATGAACCAGTGGGGGGTTGATCCAGCGGATATTGCAACATATCTTGCAGAGCCTGGTGTTGCATATAACACCAGTAGTTTAGCAACAGAATTAGAATCTATAGCTGAGCAAAAATGGGTAGCTTTATATACGAATGGTGTTGAGGCTTATGCAGAATGGAGAAGATTAGATTTTCCAGTATTATCTCCTGGATCAGGTGCTTTTGAATCTTCCATTCCTTTGAGAATGCTATACCCCGTTACCGAGGATGGTACTAATGGAGAAAGCCTTGCAGCTGCAGGAGATAACACACTTTTTGTTGCTGTTTGGTGGGATAAATAACAAACATACGACACTAACTTATCAGAGTAAAAAAACATAAAATTAGAAAGGGTTGGCGTTATTACTAACCCTTTCTAATATATGGAATAGGTAAGTTTTATTGGGTCAAGTTAAAATTACGGGGAGTAAGGTATAAAAAGGGGTTAGATTTGCTTCAAAAATTTCATGTCCACTATCGATTTAAGCACCTTGTTATTGCCCTCTGATTTACTTGAGCACTTCAGGGTAT
>JAKISE010000080.1 GCA_021648745.1 Cyclobacteriaceae bacterium
TTATAAACTACCAAGCGACTACGTTTTAAAAGGACAACGAAAAGTGAAGTCAATTATGGTGGAAATAATCTCTACCAAAGGGGATAAAAAGGAATTCTTCTTTCAGAGCACAAAACAAGCAGGCGATTTTCTCGAAAATTTTGATTTTGATGGAACTGATTCGTCTGAATTAAAATTTTAGAAGACCTTGTTCTCGAAAACTCTAGCTTAGCCACTCATGTAATAAAGGGGCTCTTTCATAAACTTACTGTGGCTATAATCCGTTATTTTTGTTGACTGATATATTAATTTAAGATAATAATTCGATCGTGAGAATTAGTGAAAAGATGAAGAAAAGATTATTAATAATAATACCGATTGTACTCGCTTTAGCAAGCTTTGCACTACTCCCCGTTAGTAAGGAAGTTAGTTTTGATAAGGTGAATGAGATGCCGGTATTTGAGCTCAAGTACCAGATTAACGATACTATTAAAGTATTATACCCTGAGCCAAAAAATGTAAACGAAACGGTTCTGATAACTGAACTACTTAAAAGGTTTCATTATAAGAAAGTTCCGTTGAATGATTCGCTATCTAATGTGATCTATAATAACTATTTAGAAAAACTTGACAATACTAAATTATACTTTTTAGCTTCTGATATTGCCTCGTTTGATACTTACAAGTTTGAAATTGATGACATGTTAAAAGCTGGTAATATTGGCGTGCCATATCAAATTTTTGCGGTATTTAAAGAGCGCTATTATCAACGCATTGCTTACGTAAATCATCTACTAGCCCAAGATTTTGATTTTACGAAAGACGAATATTTTAATTTAGAAAGAGATGACGTTCTCTTCTGTACAACTACAGATGAACAGAATGAACTTTGGAGAAAGTATATAAAAAGCGAATTATTGAGCTCTATATTAAACGACAAGACAGTACCCGAAGCAAAAGAAGCTTTAAAGAAAAGATATACAAGGTACCAAACGAGCATTCAACAATATAATAGCGCAGATGTTTATCAAATTTTTATGAATAGCTATATGGAGTCACTTGATCCTCATACAAGTTATTTTAACCCTATAACCGCTGAGAATTTTGACATTGAAATGAGCAAATCTTTAGAAGGGATTGGTGCTCGACTAAGCAAAGATGGGGACTATACAGTTGTATATTCCATTGTGCCAGGTGGGCCAGCGTTTAAAGGTGATGAGCTGCATGATAATGATAAAATTGTAGGTGTTGCCCAAGGCGAAGAAGGCGAAATGGTAGATGTAGTAGGGTGGAGAAATGATGATGTTGTTCAGCTAATAAGAGGAAAAAAAGGCACATTAGTTCGGCTAAGTGTTCTTAAAGCAGAAAGCGGAGTGTCTTCCAAACCTCAGATAGTGGAGATTGTGAGAGATAAAATAAATTTAGAAGATGCCCGTGCAGAAAGCAAGGTGTATGAGTTTGTTAAAGATGGGAAACCTTACCGCTTAGGGGTTATAAATATACCTTCCTTTTACAAGGATTTTAAAAATGCGCAGAGCGGTGATGAAGAATTTAATAGCACAACACGAGACGTGGAAAAGCTTATTGCAGATTTGGATAAAAAGGAAGTTGACGGATTATTAATTGACCTTAGGCGAAACGGTGGTGGAGCATTAGATGAAGCGGTAGAGCTTACTGGTTTGTTCGTGGATTATGGTCCGGTAGTACAGGTAAAGGATTATAGCAATAGAATTCACCAAGAAGACGACAAAAGTAACCGTGTGCTTTATAATGGCCCTTTAACGGTTCTTACAAGTAGACTAAGCGCCTCTGCATCTGAAATATTTGCAGCAGCTATTCAAGACTATAAAAGAGGAGTAATCATTGGTGAGCAATCGTTTGGGAAAGGTACCGTCCAAAGCTTAATTGGTTTACAACAATATATTCCTGAGGAAAAAGAGAAATTAGGTCAATTAAAATTAACAACAGCCAAGTTCTACCGAATTAATGGAGGAAGTACCCAAAATTTAGGGGTAACTCCAGATGTTAAGCTCCCTTCGGCTTTTGATCATAGCGAAGTAGGTGAAGCCTCTTACCCAAGTGCATTAAAATGGGATAAAATTCCTTCTGCAAATTACAATTTAGATAATACCATTACAGACGAATTTTTAGCTGAACTTAATCAAGAGTTTTTACGAAGAGCCAAAACAGATAGTGATTTAAAAGAATTGATAGCTGATTTAGATAGACTGAAGGAGCGTAGAAATATTAAAAAAATTAGCTTGAACGAAGCTCAGAGGAGAAAAGAAATAGAGGAGGAGGAAAAACTAAAACCAACTGCCGGAGAGCTTGAATCTATTAATTATTCGAAAGAAGGTATAACCAGTTCTACTTCTGAAGAAAAATTGAAACTAAAGGACGTGTATTTAGAGGAAGGCTTACTTATTTTAGCAGATGTCGTAAGTTTGACAGACGCATAAATTAGGATACCCACCAAAGCCTAACAGCTTTTGACTTTAGCACTAAATGAATGAAGAGCTATTAATGTTGATAGTTCGCCTTTTTGCCATTGTTGCAAAAGAGCGGATTACAGAAGATGAACGCAATAATTTAAGAGAGTTTCTTCTAATTCATGTTTCTCATGATAGCATTTCTTATTTCATAGAAATTTTTGATAAAGAAGTCACTGAAATTTCAAACCACCACGACCTTGACAATACAGACTCTGAAACAGCTGAATACATAGCTGATTGGGCAAAGGTACTTGATATCTGTAAGGTAATTAACGAAAGCCTTACCAAGCAACAAAAACTGGTTTTGCTTTTAAAGCTTATTGAATTAATGCTCCAAGATGATGAAATATCGGAGCGCCAAAGTAATCTTATATTTTATATTAGTGAGGCGATTCATATTAGCCAGCAAGAAACAGACCTAATAAAGATGTTTTTAACGGGTCAAGACACGGAAGACCTCGACTATAAAGAAATTCTAATTGTTGACGAAGGCTCTACTAAGCATAAACAAAAATCAGCTCATATTGTTTCTAGAAGCTTAACAGGTATGATTGTGGTGTTGCGAATTGCTGACGCTGGCGCCTATTTTATTAAATATTTAGGTATTTCTAACTTAACACTAAACGGGAATCATTTTAGAAGTCGTAAAATATATGTATTTCCTACAGGTAGCATTATTAGGGGTAATAAAATTAACTCTATTTATTACAGTGATGTTGTTTCAAAATTTATCAAAGAAGAAACCGTAATTAATATTTCGTTTGAGGCTCAAAATATCTACCATGAGTTTAAATCAGGTGTTATTGGGCTGCAAAATATAAATATATCGGAAGAAGGGGGTAAGCTAGTTGGTATTATGGGGGCCTCAGGCTCTGGTAAATCAACCCTATTGAGCATTCTTGATGGAACCTCAAAGCCAACACAAGGCACAGTACTACTTAATGGAAAGGACTTATATAACGACTCTGAGAGTTTAACTGGCGTTATTGGCTTAGTACCTCAGGACGACTTCTTAATAGAAGAACTCTCGGTGTATCAAAATCTATATTACGCGGCTCGTTTAACATTTGGCAATCACACCATTGATGAAACACATAAATTAGTTCAAAGTACCCTAAAGAGCTTAGGGTTATCAGAAACTAAGGATTTGCTCGTAGGCTCTACTTTGGAAAAAACGATTAGTGGTGGTCAGCGTAAACGACTGAACATTGGGTTAGAGTTACTTCGAAAACCAAGTGTTCTATTTGTAGATGAACCAACTTCGGGCTTGTCTTCCAATGACTCGATTAATATTATGGATTTGCTCAAAGAGTTATCGTTACAGGGCAAGTTAATTTTTGTGGTTATTCATCAGCCATCTTCTGACATATTTAAAATGTTTGACCAGCTAATTATATTAGATGTTGGTGGGTATCAGGTGTATTATGGCAACCCGGTAGAGGCCTTAGTGTACTTTAAAACCATAGTAAATATGGTTAATAAAGACCAAGGTGCTTGTATGGAATGTGGCAATATAAAGTCGGAGCAGATCTTTAATATTTTGGAGAATAAAGTAGTTAACGAATATGGTCGATTTACTGAAAATCGGAGAATTTCTGCGGCTAAATGGCACGAGTATTTTCGAAATAAAATTACCATTCCTACGGTTGAACGGTCTAATGAACCCATTGAAATAAGTCAAAAAAACCCTGGGCGCTTTCAGCAATTGAAAATTTTTGGGATTAGAGACATTCGAACCAAGCTTGCTAATAAACAATATTTGTTTATTACATTTTTAGAAGCACCTGTACTTGCTATTTTCTTAGGAATGCTAATTAGGTATTATGAAAAGTTAAACGGAGACTCCACTTATTTATTTATGAATAATGACAACATACCTGTTTACTTTTTTATGACAGTTATTATTGCGCTATTCATTGGGCTTACTTTAAGTGCAGAAGAGCTTATAAAGGATAGAAAGATGCTTCAAAGAGAGTCGTTCTTGCATCTGAGTAGGGCGAGTTATCTAGCCTCAAAAATTGGAGTTCAGTTTTCGATTTCGGCTATTCAAACCCTAAGCTTTGTAATTATTGGCAATCTTATATTAGGAGTAAACGGCATGACTATTTCTATGTGGGCTATAATGTTTTTCACCGCTGGGTTTGCCAACTTATTAGGATTAAACATCTCATCAGCATTTAAATCAGCTGTTACAGTTTACATTCTTATTCCTTTATTGGTTATCCCTCAATTGGTTCTAAGCGGTGTAATTATAAGCTTCGATAAATTTAACCCACAGCTTAGCAATTTAGATAAAGTGCCAGCGGTAGGCAATTTAATGGCTTCGAGATGGGCTTTTGAAGCGCTTGTGGTAGAGCAGTTTAAGCATAACGCTTTTGCTAGGCAATTTTACGCCTATGATAGAGAAATTGCTCTTGCTGATTATTATGCCACCTATTATGTACCCACATTAGAAACCCACCTTTCAGAAATAGGTAATAAGTTTGATGTACTAGTAGAAAACCCTGACTCAATAAAAATTGTAAAAAGACATTTAGACATATTAAAATATGAGATTGATAGGCAGTTAAAGCTTGTAGGAGCTGAAAATTTTAGTAATATAAATTCTATTGAACTGTCTAAATTTGATAGAGAAATATATAATGAAACGGAAATATTTTTATCAACATTAAAGAAATTCTACCATAACAAGCACCAACGTTGGAACCGCAAAATTGATAGTATTAAATTTCTATTGACAGATACACCCAGTGGGTTGGAGCTTCAACAGTTTCTAAGAACTAGAAACTTTAACAAGTCGCTCAGTGACATGCTTCAAGGAAAAGGAGCAACTACAAGAATTGTTGAAGGAAAGGGTGAACTTATCCAAAAAATATACCCTATATACTACCGGCCTGATGAATCGAATTTTGTTGAAATAGCCAGTGAGTTTTATGCACCTGAAAAAATAATAGGACACAAAAAAATCGACACCCTTTTTGTTAATATACTTGTAATTATTCTTATGACCCTATTTTTAATAATTAGTCTTTACTTCGATTGGCTTAAAAAACTTATGAATTGGATAGAAGACTTTAAACTCAATAGAAAGTACAAAAAAAACAGCGAATGAGTAAGTCGAGATTTATAAAGTTGAAGCCGTTCTAGGAGAACTTAAAATCTGATGAAAGGCTTCCCATCGTTTTTGAGAGCCATCTCCAAATTCTTCAACAAATTCTTTAATCATCTGTTCTCCTAAGGAGTAGTTAAGTACATAACTTCTGTACGAGGTATAGAATTTGAGTCTTTGTGTTGCGCGTTCTTCCGAATATAGCAGGTATTTTTGAATCAATTTAGTTGCATCTTCTTTCAAAAGGGTTCCTTCCAAATAGTCTTTAGCTATATTAATTTCTACAAAATTTAACTGCTTTCTAATTTTTTGAATTTTGTAATAGCTATCAGCCATACTTGAATCAATTCCTGCTAAAGGAAATAGCACTTTTTTTTCATAGACCAGTCGTTCATCTTCAGGAAACGCCATTTCAATGCCGTAATTAGCACTGCCCTCCGCTATAAACGATTGAGGGCTGAAAAGAGGGTAGATGGTCATTTCTATATACCCTTTTTTGTTAACAAGGTTTTTCTCTAGCATTACATTATACACATGGTGACCGGGGTAGCCTTCATGACAAGCCAAGTCAATGGCTCTTTCAATATAAATGGGCAAATCTGTGTTGATTTGTATTAGACTTTTATAATTTCCTTGGTACCAATTATAGCCACTCCAAGGCTTTTCGGTAACATAAGTCAGTTCGAAGTTCTCGTTTTCAGGAAGTTCTATTTGTTTAGAAACCCTTTGCTTTGCTTCAGTAATAGCGGTAGTAAACACAATCTCAAGTTTATCAAAAGGGATAATAAATTGTTCGCTATAGGCCAAATAACGATCTATCAGCTCTCCTTTGCCAGGTACAAGTTCTTCTAGGGAAAGTATCAAGCTTTCAAAATGAGCGTATGATAAATGCGTTGGGGTTATATCATATAAGTTTTGAGCTTCAAAATCAAAAGGCAATCGCTTTCCAGAAAGTATATCAAGCCTTGTAGAAACCGCATTTAATTGTTTTGATAAAAAATTTCTACGCAATTTCATTGCAGGATCGCAGGTAGTGGGGTCTATCAACTCCATTCTATGTGCCAAATTATTGACTTGCCACTTTAATTCTTGATAAGGTAACAAATCGCTTACTTGGCTCGATGGTTTCCATTTTTCAGGGCCATAATAAGCATCAACAAATGAATTATCGTACTTACCTACTTCTAAGCATAGCTTTACATAGGCTTCAGCAATGTCATCAATCGTTTCTTGATTTGATTTATTATTAGTTGTGCAGCTAATGATTAAGCCTGCTGTCAGCAATAAAAAATAATTTAATTTGTTCATCTTACATATTTCCACTCGTTTACCTTCTTCTTCCTGAACTAAATATGAGCCCTATAGAAATTTCGAGTCCTGTATAATCTAACTTAGCATCACTCAAATCAACACTAGTAGAAGAAACTAAACTATTTGCATCCACTCCTTTAACGGTACCTTGTAAATTAAGTTTAGCACCACCCACATAATAGTTTGCACCTAATGTAATTCCAAATTGCCTGTTTAAGTATTGAATCAGTTCTAGACCAAATTCATAGCCAAATCCAATATTATTGGTAAATGTAAAATCTGAATTAGCAATCTCAAGATCGAGGTAGTTGAGCATAGCTCTATCAATGTTGCCATAATTTAGTTTGGTGCCAAAATTATAGAAGGCAAATCCTCCCCCCTTAATAAGAAATACTGTGTTTTTGCTTCCTAAACTTATTACAGCTTCTAGCGGCACCATTACATTAAAAAAAGGACCTACCATTGGCTTTCGGGTATCAATAGGCTCATTTGTTGTAATGCTCATACCACTCATACGATATAGCGAACCCCCAATGTCAATGCTAAAAATACCAGCACTTGCCAATGATACACCTCGAATGGATAGCGGACTAATAGGTGCAGAAAAGTAGCCATTTTTAGGTAAAAAAAAGGAGGCAGAAATGCCAAAATCTTGAGATAAAGCGTTTAGGGATAATAATATGCTTACAAGGGTGAATAATGCTAGCTTCTTCATGTGATTTGATTCAGTAAATAGCAATGATAAATACTTCTATGCACTAAATGATTAACAATCTGCAACTTTGAGTTATATTTACTTTAAGAATACTGCCAGATTGCATTGAAGCCATTAAGGCTCCAAGAACAAGTAAAATAACGATGGAATACGTATGTTGTTTACTTTAAAGTTGGCTCAGATTTAAGTATTAAATTTGCAACGGAAAAATCTTTATGCATTAATCTACATTTAAAGTAAACAGCTATAAATATTGTTTGTCACATTAATTTCAAGTTAATAAATGGTTTTATCAATCTATAATCATAAAGGTGGTACAGGAAAAACCACTACAACTATCAACCTAGGAAGAGTATTAAAAGATATTGGCTACGATGTGTTGTTAGTTGATCTAGATCCTCAGGCAAATATGACGTACTCGTTAGGAATACAAAAAACAGATGTTGATGCCGTTAACTTATCTGAGGATAACATAATCTTAACCGAAGAGGGACTTAATATTTTACCAAACTATACTTCTCCTCAGTTTTTGGTAGATTATGAATTCTTGTCTCCTACTTCATTGCGTGATGAATTAGCTACGTGTTTTTCGGGTTACGATTTTGTTTTAATTGATTGCCCACCTGCAATGAACAATACAGTAGTAAACGCACTATTAGCTTCTGATGCTGTTCTTTTACCTGTTTTATTGGATGTTCTTAGTTTAGAAGCATTGAACCAGGTAAATAGTGCAATGACTCTGTTACTAGAAGATAATAATCATAAGTTCGATTTTACTTGTGTACTGCCTGTAATGGTAGATTCCAGGCGGCTATTAACTACAGAAATTAAGAAGGTTATTATGAATAGTTTTAATGTGTACATATTTGAGAATCACATTCGCATGAATGTAAAAACAGCCGAAGCTCCATCGCATGGTAAAAGTGTGCTGGCATATTCGCCAAGTAGTAATGGCTCTTTTGATTACAAAAGAGTTGCAGAAGAATTTTTGAGCTGTATAAGTAATTTATAATAAACTCTAGCTATTTTATCTAAAGCTTTAGCTTGGTACATTGCAAATAAAACTAAGGTTGACACCCCTCTTTTAGGACATCAACCTGAGTAAACCTAACCAATTTTTTGATAGATGCGTGTTTTAGCATCATAAATTTTAAATAACTTTTTACTTTCGTCTGAAAACATATCGTAATACCCCAAAATTAGATACCCATTGTCCTCTAGCGAATCGTAAATTAATTTAAGCACTCGCATTTTTAGTTGTTCGTCAAAATAAATCATTACGTTACGGCAAAAAACAATATGAAATTTTCTATCTACTTTGTCTTGCACCAGATTGTGCTGATGGAAGTCAATATGTTTTTTATACTTGTCTTTAACCTTTATATGGTTCTTTTCAAACTTAAACATATCATCCATTTTTTTATGAGGAAGGTATTTAAGTAGTCCTTTTTCGTATTTGCTAACAAGTGTGGCAGGGTATTCTGCTTGTATGGCTTTGGCAAGTGCTGTTGAACTTAGGTCGGTAGCCCATGTTTTGGTTCGGTAAAGCATGCCTTTATCTTCCAATACCACAGCCATCGAGTACACTTCTTCTCCAGTAGAACAACCAGCATGCCACATATTAACGGTACGATACTTAGATTTCAGATCTTCCAGTACTTCATCGTGAAGTTTTACCCAAAAATCGGGGTTACGAAAAAGCTCGGTGAGGTTAACTGTGAGGTCATCAATACACCCGATAAGAAACTCTCTATCGCGTAACACTTTACCCCATAAGTCAAGCAGGGTTTCCATTCCATTTTTTCCAATTAATCTGGCAAAACCTCTCTTGAGTGATTTTGTTTCATAATTTGTAAAGTCAATGTCATACCTTGATTTTATAGCACCTGTAAGAGATCTTAGCTCTTCATCAGAAATTTCTTCATATAATTTTATAGCCATTTTGTTAAATTTCCTCTTGCAGTTTTATCATATTCACATCTTCTTTCACAAACTTCTTTACAGCCTTGACAAACGTTTCGTCTAGGCACCATAAAAATTCGGGAGATATTTTTCTTTCTCCTGAAAACAATGCCGTATTAAAATGTAAAATATAATTTCCTTCAATAATGTGTTCACGAATATAGGAATCAACTTCCTTCTTGTTTCCTCTAAAAAACTCTGGCACATACCCGTGCATATCTATTTTAAATAAATTAGAAAACTGTGTAACCACTGCAGCAGTTATTATGTTATCTGCTTCCATTAGCATTGCTTTACTCATTTCTGCTAATTGATTGGGTTTATCAATAATACTTGCAGGAAAACTTATTTGTTCTAATTGTTCAACTTCTTGCTGATTAAAAATTAAATAACAATACCCATTCATTTCACCCCGTATTTGCGTAGATAGTATGGTTACCTGAGCAGATGATTTGGTGAAAAGTTCTTTATCGTACGAGTTACTAATTACCAGGTCTTTACTGCGAATGAGTACTTTTTCTTGTGTAAAAAACGAGAGAGAGTCCGCTGCTTTGGCAAGCCCAATGTTAATTATTTCTGTGGCCAAATCTAGCTCTAGATTATTAAAAATGTTGTTCATATTGTTATGCATTAATATTTTCTTTAAAAAGCTTTCTTAGTATGGAGGATATATCGAGTACCATACACACGTTGCCATTACCTAATATGGTAGCCCCGCTAAAAAGCTCTACATTATCAAGAGGGCTTGATAACGTTTTTTCAACTATTTCTTTTTGCTGGAGTAGCTTATCAACCACAAAACCAATGTACTTGTCGTTATACGATACAATTAGTACATCCATTTTATGTTCTTTATCCTTTATTTTGTTAAAACTCTCGTGCAAATGCCCGTTTTCGCTTATCTGGTGTATTCTATCTAATTTAAAAAGGTCATTTATAAAAACGATAGAAATGGTTTTGTTTAAATACTTAGCCATTAACCCTCTATTAATTTTATGAATATCTTTTTTCTTAAGAGAAATAACGGCTTCGGTGTAGGAGAGGGGAATGGCAAATTCTTGGTTGGCCATTTCGAAAAGTAATGCACCTTTTACAGCCATAGACGAAGGTAGCGAGAGTGAAACTGTGGTTCCTTTACCAATTTCTGTGCTTACATAAATTTTGCCTCCAATAGATTCGGTGGCACGTTTAACTACATCCATGCCAACACCCCGGCCGGATACTTCGGTTATTTTTTCGGCATTGGAAAAACCGGGCTCAAAAATGAGCATCAAAATATCATCTTTACTCATTTGTGCTGCAAAAGCAGTTGAAACCATTCCTTTTTCTATGGCTTTCGCCAGTATTGTTTCATGGTTTATGCCATTGCCATCATCGTTTACCTTAATGATAACTGTATCTTTTTCATTGAAGGCAGAGAGTGTTATAACACCTTCTTCGGGCTTTCCTTTTGCTACCCTTTCTTCGGGTAATTCAATACCATGGCTTACGGAGTTTCGCACCAGATGTACGAGCGAGTCGCTCATTATTTTAAGGATGTTCCGATCAATTTCGTTTTCAGTTCCTTCCAGTTTAAGGTTTACCTTTTTGTTTTCAATACTGGCTACATCTCTTATAATTCTATGGAATTTATTAAACATAAAGCCTATTTGAACCAGCCTTACATCCATTACTCCATACTGTAGGTCAGATGTAATCCTGTGAAGCCGTGAGTACTCTCCACCTCTTGACCCCTTTTCTATGCTTTTAGCGGTAAGGGTATCTTTTTCTATAATAAGTTCGCCAACAAGATTAAGCAGGCTGTCTAGTTTTTTTACTGGTACTTGTACCTGATCGGAGAACGCAATTTTAGATTCAGGAACATTTTCAGGCTCGATGTCAACAAGGTCTTCTTCATCTTCTTTAATTTCTGTTCTTGTTTCAGTTTCTTCAGTTTTAGCACTTACATTTTTGGGTCGAACAGCTTCATCACTATTATATGTTAAAGCTTCCTGGCTGTCAATTGGTGGTGTTCCCTCACTATTAATATCAACCGTGTCTCCCTTTACAGTTTTAAGATATACATTAAGTTTGGTTCTAATACCCTTATAACTAACCCGTTTTCCTGTTTTAAGCGCATCAATAAGATCTCCCATTTTATCGCATGCCTTAAAAAGGTTGGTAAAAAGGTCTTTTGTAAGTTCTATATTGCCAGATTTTACTTCACTAAAAATATCTTCCATTACATGACCCAGTTCGGCTATTTGTACAAAGCCAAGCCCCATAGCATTCCCTTTTAATGTATGCGTAACCCTAAAAATGGTATCTATAACTATCTTATCCTCAGGTTTTTTTTCTAATGCAGTAAAAAGGGTGTTCAGCTCTTCCTGGTGCTCAAAAGCCTCTGCATAAAACATCTCTTTATATTCTTCTTCTCTACTCATAATAGTTTATGACAAACAACTTACTACAAAATTTCCTACCTCTTGTATAGGAACAACGCTATCTATTTTACCACTTTTAATGGCTTCTTTTGGCATTCCAAAAACCACAGAAGTTTTTTCATCCTGTGCAATGGTAAAGCCCCCTGTTTCCTTTATTGATTTTACCCCGAGGGTACCGTCTTTACCCATTCCGGTAAGTATAATGCCAATAGTTTTTTTACCATAAACATCTGCAACTGACTCCATTAGGGCATCAATAGAAGGGTGGTTAAACTCTTTAAAATTTTTAAAAGTAAAACTTATCACAGTCTCACCAATTTCATTTTTCCTTACAATCATATTTCTGTTACCTGGAGCAATGATTACTAAGCCGGGGGATACTTTCATGCCTTTTTTTCCCATTACAACTTCCAGAGGACTTATTTTATTGAGCCGCTGTACAAATGAAGGAATAAAATTTTCGGGCATGTGCTGTGCTATAAGTACAGGTATAGCTAAATTACCTGGCAGTTTAGAAATGACAGTTTCAATAGCAGAAGGGCCTCCTGTGGATGAACCGACAACAACAACATCGTATGGGAGGTTGTCAGAAAATGTATGGTGGTGGGTGTTTGCACTAATTTGGGTATGCCCCAACTTGGTAAGGTCGGCTTTTGAGGCCAGTATTACTTTACGTATCAGTTTCTGTTCAATATCCCTTATTTTGGTATTGTTTTTAGCAGGCTTGTTTATGTAATCAAAGGCACCTGCATGCAAAGCTTCTATTATTGGGCTTAGGTCTGTATTGCCTAACGAACTCAGGAGCAAGACAGGTGTAGGTTTTTGCTTCATTATTTGGGTTACCCCATACAAACCATCGTATTGGCCCATAATCATATCCATTACTACCACATCAGGGCTTAGCTCGAGGGTTTTTCTTACAGCCTCTTTACCATTAGAGGCTGTATCAACCACTTTAAGGCTGGCACTATGCTGCAAAATATCGGATACGAGTAGCCGCATAACGGCTGAGTCATCAACTACTAAAACATTTATTGCCATGTGTATCTTAAGTTAGGCAAATGCTTTTTTAACAGCAGTTATTACCTGATCGGAAGTAAAGGGTTTTAGAATATAGTCTAGTGCACCCAGCGCCAGTCCCTGTTGTATAACCGATTCCTGCCCAACAGCACTTATCATAATAACTTTTGATTTTAGGTGCTCTTCTTCTTTAATTACTTTGAGAATGTCCAAGCCAATCATATCAGGAAGTATATTGTCTAATGTGATAAGGTCAGGCTCTAACTCTAGAGCCATATCTATACCCGCTTCTCCGTTTGCTGCCTGGCCAACAACCTCATATCCGGCTGATGTAAGGGCATCACTCAATAGTGTTCTCATGTACATTGAGTCTTCAATTATTAAAATTTTTTGTGCCATAGTCTAAATAGTTGTTATGTTGTTTAAATCTTCATTTTCTATTAATTTAAAAATATCCACTAGAATAATCAGGCGGGAGTTTACTTTAACCACGCCTTTGATACACTCCTTTTCTAAAGTAGAAAATTGCATAATGTTAGAAGTGGTATCAATTTCAGAAGAAAAGGTGTTAAGTGTATTAGGTACTTCTTTTACTAAAATTCCTAGCTTAAACTTCTCACTAGCGATTACCAGAGTATAGGAGCCTGTAATTTCTCTTTCTTCTTTCATAAGTTTTAGCCTTTCCTCCATATCCATAATGGCGATAATATTACCTCTGATATTGGCTACTCCTTTTATATAATCTGGTGTTTGAGGTATTTTTGCTATTCCGGGGGTTATTACTACTTCTTTTATATCATCAATAGGTAAGGCATATTCCTCACCGGCCAGTTTAAAAACAATTAGTTGTAACCTTTCGCTGCTTTTTATTTTCTCCTGTTGCGCAAAAGAAACCTCTTGTTTTATTTCTTCAAGTGTAATTTCTTTTGTTCCCTTTATTTCTTTTGTCATTATTTTAGCGTTTGAGTTTTACTTTTCCAACTTAAATTTACCAACGCTTTCCAATAACTGATTTGCTACATCTGCCAGGTCTCTGCTAGTTGCTGATACTTCGTCCATTCCTTCGCTAAGATCTTTTGAAGATGCGGCCAGTTGTTCTGTGCCTGAGGCGGTTTCTTCCGATACCACAACAATTTTCTCAATGTTTTTAACTGTATCATTAACAGATCCTTCCTGCATTTCTGTGGAAGCCATTATTTCACCTGAAAGTGCAAATGTTTGCCCACTGGAGGCATCAATTGTACGGAAAGCTTCTTCTGCATCTTTAGAAGCTTTGTTTCCGGTTTTTACACTTACCTCCATTTCCTGTATGGCCTTACTGGCTGAATTTACATCTTTTTGCACTTCGGTAATTACTTTTTCAATCCCTTGTGCACTATTTCTGGAATCCTCGGCAAGTTTTCTTATTTCTTCGGCCACTACTGCAAAGCCTCTTCCTGCATCTCCTGCTCTGGCTGCTTCTATGGCAGCATTAAGAGCTAGCAAATTGGTTTGAGAAGCAATGTCTGTAATTACATTTAATGTTCTGGCTATTTCTTCTGAACGTTGAGCCAGCACATCAATAGAATTGGAAGTTACCTCTGCTGATTTTAGTATTTCTCCCATACTTTCTACTACCGAGCCCATTGTAACTACTCCTTCTTTCGAACTGTTTTTTCCTTCTTCGGCAGTTTTGTTAATGATTTGCGCTTTTTGAGCCATTTCCTGAGCAGATTTCAAAATGTCTTCTATAAGTTTAGAGGTTTCATCAATCTGCTGTGCCTGGTCTTGTGCTCCTTCTGCCATTTCCTGAACAGCCGAAGACATTTCTCCGGTACTGGCTTTCATTTGCTCACCTTTGGTGGTCATTTCTTCTGATGAGGCTGCAACCACTCCAGATATATTTTTTATCTCGTTAAGTGGCTCTACAATGGCTTCAAGTAATTGATTGATTGACTCACTCATGAGTTTATAATCACCTTCTGCTTTAGAGGTATCTAACCTAGCGGTAAGATCACCTTCGTTACTTGCCAACGCAACAACTCTGTTTATTTCGTTAACTGTGTCTTTCACATCTGTAATGTCATTGGCAATTTTTATTACTTTAAACAAGTTTCCGTCACTGTCTCTAACAGGTGTAAACGATTCGTTTATCCAGGCTACTGTGCCGTCTTTTCTAATTCTCTTAAATTCGCCTTTAATGGTTTTTCCGGTATTAAGGTCAGCCCAAAACTGTTTGTACTCAGGAGTTTTAGACTCCTTGGAATCAACAAACTCACGGTGGTGTTTGCCTAAGAGTTCGCTCTCGGTATCGTACCCAAGTGTATTTACAAAATTTTGGTTAGCGGCTATTCCAATGCCATCCA
>JAKISE010000081.1 GCA_021648745.1 Cyclobacteriaceae bacterium
GAATCTCTTCCTGCATGTGCCATAGAAAGTACCCCTTTGTCATGGTATTGATTGTCTCCATCAAGTTCGCATTTTATAGAATATCCTGGGCCACCAGCTCCGGTGCCATCTGGGCAACCACCTTGAATTACAAAATTTGGAATTACTCTATGAAACGTTAAGCCGTTATAAAATCCATCTTTGGCAAGTTTTGTAAAGTTATCAACTGTATTGGGAGCATCTTTTTCGAAAAACTCAACTTTCATAATGCCTTTTCCAGTTTTGATCTCTGCTGTTTTCATGTGTAATATTTTTTTTGTGCAAAGGTAAATCTTTCACCCTTAATTTATGTTATTCAGGCGTTTCATAAACCTAGTATAATTCCGCTTATCTGGTTTGCTCCACATTGCTTCTCCAATTAGAGCCAAAGAATCGGGGTGTAATTGAAAATTATTAATTGCAAATACTAAGGTGTCGTTTTTGGTGCTATTAGTACTGTAAAAATCCTTTATACTACCACTTATATATCTATTTTCGTCTAGTTTTAAATTAGCTGGGTTGATTACTGCTATATAATTAGTTTGGGCAAAATTAGAAGTGTCTTCTATAACTAAGTGGTTAATCCTATTTTTTTGGAGCAATTCTAAAAGCAGGTTCTTGTTAACTTCTAAAGAGTCTGATGAAATATATAATGCTCTGAAAATAGTTGCTGGATAATCGTCAATAATGAGTCGAGGCGCTCTCCACTTGGCACCATAGGTTTTATTTAATAATTCTAAAACGGTATTTACTGCGTGATACAGGCCTTTATTATCTGAAGCATAAATTTTAATTTTGTCTCTTTTAATCTCTATTTTAAATGCTTCTTTTTTAGTTAAACCTGATTGATCTGTAATGATTTCAATACTCGAATTTAACTTGGAAGTAGTAAACCGGTCTGCAATTTTAAGCTTGTATTTTGTTTTTAACTTGAGTTCGTTTAAAAAATACGCTCCAATCTCTTTAGATTTTATGTCAGATAAATTCATCAATATCCGTGTCCCTTTATCTAGCTGAAAGTAACCTCTTTTATAAAGTAATTTTGCTGGAACAGGGGTAATTTTAACCTCAAGAGCAAGATCTTCTTTATTAGAATCATTTTTAGTAGAGCAATTTGTAAGCAACAGTGGAATAGAAACTATTCCCAATAGTAAAAGAATGTTGTTTGTCGACAAAATAAGTAGTTGGTATAATTTTAGTCTCATCTTTATTAAAGTAGTTCTAGCTTTGTGTTTTTTAACATATGTACAAACATCTAAATTTGTACAGTACCATACTACTAATATGAATCGATTTTTTATTCTAGTTTTCTTTATTCCATTATTTTTTACTTTATCTGTATTTGCTCAAAATCAAGAAATCGCTAGGGTTCCTTTTATTTTAAATAACGACCACATTATTATTAAATTATCCATTAATGGGTCAACCGAAATGAATTTCATGTTCGATTCTGGAGCTGGTGGAATTTTGATAAATAAGAATTTTTCTGATAGTATTGGCCTAGAGTCTGCGTCTGAAAGGATTAATACTGGTGCTGTTGGAACCCACACTGTTTCTATTTTAAAAGGTAATTCTATAAGGGTAGGGGATGCTCAAATTAATAATATTAATATGATGCGCGATGAAAACAGTTTTGAGCAACTGGACACCGGAGAAGAAATTGCTGGTATAATAGGTTTTCATTTACTTTCGCGATTTGTTATTAAAGTGGACTATAACAGTTTTGAACTTGTGTTTTATAACCGAAGTAATTATGCCTATGAGGGTGATGGTATTATAATGCCCATTGTTTTAACCTATAACTTGCCACTTATAGTTAGTACCGTTATTATAAATAACGATACGGAATTCGAGGGTTTTTTTTTAGTTGACACTGGTGCCCGTTCCGAGCTCATTATTAGCTCACCTACCGTTAATAAGTTTAATATGATTGATGCCGTAGGAGATCATTATGTGCTTAAAACAGAAGTAGGTAGCTCTGGCAAAAAAGCCAAAATTATGTACGGAAAGGTAAAAGGATTAGGTTTTGCTGAGCATAAATTTACTCAAGTACCTGTAATTCTTAGCCAAGCTGAAAATGGAGTTTTGTCATTTAATGGAATAGATGGTATTATTGGAAATAGAATTCTAAAAAGGTTTAACATTATTTTTGATTATCATCGAAGCCTTATTTATTTAGAGCCCAACGCGAACTTGTCTAAAAAATATAGTGTTAATGTTTCTGGATTTAGCATTTATTTTAAGGATGGGCAGCCTCTAATTAAAAATATTATCGAACACTCCCCCGCAACTAGAGCTGGTCTTAAAAATGGAGATTATATTGTGGCAATTGAAGGAATTGTTGTGGAAGACTTAACAGCAGGTCAAATAAGAGATTATTTCAGTAAATTGGGAATAAAGCTAAAATTAGTAATAAAGAGAGGGAGCAAGCTTAAGTACACGGAAATTAAGCTGAAGGCTCTAATATAAATATGCCCTCGAGTAATTTTTATTTTTAAGCTTAAAGGCTAAAATTATTTCGTGAGATCCAGCAGTTACTCGGCTTATCTTAGAAGTTGGAAACTCGTACCCATAGTTTAGAGCGACATTAGGAGTTAGGTAAAAACCTGCTGAAAGTCCAACAGACCCAAGCAGAGTGTATTGAACTCCACCCCAAAATTTATCCTGATAACGCATTCGCAGGGCACCAATAACTTCCACTGGTTGGTCTTTTCTTAAATTAACCATTAAATACGGAGAAATTAAATAGCCGTATCTCCATTTTCTATAGCGAAACCCGAATTGAATATTATGTGTAATTGGATTAGGTAATTCATTAAAGGCAGTACTTGTACCAGGAAGCAATATTTTAGTAGCACTAATGGCTGAATAACCTAGGTAAAATTGCTTGTGATAAATTACTGTGCCCAAATTAACGTTAACACTGCTTTTTTGATTATCACTATTTAAATAGGCTTGGTAAGTAGCATCCAAATCTGGGTTTAAAACAGATATTCCACTAGGGTTAAATTTGTTTAATTCATACCCAAATGCCGCCCCAACTGACCATACTAGCTGATTTGTTAAATTAATATGATAAGCATAGTTTAAGAAGGCGGCTGTATTGCTAAAGCCTCCATCGGTGTTTTGCATAACATAAAAACCCAGCCCATGTCTCTTCGACTTTCGATAGCCAAATCCATCATCTCTTTCAATAGAACTGTAGGCTTCAGCTTCATATAATCTAACTCCACGATTTTTGTATTTGTTTCCACCACTAAGCTTAAAAGCCATATTTGCCGAAGCAAAAAGATGAGTAGGGCTATTGTCAAATCCAGCCCACTGAGTTCTGTATCCAACTTTAATATCTACAAAATCTTCTATTCCAGAAAAAGCTGGGTTAACCGGTAGAGGGTTTTGGTAAAACTGGGTAAAACGATAATCTATTTGAGCCCAAGAAATAGATTGAGTGAGAAGAGCAAGTATAAGCAATGCAAGACGTATGGTATGTAATTTTACTAATGGCTGCATGCTATAAAATTATGGTTAATGTGCCTTGATAAATAGGAGACCCATCTCGTAAATCTATTATGTAATAGTAGGAACCCATAGGAAGTTGCTTTCCATTCAAAGTGGTGCCATCCCAAGCGGTATAACCGCCACTGGACCTGTAAACAGGTAAGCCTGCTTTATCATAAATATTTACTAGTGCATCAGGAAAAGCATCGATGTCTTCAATTTCCCAAGTATCATTTTGCCCATCTCCGTTTGGGGTAATAGCATTTGCAAATTTTATTCCCTCAATAAATTTAAGAATGGAAATTTCGAATATCTTTTCAATCGAAAATTCTCCATCTGAAGATTTTACCCGTATCGAGTATATATCAGCTTCCTCCCAACTAAAAGTGGTTGAAGAAACTAATTTGTTTCCATCTAAAGTAAAGAATTCATTTCCTTCACTTCCTTCACCTGCAACAAGTGCATAATTATGAGAATCTTCAGGGTCTAAATCAGCGGTAGAAAATTCACCTATTTCAACACCCGGATTTTTTTGTTCAAGCAACGATTGGTTACTTAAAAGGATATCATTGGGAGGAAAGTTTACAGGTGTAATGGTTATTATTAATTGAATTACATCGCTCGTGTTTTTATGGGGCAACACTAACTCGCCATCATCGGTTAAGAAAATATCGAAAATCGCTTCACCGTGAGTGTGTTCCGTAGTTCTAAATGTAAGTGTTCCATCTGGTGTTATTTGGGGTGCTACTAAAAAGGCAAGTGTGCCCGTAACTTGCACAAAATTAACTGTAAAATTGAGTACTTGGCTCTGTTCATTTGGCGAAAGACCAGGTGAAATATTTGTAGCCCAATTTTCAAAAGTAGTAATAAGATCACTTTCAGCTACTGTTATATCTAATCCCCTATCGTAGGTTGGAGGGTCGTTTATGTAGTTAACAGTTATGGTAAAAGCCTGAATGTTACTCGTATTAATATTAGGAGCGGGAGCATTTAAGCCATTATCTTCCAAAATGAGCTCGTACACAACATAGCCATTATAATGGGGGGTGGCTTCAAAACTTATATTGCCATTGGCATCGATAGAGGGAGGCGCAATAAAAGTGATGTTTCCGTTGGTTTCTTTCAGAGTAAGAACAAACGTTAATTGTTGTGAAACTTCTTCGTCTGGTGCTCCGGCACTCGTGTTTGTAGCCCATGATTCATTATATACACCGTAATGTTCATCTACGATAATATTAGCTCCTCCCAGAAACGTAGGTTTGTCGTTTATAGGGTTAATGGTAATTGTTACATTAAAAATAATACTTTTATTCACATTTGGAGGAGGTGAATCAGCACCATCATCTTCTAAATAAATTTCTAAATCAACCGTTCCGTTTGCCTTGTCGGTTAATTCAAAAGAAAGGTTGCCAAAATTGTCAACATTGGGAAGCGCATTAAAACTGATATAAGGTGATTGACTTATAATGGTGGTAACAAAGTTTAAACTTTGTCCGTTGCCTACAGGGTTTAGATCAGGAGAAATACTTGTAGCCCACCCATTTATTACTACCGGACCCGACTTTTCATCATAAACCAAGTTTAATAATACTGGATCAACATTAAAAGTAGGTGCTCCATTCACAAATTCAACATCTAGCCTAATGGTGGAGACGCCAGATGTTAAGCCATCATTCAGGTCTTCTAATTCTACGTTAAAAGTTGCAAACCCACTAGTATTAGGTGTAAGGGTAAACGTTAGGTTGCCTGTAACTTCATCTATAGCTGGGTCTCCTCCAACTTCAAACTGAAGTGAGCCATTTAAATTAACTGATGCAATGTTAAATTGTGGCGTTACGGCTGTTATGTTAGTTGCCCAACCAGCAATAACTGTTTGGGCAACGGCCCCTGAGTTTTGCAGTACTGTTTGATTTCCAACGTTTTGGTAAGATGGCTGTGCAAGCACAACTCCAAAAGTGTTTGCTACTATTAAAATTACAGCAAAAAAACCAACTAAAATTTGCTTTATTCTATTCATAAACCGCTAAAAATAGTCCTAAATTTTAATTTAAACTAACTATTTAATGTCAATCTCTTTCGCTTAGCATGGGATAAGATAATTTAAATTTTATCGAAATTATTCTAAACGCGATGACCACTAACATAGTTGATACTGATGTAACCCATAAGGGAGCATTAAGGTAACCCATCAGTAGGTAAAAAACCCCTCCAAGAATACAAGCTGTTGCATACATTTCTTTCCTAAAAATTAAAGGAATCTCGTTGCTTAATATATCTCTGATAACCCCTCCAAAAATTGCAGTGACTGTACCAATTAGTATGGCTTGGATAGGGGGTAATTGAGCTTCCATTGCCTTTTGAAGCCCTACAACTACAAACACCCCTAGCCCAATAGTGTCAAAAACAAACAGGGTTCTGTTAAGTGTTACAATTATTTTTCGGAAGATAATGGTTATTGCAACTCCAATGATTATTGTAATTAGGGGATAGGTATCGTTTAACCAAAAAACACCCTTGTTTAATAATACATCTCTTAAAGTTCCGCCCCCAATGGCGGTAACACCTGCTAAAAATAGGGCGCCAAACACATCTAACTTTTTAGCAAAAGCTAATCTGGCACCTGAAATAGCAAATGTAAGTATGCCAATCTGATCTAGAATTTCAAAAGGGCCTAATTGCATTAGAATTATTACGGAGAGAAAGACCTATTCAGATTCTTTTTCCTTTGTTTTAAGAGAATCAGTGATAGAAAGACCTGTAAGGGCTCCAATTAGAATTGCTACGATTATGATAAAAAGATTTGCACCTGAACCGATAATTAGACCTAACATAACTTGTTATTTTAAAATTGGAAGTCAAAAGTATGATTTTTAAAAGATAATTAAAACGTATTGAAGGTTTTTTTAGCCATAAAAATGAATCTTAATTATTTGTAAAATAATTGTTGAATTTGAGTTGGTTGAATTGCTCATAAATTTTATCTTGCATTAAAATAAATTGCCAAATGTCTGAAATAGCTAAAGAATTACTCATTGGAAGAATCCAATATTTAGAGGAGATGCACTTAAGGCCGGGAAGCAAAATGTTGGACAAAAGGGTGGTTAAAAAAGTGAAAGATCTTGTTTTATCTGGCGAGCTTACAAGCATTATGCAAGTAGAAGCAGTCTTTAATTTTTTGGTGGAAAAACAAGCTTCGGAAGAAGTTGAAATTGATTCTTACGCAGAAGAAATTATAGAGTTTATTAATTAGTAGTTAAACTCATCCAAAAATACTCCAGCATTATTATCGCCTCTTAATGTATATTTTTATGGCGTTTGCCCTGTTTTGATAGAAATAGCCTTTTTGCGATTCTAAATTTTTACTATGAAACTTCTTTTGCTAAGTAATTCCACCACCAAAGGACAGTCTTACTTAGGTTGGCCTCAACCATATTTAAAAGAGTTTTTAAAAGATGTTAGCACAGTAATTTTTGTTCCTTACGCAGGAGTAACCATAAGTTTTGATGAATACACCAAGTCTGTAAAAGAGGCTTTGGGAGATCTAATTGTTGAAATTAGAGGAATTCATGCGGTAGAACACAAATCAGAAGAGATTTTAAAAGCAGATTGTATAATGATTGGTGGAGGCAACACTTTTAGCCTTTTGAAAAAATTGCAAGAAGAAAATTTACTGGATGTAATTAAAAAGGCTGCTAATAGTGGAACAAGGTATGTAGGTTGGAGTGCAGGGGCTAATATGGCATGCCCAACCATTAAAACAACTAACGACATGCCTGTTGAACAACCTGAATCTTTTAATAGCATTGGATTAATTAATTTTCAGATTAATCCACATTTTACAAATGCCATAATTCCTAATCATGGGGGAGAAACACGTGAAATGAGGTTGCAAGAATATTTGGTAAAAAATCCTGAATCGAAAGTAGTTGGGTTGCCAGAGGGCATGCTTATTGAAATTGATGGCAAAAGCAGCTATTTGAAGGGTGAAGGAGCGGCCTTATTGTTTAGATATGGCAAAGAAAACCAGGTGCTCAGCCTAGGAGAATTAGAGCTTTAATGCTCAAATTATTCAACTTCTATTCATCCTCTTCGAGCCATTCAAGCACATCTGCAATGCCATCGTAATCTTTAAATCCTGGTTGGTCCTCAATTCCTCCTTTAATTTCTATGCCTTTTGGCTTTACGTCTCCTACTATTTTCTCAAGTATTTCATTATTAAAATCTGCGGATATATAAATTGGCCATTTCGCACATAGTTCAGTTAGTTCAGTAATATCACTTTCAATTTGACTGGTAGATAAATCCAGTATAAAAAAGAGAACATTACTACCGGATTCTAACAATTTGCTAATCTCATTAAAAGATAGCTCTTTCGCTTTTATTCTTAAAACTGATTCCTCGCGGAGTTGTGTAATATCAGTTGACTCCGTTATATAACTCGGATATTCTTCTTTATTAGTTGGTGAGTTGGCTCCAATTTCACCAATAATGCCAACACCACTAATCCAGTTGGTAATCTCATTAAACTTCTGAGCTGTTACATTATTATCCGATTCTGTATCAATATTAAATCCGATGTAATCAACTCCCATGCCTGCTGCATAGCGCGCATCACTTAAATTAGTTACATCACCGATTTTTACACTTAGTTTTAAACCCATTATTCAATGTATGTTACATTGCAAAGTTCGTAAATATGATGCGTGTTAGAAAGCACTCTGCTATATTTGATATTAAATGTTTCGCACAAAACTTACATTTGTAAATGTAACCAAACGGCTATTGCTTGCAATGGTTTTAGTAACCACCTTTTTAGGGTGCACTAAGGTTATAGAGCCAAACTTCAACGACTTTGGTTTACAATACTATCCAACAAGCTTGGGTGATTATCGGGTTTACTATACCCAAACTATTCGGTTTAATTTAAATGGATCTATCGATACCACTCAATATTTGGTGAAGGAACTTGCCGAGGACTCTGTGGTTTATTCCGATGGCAACGCTAGAATATTACTGGGCAGGTATAGCAGCCAACTAGGAGAAATCAATTGGCAAAAGGACTCCATTTGGGCAGTGCTGATAAATAACTCTAATGTTATAATGTCAGAGGCCAATAAGGATTATGTTAAACTATCTTTTCCGGTGTTGGAAAATAAAAAATGGGATGGAAACGCTACTAATAGCGATGAAAGTGAATACTACGAATTGATTGACTTAGAAAACCCTTACACTTATGATACCTTATCTTTTGAAAACACGTTAACTGTAGTACAAAAGGATTTAATTGATCCTGCAAAAATTACGGAGGACAATTATAGAATTGAGGTGTATGCAGCAAATATTGGGCTCATTCATAAATTAAAAATTAAGATTAACTATTGTTCTAATTGTATTGAAAATGGCAAAATTGATGATGGATTTATTTTTGAGCAAAAACTAATTGAATTTGGCAAGGAATAGTTTTTTAGTTCTAGCAATTCAGGTGCTCTTGTTTTTTCAACCACTGTTAGCTCAAGATAATTATTATTTTGTTTCGTTTACAGATAAGGATGGCAATGGATTTAACATTAACCAACCTGAAGCATTTCTTTCCGCAAAAGCTATAGGCAGAAGGCAAAAGCAATCTATAGATGTTTATGAACAGGATTTACCTATTACATTATCGTATAAAACGGCAATTAGCAATCAAGGGGTTGAAGTATATGAGGAATCTAGGTGGTTTAATGGCATTATAATAAAGAGTACCGCTAGTGAAGCCGAGCTGCTAAAAAACCTATCATTTGTTGCTTCTACCACCTTTTTAGCTCCCCAAAATTATGCAGGCAGGCGGAGTGGCAAACAAGATGAACTAGAGCTTGCTGATACGCCTACCGATACCTTATTTCAAAACGAAATTTTGAATGTAAAAGAAATACACTCTCAAGGGTACTTAGGGCAAGGAATTAGTATTGCAGTATTAGATGGTGGTTTTAGAAATGTAGAAATACTTTCTGCATTTAGCCATTTGTATTCGCTGAACACGTTGGAATACACGTATGATTTTGTTTCCAAAACCTCCAATGTGTATCAATATTCAGATCATGGCACTAAGGTGCTTTCTTTTATGACGGCCCAAATACCGGGTTCATACCTAGGCATTGCGCCTGAAGCTAATTTTATGCTTTTTGTGACAGAAAATGTGCCTAGCGAATATCGTATCGAAGAATACTACTGGCTTATTGCTGCTGAACGGGCAGATAGTGCGGGTGTAGATATTATAAGTACATCCTTAGGCTATAATACTTTTGACGACCCTCAAATGAATTATACGCAAGAAGAAATGGATGGAAATACTACGGTGGTAGTAAGAGCTGCTCATATCGCTTCGGAAAAAGGAATAATTGTTGTGGCCTCGGGGGGAAATGAAGGTAATAAAGCTTGGAGTATTATAACCAGCCCTGCCGACATTAGAGATGGCTTAGCAGTTGGTAGCATTCGATCGGATTACGGGCGTTCTAGCTTTAGTTCTTTAGGGCCCTCAGCCGATGGGCGAATAAAACCCGATGTAGTAGCCATGGGTAGTTCGGCTTATTTAGTTAATGAGAATGGGGTAATTTCTCAAGGAAGTGGAACCTCCTTTTCAGCTCCTCAGGTTGCTGCTTTAATGGCAGGCGTTTGGCAAGCTTATCCAGAGTTTACTTCGTTAGAGTTGTTAAATGCTGTTCGAAATTCATCTACCAATGCCGTATCTCCAGATGATGAAATAGGCTATGGGATTCCTAGTTTTATAGCTATCAACAATTATTTAGAATCGGCTTCTGGTAGGCAGCCTGTTTTGGTGTACCCTAACCCTGTTGCTGCAACTGAATTACTTAAAGTAAAAATAGTAAACCCAAGCAACATTAATCAAGTCCAAATTGAGCTGTTTGAAACATCTGGTAAAAAACTAGCAAGTAATTTGTATGAAGTAAGCTGGAGTAATAATATTGCATCCATTCAATTGCAACACCTATCTCAAGGTTTATATTTTCTAAATGTTTTATTTGAGTCTGACAATACACCTGAGAGTTATAAAGTTAGAATTATAAAATTATGAGTAAACAACCCATTATATCACCATCTATTTTAGCATCTGACTTTGCCAACCTGCAATCAGAAGTAGAGATGCTTAATAATAGTGAAGCCGATTGGATTCACTTAGATGTTATGGATGGCAATTTCGTGCCCAATATCTCTTTTGGCGCGCCCGTTTGCAGTGCTATAAACCGACATGCTAATAAGACACTGGATGTGCATTTAATGATTGTAGAGCCAGAAAAATATGTGGCTGACTTTGCTAAAGCAGGGGCAGGTTACATTACAGTTCATGCCGAGGCTTGCCCTCATCTACATCGTAATATTCAACAAATAAAAGGGCTAGGGTGTAAAGCAGGTGTATCATTAAATCCGCACACACCTATTGAGGTGCTTAAGCATATTATTAATGAAATCGACTTAGTATTGATTATGTCGGTTAATCCAGGTTTTGGGGGTCAAAAATTTATTGAAACTACGTATGAAAAAGTACGAGAATTGAAAAAGATGATTGTGGATGCCGGAGCAGATGCAATTATAGAAATAGATGGCGGAGTCACTTCTGCCAATGCTAGAAAACTTGTGGATGCCGGAGCTGATGCCTTGGTAGCAGGAAGTTTCGTTTTTAAATCAGATAATCCATCGCAGGCAATCATTGATCTTAAAAACTGCTAGTGAGAAAAAGCGTTTTTATATTTTCTTTTCTTTGGTTCCTCACACAGCAATCTATTGCACAATTCACCTTAAATGGCGTTGTTTCTGATAGTACAGGGCTTGGTATTGAAGGAGTTGCCGTGAAAGTGGTCAATTCAACACTAGGAAGCAGCACCAATTTTAAAGGGGAGTTCACAATTAGTTTTAAGGAGGAAGGAACTAAAGAACTCGAATTCTCTCATATCGAGTTCATCACAACTCGAAAACGTGTACAAATTACAAACTCGAAAACTAGCGTTAGTGTAAAGTTGAAGCATTCTGTTATTGTGTTGCAAGCGGTAGATGTAGAAACTCAACGTGAAACAAATGCCATAAGTTCAGTTACGATTAAAGCTATGTCCATTAAAAATATTTCAACCCCATTTAATGATATTTCCAATGTACTTGCCAGCCTTCCTTCGGTTATGAGCAATAACGAACTGTCCACAGCCTATTCGGTGCGGGGTGGTAATTATGATGAAAATATTGTGAGAGTAAATGGCATTCAGGTCTATCGTCCGTTTTTAGTAAGGGCTGGTCAGCAAGAAGGTTTAAGCTTTATTAATAGCGATTTAATTGAATCAGTTAATTTTTCGGCAGGCGGTTGGGATGCAACCAATGGAGGTAAAATGTCTTCTTTGTTAGAAGCAAACTATAAAAAGGCAGATGGGTGGCACGGTGGTGTTAAAATTAGCCTAATAGGAGCTAGCGGATATTTGGAAGGGACTATTAAAAATGCCTCTTTTTTAATAGGCATAAGGCATAAAAGATCGAGGTATATTTTAAATACATTGGATGTAAATGCTGAGTATGATCCTCGATTTACAGACATTCAAAATTATTGGAATATCGATGTTTCTAGTAAAGTGTCCATTGAAACCTTGTTTTCGTATGCGGCTAATAAGTATCAGGTTACGCCTGAAAATGGAGAGATCTCGTTTGGCACATTTAACCAAGAACTCCGCTTTGAAGTAGGGTTCGATGGGCAGGAGCAAATGTTTTACAATACCTTGCAAGGGGCAGTTAAGGTAAATTATGAGGTTACTCCAGCACTAGATTTAAATGTAATTGCCTCCTACATGCAAACCTATGAAATAGAAAATGGTGAGGTAGAAGGCGGGTATCGGTTATGCGATGTAGATAAAAATTTAGATTCTGATAACTTTAACGAATGTATTCAAATAAGAGGAATTGGCACCCTTTATCGGTATGCTAGGAATAATCTGGATGCCAATATTATCGATTTTGAATTGAATGGTAGGTATAAGTTTAATGAAGCAAATAGTGCTCGTTTTGGAGTTAGGTATAGTGTTAGAAACATTGAAGCTGGGTTAAATGAGTATTCATTTACCGATTCTATAGGCTATACCACTATTACTGGTGTACAATCTTCCGATGTAACCATACTAGCGAATGAACTTACCATTTATGGGCAACACCGCTACCAAGGAGTGGCTGTTGGTATAACTGGAGGTATCTATGCTTCTCAAAACTCACTCAATGGCAAGTTCTACTTGAGCCCTCGGTTATTGCTTAATTATACGCCACTCGGTAATAGACGAACAATTTTTAAATTTGGAGCAGGAATTTATCGTCAACAGCCTTTTTATCGAGAAATTTTAGATATCAATGGGCAGCCCACTACCAATCCTGCCACCCAATCATCTATGCATTTGGTCATTGGTAATGAATACCGACTTACTTGGTGGGGCAGAAAATTTAATTTGAGCACCGAAGCATATTATAAAAAACTATGGAATTTAGTGCCTTATCAATTTGATAATGTAAGAGTAGAATATTACCCCGACTATACAGCCGATGGTTATGCCACAGGATTTGAAGCACGTTTGGCTGGTGAGTTTATTCAAGGAACAGAATCTTGGTTTAGTTTTGGTTTGCTTTCTACTAAGGAACAAATTGAAGGGGTTGATGCTGAAATGGTAAGGCGACCAACCGACCAACGGTTTAAAATAGGAGCCGTATTTGAAGACCATGTTCCAAATGACCCCACCCTTCGAGTTAATTTAAGCTTTCAATATGGCAGTGGGTTGCCTATTGGTCCTCCAGAAGATTTAACGCAACGAAATTTGTTTACAGCTGATGCTTACACAAGAGTAGATATTACATTTTCAAAAGTGTTCTTAATGAAGGCCCCATATTGGGATAATATTAGAGTTGGGTTAGGGATTTACAATCTGCTTGGCAATAAAAATGCAGTTACCTACACTTGGATTGAAGATTTTAGTGGCCAAAATTTTGCTGTGCCTAATAACCTCACCGGTAGATTGTTTAATGTTACACTTTCAACTGATTTTTAAACAGGTTAATTTATAAAAAAGTATGCTTGAAATAATTGCCATTTTTGTACTAGGAAAAGCCATTAAAAAAATTGCACTTGAAAAAGGATTGAAGCCTACTAAATATATACTTCTTATGGTTTTTTTCTGGTTAAGTTTTGAATTTTTAGGAATGGTTATTGGGTTTGTAATTTTTGGAGATGGATTAATACCCTATTTGCTTGCGTTACCAGCCGCTGCCTTGGGAGGCTATTTAAGTTATACTATTGTTAAAAACGCATAATAAGAGTAGATTTTCTCTTGGTGCATAAGGAAAAAATATAGTTAGTAATTATTAGCTACCATTAGAAACAGGAAAAAATCGAATGAATAGAAAAATAGCCATAGTAACAGGAGTAAGCCGATTAAAAGGAATTGGACGTGAAATATGTTGTGAATTGGCAAAAATAGATTTTGATATTTTCTTCACTTATTGGACAGAATATGATCAGCAAATGCCTTGGAAAGCAAATAAAAATGAACCCATATTAATCCACGAAGAAATTAGAGAATTGGGTGTAAAATGTGAAAAATTAGAATTAGACCTATCAAAAAAAAATGCAATCGAAATTTTATTTAGTGAAGTGAAAAATCGGTTAGGGTTTCCATTGGTTTTGGTAAATAATGCAGCTTATAGTACCCAAACAACGATTGACAGTTTAACAGCGAGTGAATTAAATAAACATTATGAAATCAATTTAAAGGCAACAACTTTATTGACTATTGAATTTGTTAAGCAATTTAATTTTAGCAAAAATGGTAGAATTATAAATTTATCATCAGGGCAGTCACTTGGTCAAATGTCAAATGAAATAGCGTATGCAATTACGAAAGGAGGGATAGAAACGTTGACTTGTACTTTATCCCAAGAAATAGCATCAAAAGGAATTACAATTAATTCGGTTAACCCAGGCCCGAATGACACAGGTTGGATGGATAAAAAAATGAAAAGAGAATTATTAAACCAATTTCCAATGGGTAGAATTGGAACTCCAAAAGATACAGCGAAATTAATTGGATTTTTAGCAAGTGAAGATGCTGAATGGATTACAGGACAAATCATTCATTCAGAAGGAGGGTTTAAAAGATAAAAACGGTTGCCAGTATTCGGGTGTCATTTGTTAATCACTAAGTTCAATTCTGGTAACTAGCTTGTCATCCTGATAATTATCAGGATTAATTTGCCGTGCCCGAGGCAGGCTTGACTACGTGTTGCTCTGATTTGTACCATTGGCAACCTCGAAAGGGACCATCAAAATTTTACTAAAGTGAATGCTAAAGAGTTTATCAAACATTTATTATCTATTGAGAATTATTCCTTCTCTCTTAAAGAAATCATTCAGTACATGACTTGACACTAGGACTTTTTCAACAAATTCTAATCCAAATTTTAAACCCGAAATATGCAATAGAATTCGTAATGAGAAGACAAAATGCAATAAATCAGAAGTTTATATTCGAAAAGCATAGCACCGCTATGGTTAAGAGGATAAACTTAGTAAAACGACTGATTTGCAGCAGTTTGTATT
>JAKISE010000082.1 GCA_021648745.1 Cyclobacteriaceae bacterium
TTAATCGCAACAGGATTTGTGGGATACACACAAATTCTAGGTCTTGAAGAGCCGTATGATGTGAGAGCATCAAGTACGGTTCTGTGAGAGGTTTAGGGGTGAGATTCCCCTTTACCTACTCGATTTTGAAAAACTAGAATTCCAACACCTGATATAAGGGTTGTAATAGCGTTTAATTGTGTTGCTTTTTGAGAAGTGTTCATTATTGATTTTATTATTTATGTAAAATTAGATTGAATAAAATTTGATATATTGATATTTTACGCCAAGCTTTATACGATCAAATGAAAATTTTTGCACCACATATAGCCAATCTATTTTTTTACGGAGCTTACCAAGGGATTAGTGAGTCCTCTTTAAGAAAAAACCTAACTGAAGGTGAACTAGATGTCTGTAATGTAGATAACTGGGTTAGTGATTCTGACTATTTAAGAGTATTGGAGACGCTTATACATAAAACAAACAACTCTTATTTTGGATTATACTTTGGCAGTTATCTTAATATAAAAGCATTGGGGTTAATCGCAGAATTGTCCTTGAATGCATCAAGTTTAAAACAAGCAATTCTTTTTTTGCAAAAATACCTCGATTCAACTTTTCCATTTGTGTCTCTTATTATCGAGCAAAATACGAACCAATGTACCTTGCGTTTAATATCCACTTTGGAAGATAGGATTTTAAAAAACCATATTTTAGATACAGTATTTAGCTTTATCTATCGCGAACTTAAATTGATGCTGATTGATGAGTGTAGCCTTGTACTAAAATTACCATATTCGGACGTTGATGAATACGCCAACCTGTTAAATTCAAGTGTTAATAAAGGAGATTCTCATGCTATACTATTGAGTAACAAAATGTTAGATAGTGAGATCAACAGAAAGTCGGTAAAAGAAATTGACTATTTGCTGCCTAAGTTTTTAATGATGCTTGGGAAAAACAAAATAGGCTATGAGAATTTTTCTTCGCAAATTAGAAATATGGTTTTAAATATGTGCTGTCCAGCACTGCCTACATTCATGCAGGTATCAAAGCAATTCCCGTTAAGTAACCGAACCATTCAAAGAAAACTAACAAAAGAAGGACAATCCTTTAGAAAAATATCGGATGAAATTAGAAGAGAACTTTCATATTATCTGGTAAAAGGAAATCGGATTAAAACGCAAGATATTGCCTACATTTTAGGCTATTCTGAACCAAGCGCATACTTACACGCGGTAAAAAGGTGGGATACAGTAAGCCGTATCGTAGAGGAAATCTCTGAATAAAATAATGTTGATATACACCTAAGCCTGTAATTCCATTGTACTTTTAGAAAATGGCAATAAAGAGAATCTTGGTACCTGTGCCTTCAAATGGATGCGACCCTTCAGAAGTAGGTATTCCTTGTAAATTAATGATGGAAGCAGGAATAGAGGTTGTATTTGCAACTCCAAATGGAGAAAAGGCAAGCACAGATACTATAATGCTTACAGGAGCAAAACTTGGAATTTGGAAATCTGTTTTAGCAGCTAGGAAAGATGCAGTAGAAGCTTATTTAGAAATAGAAAAATCTCACGCATTCTCCAATCCCATTTCCTATAATGATATAAAAAAAGAAGACTATGACGGTATTTACTTGCCAGGTGGGCATGATAAGCCCGTAAAAGAATATCTTGAATCTAAAAAATTGCAAAATTGTATTGCAGGTTTTTTTAGCGAGACCAAACCTGTAGGGGCTATTTGCCATGGGGTAGTATTAGTAGCTAGAAGCATAAATGAAGCCACTGGAAAATCAGTTATTTATCAATATAAAACCACATCGCTACTTAATAAACAGGAACTACTAGGTTATAATATGACCAGGTTATGGATGGGTGATTACTACTTAACCTACCCAGAAATCACCGTAGAAAGTGAGGTGACTTCTGTGCTAGAAAATAAAGAAAATTTCATCAAGGGGCCTCCTTCAATATTTAGAGACTCTCCTTCAAAAATGAACCGAGGCTTCTTTGTAAAGGATCGAAATTACATCTCAGCACGTTGGCCAGGTGATTTGTATAATTTTGCAGCCGAGTTTATAAAAATGATTCTAGCAGCCAAATCAATTTAGATTTTATTTAGATTTACTAGTAGCTTTTGTTGAGATTTTACCAATATTCTTCTCAAATAGAAACAATTTAGTTGATTTAGCGTACTTTCGCTAACAGTGTTATTTTTTCTTTTTTTACTGGCTTAGTTTACTCGCACTACAACTAAAAAAGTATTCAATTAAGCACTACTTACTAGTTTAACTAAATTTGCATGGCTAAGTCAATTTACAGTGTGATTACTGGTACGGGCAACTACATTCCGACCAGACGAATAAAAAACGAAGATTTTCTATCTTATGAGTTTTACGAGAAAGATGGTGTAAAACTTAACAAGGATAATAAAGATGTAATCTCTAAATTTCAAGAAATTACAACTATTGCCGAAAGGCGCTATGTAACTGAAGATCAGGTTACCTCTGATATTGCTGCATTTTCTGCTGAAGCTGCCATTGAGTCTGCTGGCATTGATAAGGAAGACTTAGATTATGTAATTGTGGCTCATAATTTTGGAGATGTTACTAATGAAAATAAACAACTTGACATCGTTCCTAGCCTGGCCGCTAGGGTAAAACAGAAGTTGAAAATTATTAACCCATATGCCGTTGCTTATGATGTGCCCTTTGGGTGCCCGGGCTGGTTACAAGCAATGATTCAGGCGGATTATTTTATAAAATCAGGTGATGCAAAAAAGGTACTGGTTATTGGTGCCGATGTGTTATCACGTGTTTGCGACCCACACGACAGAGATAGTATGATTTATGCCGATGGGGCAGGAGCCGTAATTTTAGAGGGTAAAGAAAGTGAAAAACCCATTGGTATATTAGCTCATAAAACTCGGTCTGATACATTTGAGTATGCCAACATGTTGTTTATGGGTAAATCGTATAATAATACTAATGGTTGTGTTGGCAACCCTTACCTTAAAATGAACGGCAGAAAGTTATACCAATATGCATTGGAAACTGTGCCTATGGCCATTCAGGCTTGCTTAGAAAAAAGTAATACCCATCTTAGTGAAATCAAGAAAATATTGATTCACCAAGCCAATGGTAAAATGGATGATGCTATTCTAGAAAGGCTTTATAAGTTGTATGACCTCCCAGTTTTAGAAGGTGTTATGCCAATGACTATAGAGTTTTTAGGTAATTCCTCCGTAGCCACCATTCCTACTTTGCTCGACCTAATTTTAAAAGGCGAAGTGAAAGGGCACGAACTAATTAAGGGAGATAAAATCGTATTTGCCTCGGTAGGAGCTGGGATGAATATAAATGCAGCGGTTTATACGATGTAAAGCGCAATAGCAACTTAATTTCATCTCTTAAATTTTTATTCACAAAGAAAAAGGGGGTGTTCACAAAGTTTTTAGTGTCATTCACAAAGAAAGGCTGTTTTTTATTCATAAAATTTCATTAATTGCATAGTAAACCCAAGTGTGCAATTAATCTGTTTTGTTATGAAAGCCATTTTACAAAATACTACCATCCTTTTATTCTTAATATTCCCATTTCTTCAAAGCTGTAGTTCTAGTAAAAATCAAGAACAGGAAGACAAATCAAAAGTTGAAACTATAAAAAGTATAGCAGAACAAAATGCTATTGACGATATGGTTCAGCGCTATAAAGAAGAGCTAGGTGACAAACCACAAGAAGCAACTACCACCACAATTGATAGGAGCCATCTATCAGAAATTGAACAAAGTTATTATGCTGCTGGTATTTTAATAAAAGCAATGATTTAATAGCTTTCCAATCAGATGAATCGGCAGAGGGCGGAACCGAAATTAGTGAGTTTTACATGTTTAAGGATAGTTTGGTGAATATTTATTTTCAATCATTTTCAGAAGGAGTTTATGTTGAAGTTGTGGTTTTATCAGATTCTAGCCCTACATTTATTCGAAGAATTCCTTTGGCTGGTTTGGACGGAGAAATTAAAGAGGAAGAATTGTCCTACTTAACAGAATGGGATCTGGGTAAAAGATTGTTCGCTCAGAAATTAAGTTTATTGGAAATGAATTTGTATGGGCAATCAATGAGTGATTTTGAAGAAGATGAACAAGAAGACGATGGTTATTATCATTATGTTGAAAGCACAGTTGGTGAAAGTGAGTATGGTGGAGAATTTTATGAAAGTTCAGGTTTAATAATAAGTATAGGGCTTCTTGTACCTCTTATGCAAAGTATGATGAACCCAGAGTTTTCTGTTAGCTCAAAAGTTGGCACAGTTGTAACTAAATTTCAATTTGATTCTTCAAAAAGCACTACAAGCAAAAATAAAAATTCGGATTTAAAATTTAGATGGGATTTTGACAATGACGGAGCTTGGAATACTGATTTTAGTTCCAATCCGGTAACATCACATACCTATGAAACTACTGGTATAAAAAGAGTTAAGCTTGAAATAAAGGATAATGAAGGACTTAAAAGTAGTGTTATAAAAAATATTGAGGTATTGGAGGTTCAGGCGTTGTTTACTTCGAACCTTGTTGTAGGTGATGTTTCAACAACCTTTGAATTGGATGCGTCAACAAGTAGCACTAAAAATGGCTCAAGTTTAAGTTTTAGATGGGATTTTAATGGTGATGGTGTTTGGGATACTGAATTTATAACTGAAAAAGAAATCAAACATCAATATAAAAATGAAGGCATTATGCCTCTTAGACTTGAAGTAAAAAATAGTGAGGGTAAAACAAATGTTAAATCAAATCAGCTTGTCGTATTTAAGCTCGATAGTTTAACGGATATTGATGGGAATATATATAAAGTAGCTAAGATTGGTAAAAAATGGTGGATGATGGATAACCTTAAGGTGAAACATTATAATAATGGAGAAAATATATCAACAGGTTTAGACGCCAAAACTTGGAAAGAAACACGAAATGGTGCTTTTGCAAGCTACGATAATGACAGTACCAATATGGCTAAGTATGGGCTTCTATATAATTATTATACAATAGAAAATATAAATGCTATTGCACCTAAAGGCTGGCATGTTGCTACTGATGACGAATGGCAGGAACTTGGAAGCTACCTTGAAAAACTAGACCTCGTTAATAAGTCAAATACGTACACAAGTAAAAAATCATTGGCTCATAAAATTGGTTTTTTAGAGGTGCTTGGGGGAAAGTTAAATGTGGAGTATAAAGGCTTTAAATTTAATGAGTTGAACGATAAGCCTAATTTTTGGTTATCTAGTAGTTATGACAAAAAATACGTTTGGTTTAATACGTTTGATTACCGGGGTTACATTAAAGAAACAGTGGTTTGAGTATAAGATGTGTGAAAGATTAATCTCTATTCTTCTCCTCAAAATCTAAAGAGGCCGAATTTAAGCAATATCTTAAACCTGTAGGTTTTGGTCCATCATTAAACACATGCCCCAAATGGCCACCACAAACGCCACAAATAACTTCTTCACGTACCATACCCATACTTCTATCTATTACTACTTTTACATTTTTTTCATCGATAGGTTTCCAAAAACTTGGCCAACCCGAGCCTGACTTAAACTTAGTATCTGACTTAAATAATGGAGTATCGCAACCCGCACAGTAATAAATTCCATCCTTATGATTCTCCCAATATTTACCTGTAAAGGCAATTTCGGTTCCTTTTTCTCTTAAAATATGATATTCTTCAGGAGAAAGTTCGGCTTTCCATTCAGCATCTGTTTTTGTGATTTTAAATTTCTTGTCTTCCATATTACTCGATTGTGCGGTACAGTGTTGAAACCCTATTGTGGTTGCTACTATAAGTGTAAATATAATTTTGTTTTTCATAATCGTTTAAATTTAACTAAAGCTAATTGGTTAACGTAAAATCCGTTGTGGTAGTTCAATATCTTCATCAACAAACAATCGATTAAACAAATAAACAATTCTATTATTCCAATTCACTTCTTAAAACACTTCCTTTGCATCTCATATCTAATAGATTTGAAATTTAAAAAAATGCTGAAGTTAAAAATTGAAAAAATACTGCACGATACGCTAGCAAGTTTGTATAAGCTAGAAGTCGAAACTGCTGTGCAGCCCACTCGAAAAGAGTTTAAAGGTGCATACACGTTTGTTACCTTTCCATACCTAAGAGCGAGCAAAAAAAGCCCTGAACAAACAGGAGAAGAAATAGGGAATGAGCTCATTAAACATGTTGATTTAGTAAGTGGGTATAATGTGGTTAAAGGCTTTTTGAATATTGAATTCACAGACACTGCTTGGGTAAGCTCTTTCAACAAGATGATCAGTACTGATAATTATGGATTTAAAAATCAGGATGGAAGTGAGATGATGGTGGAATACTCCTCTCCTAATACAAATAAACCGCTCCACCTCGGCCACTTACGTAATAATTTTTTAGGTAATTCTGTGGCTCGAATTTTAGAAGCTAATGGCACTAAAGTGCACAAAGTGCAGATTATTAATGACAGAGGAATTCATATTTGTAAATCGATGTTGGCCTGGCAAAAATTTGGAAATGGTGAAACCCCAGAATCTTCAGGCCTTAAAGGCGATAAGTTAGTAGGTAAGTACTACGTAATTTTTGACCAGCAGTATAAGAAAGAGGTAGCCGAACTAATTGCATCTGGCATGCCAAAAGAAGAGGCTGAAAAGCAAGCATCTTTATTAAAGGAAGCTCAAAAAATGTTGCTCAAATGGGAGCAAAAAGAACCTGAAGTGTATTCCCTCTGGGAGAAAATGAATGGGTGGGTGTATGAAGGGTTTGAAAGTACTTATAAAACCATGGGTGTTGATTTTGACAAACTTTATTACGAATCTGAAACCTATTTGCTTGGTAAAGATGAAGTGATGAAAGGGGTTGAATCTGGAATATTCTATCAAAAAGAAGACGGCTCTGTTTGGGTAGATTTAACCAATGACGGACTAGATCAAAAACTCCTTTTGAGAGCTGATGGTACTTCTGTGTATATGACCCAAGACATTGGTACGGCCATTCAACGTTTTAAAGATTATCCCAACATTACCGGGCAGGTTTACACGGTTGGTAACGAACAAGATTATCATTTCAAAGTGCTGTTCCTGATTCTTAAAAAATTAGGATTTAAATGGGCTGCCAATTGCCACCATTTAAGTTACGGAATGGTTGATTTGCCTAGCGGTAAAATGAAGTCGCGGGAGGGAACAGTGGTAGATGCAGATGATATTATGCAAGAAATGTTTGATACAGCAGAAGCACATACTAAAGAATTAGGAAAAATTGATGGATTTTCAGAGGAAGAGGCCAAGCAATTATACAAAACCCTTGGAATAGGAGCCATTAAGTACTTTTTGATGAAAGTGGATCCTAAAAAACAGATGATGTTTAATCCCGAAGAATCCATCCAGTTCCAAGGAAATACAGGGCCATTTGTACAATACACACATGCTCGTATTTCTTCCATCTTACGAAAGGCAAAAGCAGATAATATTGATATCTCGAATGATGTAAATTGCTCACTTGCACTAACTGATACGGAAAGAGGAGGAATTTTTCTATTGAGTCAGTTTAATGCTAGAATTAATGAGGCAGGTGCAGAGTATTCACCCGCCATTATTGCACAATATGTGTACGATTTAGCCAAGGAGTACAATCGGTTTTATGCAGAATTATCCATTTTTAATGAAGAGAATTTGGAACTAATGAAGTTTAGAATACAATTTTCTAAATTAGTGGCCGATGTAATAAACCGAGGTATGGGCTTATTGGGAATCGCTGTTCCTGAAAGAATGTAATCCTATTTTTCACGCTTCGGATTACGTGGTACATTCGTTTAAGGAGCTTTGTTAGCGCAAGTGTCCGCTTGTGCTCCGTATTAATTGGAGTGAAAAATCTTTTGTTATTGAATACAAAAGAACAAATATTAAATAAACAGACTATGAAAATATCAATTCTTTATACAATAAGCCTACTTCTTTTTTCATGTGGGCTAAGCAAGGTAAAAACCAGACCAGCAGATATGAATCAAACCCCATCTTCTTCTATTTATGAATTTAAATTGCCTCTATTATCTGGCGACTCATTATCGTTTGCTTCGCTAAAAGGCAAAAAAATCCTGATAGTTAACACGGCTTCAGAATGCGGTTATACACCCCAGTACGAAGGCCTAGAAACACTGTACAAAAAACATGGCGATAAGGTTATAGTTGTTGGTTTTCCTGCCAATAATTTTGGAGGACAAGAACCAGGAACTGATGCAGAGATAGGAGCTTTTTGCAAGGAAAATTACGGGGTAACATTTCCAATTTTTTCTAAAGTATCTGTGAAAGGAGACGATATGGCTCCCATTTACCAATGGTTATCTCAAAAGAATAAGAATGGTTGGAATGAAGATGCTCCTGCCTGGAATTTTTGCAAATACTTAATTGACGAAAAAGGGAATTTGCTTGCGTTTTACGGCTCTGCTATTGAGCCAATGAACGATGAGATTATAAAAGCCATTGACAACTGATGAATACAAAAGCGTGGATATCTGCCTTTAGATTAAGGACATTGCCTTTAGCATTAGCTAGCATTGGTATGGGCAGTTTTTTAGCAGCTTCTCATCATAAATTCAGGTGGGATATTTTGATTTGGGCCTCATTAACAACCATTTTTTTGCAAATTTTCTCCAATCTAGCAAACGATTATGGCGATACCGTAAATGGTGCAGATAGTGATTTAAGGCAAGGTCCAACTCGTGCGGTGCAGTCGGGTGCTATTTCAATGACAAAAATGAAAGTAGCTATATCTTTTCTCGGAATTCTATCCTTTTTAAGTGGGCTAATGCTACTGCATATATCTATTGGTTTAGGAAGCTTAATATTTTATGTGTTTCTAGGGTTTGGATTGGCAAGCATTGCCGCTGCCTATTCTTATACAGCAGGCAAAAATCCGTATGGGTATGCGGGGCTTGGAGATATTTCAGTGCTGCTTTTCTTCGGGTTATTGGCTGTTTTAGGCACGTATTTTTTATACACTTTCGAATTTAGTTGGCTTAATATGTTGCCTGCTTTAAGTATGGGATTATTCGCAACAGCCGTATTAAATGTAAATAACATAAGAGATATTGAATCTGATAAAGTAGCAGGCAAGAAATCAATACCAGTAAGAGTAGGGAGAAAAAGAGCTGTTGTTTACCACCTTACTTTACTAGTTTCAGGATATGCTGCTTCACTTACCTATATATCATTTTTACCATTTACCTATTCAAGATTACTTGTTCTAATAGCTATTGTGCCACTGCTTATTAATGCAAAGGCTGTAATTAAGAAAATAGAGCCTAAAGAACTTGATCCTTATTTAAAGCAAATGGCTATTACTTCACTGTTATTTATGATTTTATTTGGGCTAGCAATACTCTTGTAAAACATCACGATGTTTATATAATTTTCATTAAATTATTGCTTTTTTTGATTACTTTTTGCTTATTATTCATATAAAGTAATTAAACCATCAGGATGCCAAAATCACTTACCTTGTTCTTACTTGTTTTCGTAGTTAATTCTATATGTATAGCACAAGGCAAAAGTACGGTTAATAAGCTGAATGCACGTTCCTTTGAGTTGCGCTCGTTAAAAAGAGATAGCTCTAGAATACTGGCTTACCAAGCACTTGCCTTGAGTAAAAGTAAAAACTACCTTAATGGTATAAACCAGGCACAATTAAACTTAGGAATTCACTTTTGCAATTTAGATCAGTTAGATTCTGCAAGCCTATATTTAAATAACGCATATCAATTTTGGATGACCGAGCAGAATAGTTTTTACTTGGCATTAAATAATTGGTATTTAGGTAAATTATATCAAAAAGTTGGAAATTTTGGTAAGGCCTTCAACTTTCTTAATAAAGCGGAAAAGCAATTTGAAACCCAAGGTAATAAGCTGTTTCAATTATATGTAATTACAGAAGAAGGAGTGTATTACGAAATGCAAGGAGATTATACCAAAGCATTAGATTTTTATTTGAAAGCATACGAATTAAGGGAGCTTATCGGTGATATGGAAAATTCGGTGCAGGAGCGAAGCAATATAGCTAGCATTTATGCAAGGATGGGTAGATTTAAAGAGGCAAAAGAATATGCAAAATTATCGGTAGATGCTGCAAAAAAAAACCCTAAAGCATTTGGGCAATTAGCTGTTGAATTACGGGATTTGGGAAAAAAATTTCAAATGGAAAAATCATACGATAGTGCCATTTTTTATTATAGGAAAGCCCTAAAGACTTCTTTAGATACAAAGAGCCTGGCATTGCGCTCCAGCATATTTTCGAGCTTGGCTAGTTTGTACAACGAGGTGGGGGTATTGAATAAAGCCAATGCCTATTTGCTAAAAGCCAAGCAACTGGCCAATGGGTTAATTCTGCTAGATATTTACTTGGAACTAAGTAAAAACCACCAAGCTAGGCAACAAACTGATAGTAGTCTTTATTATGCATCAAAGTGTATTGCGTTAGGGGAGCAACGAGGCAGCAAGCAGCATATACTAGAGGCTACTGCAATTAAAATGGAGGCTTTTGAACATTTACAACATTATGATAGTGCTTTTTTGTATGCAAAAAGGGCTAAGCAACTTTCCGAATTAATCTATAATGATAAAAAAGACAAACGGTTTAATAATTTAAGAGTGCAATTGGGTTTATTAGAAAAAGAGAAGGAGATTGAAGCATTAAAATTAGTTAGGTATCAAGATAAGGTTCGCACTTTTAGAATTATTGGTGGCATAGCTATTATCTTAATCTTGGTCTTTGTTTTACTACTTATTAGTAGAATTAAGCATAAAAAGAAACAAAAATTACTTGAACAACAACTGGCAAAAAGCAAACATAAATTATCGAGCCAAACGCTAAGTATGATCCATAGAAATAATGCTTTTGAAGAAATTGAACTTAAATTAATGGATGTTCGCTCCCGTTGCAATGGTAATGCCGACCCTGGTTTGCAAAAAATTCAACAAACGATAAATCTAAATAAATCGCTTGATAGCGATTGGGATAATTTCTCCAATTATTTTAGCGAACTGCACGGTAATTTTTTAAAACATCTAAGTAGTCCGAACTATGCACTATCTGATTATGAATTAAGGCTGTGTGCATTAATAAAGCTAAAATTAACCAATAAGGAGATAGCCACTATATTAAACATTGAGCACAATAGTGTTAAAATGGCCAAGTACAGGCTAAAGAAAAAACTTGGTATAAACGAAAATGAGAGTATGGATGATTTTATAACAGGAACTAGATTAATTTAATTTTTTGTAATAAATAGTGATACTCCTTAACTATTCACACATTAAACCCGAATTATGCGATAGGGTTCGTGATGAGGCTTTAAGTCACAATAAATCAGGCAGTTTGGATTCGAAAGCATAGCACCGCTATGGTGAGAACACAAACAAAGCAAAGCGACTGATTTGAAGTGAGTTAAAGGCCTAATAGAAATTCTATTGCATATTTCGGGTTAAAGTGCCTTTTTTGCCACCAAGCCACCAAGCCACCAAGCCACCAAGCCACCAAGTTTTACAAAAAATTATGTGTTTTAAGTCGCTACTTTGTGGTTTTGTAGCCTTTCTATTTTTTTGGCTGAATAGTTACCTAAACTATCTCTTAATAAATTGTTTAATAACCTTTTGACCGCTGATTTCAAATTCAAAGAAATAAAGCCCTTTGGGAAGGGAAATTACCTCTAATTCGATTTTATTGTAAATAGTATAGTTTGCAATAAATTTCCCTTCGCTGTTTCGTATATTCAAAACAACCTTTTCCCCTTCTGGAATATTAATATTTACCATGCCATCCGGGTTAGGGTTAGGGTAAATGCTAAGTGCTAATTTTTCGCCTTGTTCGATAAACCCTGCAACTACTTCCGCTTCAATGACTACATTTATGGTTCCTTCACAGGCTAAGCTATCCCTAACTATTACTACATAAGTTCCTGCGGCCAGGGCTGACAGGTCTTCGGTATCGTCAAAGTCACCAGTTCCGTCATTATCCCAGTCAAAAGTATAGGGTGGTATGCCCCCGCTTACAGTAAGGTCTATGGTTCCGTCATTGCCCGCAATTTCGTTTGTTGCAGAAACGGATAGTTCAAGTGGTTCGGATACGGTAATGGTAATACTACTGCAATTTCCTGAGGTTACACAATTGCCTTCCCCTCTTACAAAATACGTGGTGGTTGTTTCAGCTGAAACGTCAATGGATGTGCCTGTGCTCAAAGGGGTGCCTCCACAGCTATTAGTGTACCATTGCCAGTTTGTAGCATCGTTCAATTCATTGCCTGCATCAACAGAAATGGTAACAACTGATCCACTACAGATGGATGAGCTGGTGGCGGTGAGGTTCGGCATATCAGGAGCATTACAAGCAACTGCACTTTTTTCGAAAACGCCCATATCAACGGTGCCGCCCATTATTCTTGTGTTTCCTAATAAATCTGTAGCATAAGTATCTGTATTATTTCCTGCATCAATGCAAGGCGAACTTTGCTGTAATTGCAAACCGTCATCAGCAGTCATCCAACAGCCATCTAATCCTATTGCATTTAAAATATCATTAAACTGTGGGTCGAGACTTAAATTTCCTGTTTGAGAACCTGAAATAATATGAGGTTCCGCTTGTCCTGACATATCAATATTAGAATACGTAGCAAGTACTTGCGAATTTGTACCTCTAATATAAAATTGTTGACCCTCTCCTGTTGCAGTGTTGTTCCACAGGATACAGTTTTTTAAAGTTACTGTACAAGAACCAGAGGTAGTTCCTCCACTTTCATCGCGGCTATCTGCTATAAATGCACCACCAAAACCATTGGTTGCTGAATTATTAGCAAACACACAATTAGTAAGAACTGGATGTGAATTTCCACCTGCATTTCCTCCCCAAGCATACATAGCTCCAACATTGGTGGCAGATGTATTTTCGTAAAACAATGTATTCATAATTATTGGGCTTGAGTTTCCGCCTACTCCATAACTATCCATTGCGCCAGCTGCATTGTAAGCATGGTTAGCATAAAAAATACAGTTAATATAAGTAGGGTTAGAATTACCATTGTTATAACCATTATTAAAAGCACCTGCTCCAAAAGCAGCAAAATTGTTTGTAAATACGCAATTACGAATGGTTGGATTAGAAAATCCAGTACTACCATAGCCATGATTATAGATTCCGCCTCCTAATCCACTACCATTGGTTGTTGGCGATCTATTATCATTGCCATCTCTAATCACAAAACCATTTAAAATTGCAGTATCATCCATGGAAGGGTTCCAGATTACTGTGTAGCTATTATCAGCGTTTCCAGCATTTCCAATTTCTCCGCTTAATATGCTACAAGGTCCGCAAGTTAAGTTACGCTCTTCTAAAGTGTTTTCGGTGCTTTGAAAGCTTCCATAAATAGCTACGCCTGTTTTCATTGCAAAAGAAATGGAGCGATCTGTATTGGTGGTTGGTACGTATGTTCCACAGGCTACCCAAACTTGATCTCCTACTACTGCAGTATTAATTGAGGTTTGTAAATCTTGTCCAGAAACTGCATTGCCCCAACTTGTGCCATCCATAAGTCCGGCACCAGAAGGGGTTACATAAAACGTAGTTTGTGCAGTAACTGTAAAGGCTAAAGTGATATAAATAATGCTAAGACAGAAGAATTTTGTTTTCATAATTTTATATTGGAAAGTGTACTCATTATAATCTTGTTTTTATGCGTTTTTTTATACAACATTTACCTTTTTATAAATGAAAATCATCTATAATTTTCCTGTTCATATAAAGCTTTAATTGACAACTGTATTTTTTTTAATACTTCTTTTCTTTTTCTCTCTTTATAGAATGACCTAATCCATATACCATACATCCCTTCTAATAAGTCCATCGAATCCTCCAATGACCCAAATTCTGTTATTGAAAACGGCCGTGGAATGACCATTTCTTTCGGTAAAAGCGGCATTTTTGGCCGCCTGGGTCCAGGTATCGCCATCTGCACTAAACCATACATCATTTTCAGGACCTCCATCGAATCCGCCAATAACCCAGAGTCTGTTATTGAAAACGACAGTAGTATGATCGCTTCTCGCGTTAAAAGCGGCATTCTCGGTTGCTTGTACCCAAGTACTGCCATCTGTACTGTACCATACATCATTTTTTCGGGGTCCGTCATATCCTCCAATGACCCAAATTTTATCATCATAAACGACAGAGGTATGAACAGCTCTTTTGGGGAAAGCAGCACTAGCGGTCGCTTCTACCCAATTACTGCCATCTGTACTGTACCACACATCGTTTTCACGACCTGCGGCAAGTCCGTCTGTAATTCCGCCTATGACCCAGAGTTTGTTGTCAAAAACTACGGTAGTATGATGATTTCTTTTGGAGAACCCAGCGTTGGCGGTGACTTGTGTCCAAGTAACACCATCTTCACTGTTCCACACATCATTTTTATTATCTCCATCCCATCCACCAATGACCCAGAGTTTGTCATTAAAAACGACAGTTGTGTGACGATATCTTTCAGAAAAAGCGGCATTGCTGGTTGCCTGTTTCCAAGTACTGCCATTTTCACTATACCACACATCATTTTTGTAGCTCAGAAAACCGTCAGACCCACCGATGACCCAGAGTTTGTTATCGAAAACGACTGTGGTGTGATCCAATTTTTGTCCGAAAGGAGCATTGGCGGTTGCCGGTGTATTTGGGAAGTTTAAATTGCGAGTTGTAAAACCATAAGTAGCATCACTTTCTGTGCTGCCACCATTATTGTCCTTTGCTACTACTTTCCAATAATATTGGTTTGTTAATGCTAAAGGTTCTTGTAATTGGTAACTTGTGCTTGCAATATCTTCAGCAAAAAGTGTTGTTGGGTTTTCATTGCTGTCTATATATAGGTCGTAAGTTACTGCATCTCCGTCTGGGTCGGTAGCGGCAGCCCAACTAAAGCTTGGCAT
>JAKISE010000083.1 GCA_021648745.1 Cyclobacteriaceae bacterium
ATATCTAGCAGGCAATCTTTTGAATATAAAAATCTTGAAATAATCCATTATATCTTTGCTTTTTATATTAAAAAGCTCACCTACTATTTTATTTTCTGGCAGCTATTCCTTATCCCGAACTCAGGTTGTAAAATAGAATTGAACACTAGAATTGATAATTCACAGCTAGCGCAAGCATATTGTCCGTGCCTTTGTAATGTATGAGTACAAGCGAGCCTTGCGCCATTTTTAAGATGTAAGTTTTATGCTTAACGATACATCACAGCCTCAACTGCTTCAATCGTTCTTTTCACGTTCGGCAATGCAGCTTCAATTAAAGTAGGTGCATAACCTAACGGCACATCCATGCTGTTTACTTTATGTACAGGGGCATCTAAATAATCGAAGGCATATTTTTGCACGTGGTAACTAATTTCAGATGCAATAGAAGCTACAGGCCAAGCTTCCTCCACGATTACCAACCTGTTTGTTTTCTTAACAGATTCAACAACCGTTTTATAATCGATAGGTCTTACAGTTCTTAAATCAATAATTTCTGCAGCAACTCCTTTTTTAGCTAGTTCATTGGCTGCTTCTTGCGCTACTTTTAAAATTTTACCAAAAGATACCAAAGTAACATCGGCTCCTTCTTGCACAACATGAGCTTGCCCAATAGGAATCAAATATTCGCCCTCTGGAACCTCGCCTTTATCACCATACATTAATTCAGACTCCATAAAAATAACGGGGTCATTATCTCTAATTGATGATTTAAGCAAACCTTTAGCATCATAAGGATTGGCTGGAACCACCACTTTTAAGCCAGGTGTATTAGCAAACCAATTTTCGAAATTTTGAGAGTGTTGAGCCGAAAGCATTCCTGCATTTCCTGTTGGGCCCCTAAATACCATTGGAATCGGGAATTGACCACCACTCATAAACAACATTTTAGCTGCTGAGTTTATTATTTGATCAATGGCCACTAAAGAGAAATTGAATGTCATAAATTCAATAATAGGGCGCAAGCCATTCATAGCAGCTCCTACACCTAAACCAGCAAAACCAAGTTCGGTAATGGGTGTATCAATTACACGCTTAGCACTAAACTCATCAAGCATACCTTGGCTCACTTTATAGGCTCCGTTATACTCTGCTACTTCTTCCCCCATTAAGAAAACAGACTCATCTCGTCTCATTTCCTCTTGCATGGCTTCTCTTAATGCTTCTCTAAATTGAATTTCTCTCATAGCTATGTTATATCGAGGTGCAAAAATATAATTATGAATTAACAATGTGCAATTAACAAGGAATAATATTAGGCTCTAAAAAAATCATTAGATCTTCTTTTTATCTTGTTGTCCATTCAGAAGAATCTTGTGAGGTATGGAAAACGGCAATAATTAAAATTCTGTTTTCTTTAACTCTATAATGAATGCCATATGGGAATTTTTGCAAGAAGTAAACTCGATTTCCTTTAAATCTAATTTGAGTTTTTAAAGGGTTTGTTTTTATGCTTGCAATAGCTTTAGTAAAATAACTTTCAAATGTAAAACCTAGCTCTTTTTTCTTTTCATAATACCAAAGAAAAGTATTTCTTATATCACTTTTTGCTGCTTTAGGTACGGTAACTTGATACAGCATTATTTTTCAAAGATGCCGTCTTTTATATCTTCCCAATCTCGGGTTTCCATTTTGCCACTATCAACTAGTGCTAACCTTCGGTTAACCTCATCTTGTTGCCATTGGGAAATGCTTTCTTTTCTTACTGAAACATAATCAAGTGTTTTTATAAAATCTAAAAACGTATTAAACCTATTGTCTTGTATATCTAGAGTAATTTCCATTATGCAATTAGTTTACTTAATTGTATAAAATTATAGGGAGAAGTTGTGATAAGCAAATATTTTAGCTAATTGATTATCTCAAAATTTCTTTTTAGTTCATTCCCATTCGAGTCCACAATGGTGAGTAAATGGCGCCCTTTGGTAGCCTTAATACTCATTTGATGATTGCCTTCTGTAAGTCCAAGATAGGTGTCATCTAAATGCCAGAACAGCGTGGCGTTTTTATCTTGATGAGCTGCTTCGAAAATAGCAAATCCTCGGTTTCCATCTTGCTCAATCGGAATATACACCTTGGTAAATTGTCTGGGATAAATCAACTCGAATGTGTTTAATTTATTGTCTCCTTTGCAATCAGGAGCTAGTGGAGGGATTTTTTTATAGGCAGGATGATATTTTTGGTAATACCAAGCTTGCACAGGAGGTAGAATAAACCACGGTTTATTTTTAATGCTTGAAACTTTATAGCAATCACTGTTTACTTGAAATGCTTCACTTTTATCTAAATGAAGTATTTGGTGATATGTGCAGGTGGGGGTGCTTTCTAAATAATTTGGTGTGGATATTGAGAAAGTTTCTTCACATAGAGTACTCGCTCGCATTCCACTTAAAGTGCATATTTTCTGTGGACTACCAAAGGGTTGGTTAAAATCAGCATCTCCTGGTAATAATTCCAGTAATTGAAACAGTAAAGGTGCAGCTGCTTGAACACCAGTTAAGCCTGGCCTCCCTTCGCCATCTGCATTGCCCATCCAAACTCCTATTACGTGTTTGTTTGTTATACCAATTGCCCAACCATCTCTAAATCCAAAACTGGTGCCTGTTTTCCAAGCAATGGGTTTAGCTGAGTTAAATTGCTCCCACCCAGCTTCTTGGCCGGGTCGGTTTAGTTGTTGCATAGCTCTAAAAGTGAATCCTAGCGAAGGGGCAGCTAGGTTGCCATATTCTTCAAGCTCTTCTGGAATAGGGTTGATTTGCTCTGAATGATTTTGAAAATAGTCACTCGAAGAGCACCCTTTATTGAGTGGCCTTTCCGAAAATCTTACATACGACCTTGCCATACCCGCATATATACTCGTAAGTTCATCAAGGGTAGTTTCAGCTCCTCCTAAAATAAGCGATAGTCCATAGTGGCTAGCGGGTTTGTCAAGCGATGCCATTCCCATTTTCTGTAATTTCTGATGAAATTTCTCATAGCCGTACTCAATAAGCAAATGCACAAAAGGAACATTTAAACTACTGGTTAGTGCTTGGTTAGCAGGCACAGCTCCCCTAAATTTTCTATCAAAATTCTTCGGGGAAAAACCTCGGTAAAACAAAGGAATATCGGGCAGTAATTGGTTGGGCATAATGAGACCTTCATCTAGTGCTGCTGCATACAAAATAGGTTTAAGTAAGCTGCCTGGGCTCCGCTTGGCGGTAATGATATCTACATACTGTCCATGTTGTCCTAGGTTTGCAGAATTACCCACATAAGCTTGCACATTGCCCGTTTCTATTTCTACCATAATGGCCGCAGCATTATGTACTTGGTTACCAGCCCATCGTTTACTGTAGATATTTACAAGGTTGGCTGCTCGTTTTTGTAAGTTGGCATCTAGGGTTGAGTGGATAGAAATACCTGTTTTACCCTCACTCATTTTGCGATGAAGTAAATGGTATGCGTTGTTTGGCAATGATTTTACTTTTTGTGGAAGTGGTTCTTGCTTGGCCAAGAACAAATCATCTTCATCAATAATGCTTTTATCGAATAGCTTGGTTAATAATTTATTTCGTTTTTTGAGGAATGCTTCCTCGTTTTTTCCTGGGTAAATGGAAGAAGGATCATTAGGTAAAACCGCCAATGATGCAGCTTCGGCCCATGATAATTGGTGAGGAGCTCTACCAAAATAACGGTAAGAAGCAGCACTAATGCCAACTATATTGCCTCCAAAAGGTGCATTGTCTGCATAGGTTTTAAGAATTTCTGATTTGCTATAGAATAGTTCCATTTTGACAGCCGCAAATAGTTCAATAATTTTTTGGCCATACGTTCTAGGTTTATTGCCATAGGCCATTCGTATCGTTTGCATGGTAAGTGTGCTGCCCCCACTTATGATTTTTCCTGCTTTACTATTCTGCCACACGGCTCTTGCAATCGAAACTGGGTTTACCCCCAAATGATAGTAGAAATACTCATCCTCATAGATACGAATAGCCGTTCTAAATTTATAAGCGATCGAATCCGAAATTGGAAATCGCCATTGCTGATCGCGAGCAATAGCGGCACTCAGTAATTGGCCATTGCTAGCGTGTAAAGTAGTGGTGTGTGGGGTATTAAAAAGGGGAGAGGGGAGTGGAGAAAAAAGAACTAGAAGAAAAAAAAGGATGACACTAGAAAGTACGACTTTCTGCCATTTATTTAGTTTTGCTCCTGATTTTAAGACCTTCATTTATCACTTATTCCTGTGTAACTCTTTGATTATTTTTTAAAAGGTAAACCACAGAGTTGCACAAAGAAGGCACAAAGTGGCGCAGAGAAACAAGGGTAATTAGAAAAATGTGTTCCTTTTTTTATACTTTAACTACGCCCCAGAATTGAAAACGAAAGGGAGATTGAATTTATTTAAATCAGCTTCTAAGGCAATACTATATTTATTGCGTCATTTCGTAGCGCAGTGGAGAAATCTAGCCATCTTGTTATTTATAATAATGGCTAAGGTTCTTTCAGAATGACTCAAAGTCATCTGATGAGCTTAATAAATTTACTCCCCAATCACATCAACCCATCTGCCAATTTTATTAGAAAAAATAGAGTTATCATACATAGCACCTACCGAAATTGAAGGTAAGTAGAACTTACCTTTATACGAAGCATTTAGCAATACCGTAAATGTTTTGGCCTGATTAGGATCCAGATCAAAATAGTGCATTACCCTATCGTCTCTAATGTCCATATAGCTCACTTCTGTGCTAGCTGTTTCGGAGCCATCTAACCTTGTGTTAATAATTTCCCAGCCAGAAGGGAAAATCTGTGTTAAAGCCAACTCGTTATACACCCCTTTTTGACCAGGGTTGCTAATACTCACCACGGCCTTAAAATTACTTCCTTGCGATAGTTTCGACACATCTATTGTGTTTCCTTTCATATCTTTATACATCACCTTTAGGTTTATATTTCGAGTAATCGCCTCCTCATTTCCTTCAATTGGGGTGCCAGAGCTAATGATCCTTGCAAAAACAGGTGCTTCTCCATTATTCAAAATGCTTATTGAAGCTGTTTTATCTGCATTGGTAATATGTACTTGGTTTACAAAATCAGTACCTGTTACGGTTGAGTTGTTTCCTGCAATATTTACAGTAACGTTGGTGGCTTCATCCAACTTAAATTGCTCTGCATATTTGGCAACGGCAATAAAACTATAGGCAGTAGTTTGAGTACTCATCCAGGTGTTTTTATCTCCCATTTTTTTGGCAATTTCCATCAGTAGTTCAAACGCTTTTTCTTTTTGGTTAAGCTCCAAAAGTGTTTCCAAAATCATGGCTTGGTCTCGCGTGGAGGATCCAAAAGTGTTTCTATAATTTGTATTAGGTTGAGTCTCAACTTCTGATAGTCCTATAATTAATTTTTCGGCTTGCTTATCCATTCCGGCAACGGCATAGGCCGAAGCCAACCTCCATTTGGCAGACCTACTTATTTTTTCATCTTCTCGCAATCTGTTCATGGCTCCTTTGGCAGGGCTACCGGCTAAGGCCAAGGTATAGAGTCTATAAGATTGAATAAGGTCGTTATTATTGTCACTGTTGGATTTATTCCACGAATTTGCCCGTTGCTTTTGGTAGCTGATCCAATTGGATAGCATTCCTTCGGAGACGGCATAACCTGCTTTTTTTGCCTCTACTAAGAAATGACCTGCATAATTGCTACCCCAATTATTGGCGTAGGTATTGCCTGGCCAATATGAGAAGCCTCCCGAGCTTAATTGGAACGATTTTAAGCGTGTAATGCCAGCTTCCACATTGGTTTGTACTTGCTTTTGTTTGTCTTCGGGCAAGCTCATAAGCTTATTCAAATATAATTGGGCAAAAACAGCCGAAGCTGTCTGCTCAATACAGCCATGAGGGTATCGAATAAGATAGCCTAAGCGTTGCTCAATATTGAGCGAGGGCATGGTGCTAATTTCTATGGATGCTGAATTCTGACCCAAAATACCTACTGGTTTATAGTCAATAGCCCAGCTTTCTTTCGTATTTACTACCTTATCATCAATTTTGGTGATGGCAGGATTACGAGGAATTACATTTAATTCAATATCATAACTAGCTTCTAGTTTGCCTGATTTAGCCGTGACTTTTACTTTACCAATGCCCAAAGCGGCTTTGGTAGAAAGATCGAAATACACCACTTGGTCACCAGCTTTGCTAAAGCTAATTGATTTAGATTTTTTGCCTTTGATTACAAGCCCACCCGAAGTTTCTACGGTAAGTGAAACATTTTTTACATTATCAGCCAATGCAAAAACATTTACTGGTAGCTTCATTTGCTCACCTGGCCCAGCCACTCTTGGCAAGGTGGCTAAAATCATTAAAGGTTGTTTTACAGGCGTAACCTTATCAGCCATTCCAAATGCCCCTTTGGTTGAGGCAATAACCATTGTTTTAACACTGCCAATGTATTGAGGCATCACAATAGTATGTTTTTGTGAATTACCTGATTTTAGGTTGAAAGGACCTAAAAATTTAACTACAGGTTTAAAACGATTAGCTTCTTTTTGCTCTTTGGCTTCCAATTCTCCATCACCACCGATTGCCAATAAATGTTTCATTTCGCCCGAAAAAGCCCCCATTACATCGTCATACACATCCCAGGTTTTAACACCTAATGCTTCTCGTCTAAAAAAGGACAGCCAAGGATCTGGCGTTTTGTAATTAGTAATGTCTAATAAGCCTTCATCTACCATGGCAATGGTATAACTCATTTCTTTACCTGTGCTTTCACTTACTTCAATGGTAAATTTTTGCTCTGGCCTTAGCTCATTTGGCATCTTTATTACAGGCTTTAACACCGTGGAGGCATCTATCACTTTAATAGATTGTACACCGTACAGTCGTATGGGCAAATCATTTTTCTCCTGTCCATGAGGTTGAATCATCGTAAGGTTGGCATATACATTTGGTGCCATTTCGCTGGTGGCTTCAAAAGTAACATTGGTATTACCTTCTTCGGTTTTCACCCAAAAAGTTTCGAGTACATTACTGCCAGATTCTAAACTTACCAACAATCTGTTTCCCTCAGTTGTAGGAATTGACATGGTGATTTGCTCCCCTACTTTATATTCTTCTTTCTCAATGGCAAAATCGAGCATAGCTGCTCCATCTAAATCACCTCGTTTAGCTTTGCCTGCCCAACCCGGCCAGTCAAGGTAAAGTACACTGCCTGAAGAATGACCTGAATTTGGATCAGTTACTTTTACATAATAGCGACCCCATTCTGGGTAATCAACTCTAAGTTTCCAAGTACCTTCTCCATTGCGAGTGCTAATGGTGCCAGAGCTAATGGACTCTCGGTAGGAGTTGCCAACATAGCTACTAATATTATCGTAGGAATTGTCCCACCACCATTTCCAATCCAGTTTGTAAAGCTCAACCCTAATATTACTCCTGCTCACTGGGTTGCCCTCAGAATCAACTGTGGCAATTCGAATGTCATGATCTTCGTCAGTGAGTAAAATGCCTCGTTTGTCACCTTCGGGCACTTTAACGCCTACAAAATTTTCAAATGGGTAGTAGGGAACGGTAACAGAGCTAATGCTAAAATCACCGCCTTCTTCATATACTTTACCGAAGAGTTTTACATTTAGAGCTCCAGGAGCATTATCAATATTTCCCAAATCGAAAGCAACTTTCGTATATCCATCTGCATTTAGTCTGCCTTGATATACCATTGTTCGGTCACTATAAAAATCTTTCGATTCATCGTCAAAACTATAATTCGGATATTTTTTAAATTTGGTTGCTACAGGAGTCATCATCATTTCGTATTCGGCTTTGAGGTTACCCGCATTGGCACCTGTGAGCCATCGAACGTTTAAATCACCGTCAACATATCGGTCGTTAGCTGTAAACTTTTCTTTGTCAAACCCAAGCTTTACTTTGAGGCGGTTAGGTTTAATGGTTTCAATTTTTACCGTTTTGGTAAACGTTGCTCCGCCTACTTTTGCTTTTGCTTGCCAATTTCCTGTGGGTGCATCTACGGCTGTAACAAAATCAAATCGGTACATATTGCCAATAGCATTTGAGCTAACCTTGCGAGAGGTTAGTTGTCCTGTTGGGTTATAAAGTTCCAAAACCACTGGGTGTTTTTGAGGTACCTCATTAGCTAAATCCTCCAGAATAAAGCCAATATGTACTGTATCTGCTGGTCGCCAAACACCTCTTTCGCCATATAAAAAACCTTTAAGGCCGTTTTTGATATTGGCTCCAGAAACATCAAAATTGCTTAACGAAAGTGATGAGCCATCATCCATTTTTAAATAACCTGATTGACGATCTTTTTTAGCTACAACAACAAATGGGGTGCCGTCTGGAATCAATTCTGCTTTCCCTTCACCATCGGTTTTAGTTTCAGCGATTAGTTGTTGTTGGTAATCGTATACCTGAACTGTAACACCCTCAATTGGGTTGGTGTTTAAGAGATTTGTGATAAAAACATGTACACTTCCGCCCTCTATGTTTTTTGCAATTATACCCAGATCGGATGCAAACAAGGTTTTGCTTACACTCCTTCGGTTGCCATAATATGAGCTACTGCATGGGTTATCACGTTGTTCCCAATCATAGTTTGAATCGTAATAATATTCATAACTATCCCAATAAGAAGTCTCATCTTGAGCACCCCAATCGTCAGGTAAATCTTCGATTTCTTCCTCGTCTTCGGTATTGGCACAAAAGAAGATGGAATGCTTCTTTTTAAACCCAATTTTAATTTGATAAATAGCTCCAGGCTCGGTGCTAATAATCTCTTCTAAATCTAGGGTAAACGTATTCCAACTGTTAAGGTCTGTAACACCGCTAGTGTTCAACGGAATTGTTTTTTGAACAATGGGCTTGCCTACTCTTCGCATTTGATAATCTCCGCCAAGGCTATTTACTTGTAAGTATTGAAGAATGTTGGTTTCGTAAATTTTAACCACCGTAACATCAACGGCATTCAAGCCCACAGCTTCAAAAGGAAGTACCAAACCTTTGGAGTTTGGCATAATGGCTTTATTGCCTGTATCAACTAGTTTAACTTCTGGTTTACTCTGTGTAAACTGGAGAGTGGCTTCATAATCTTCCTTAAGTTTGTAACCTGCTGTGTTTTTAATGGCTTTATTTATTACTAAATCAGCTTCGTCTTCAATGGTAGAAGTAGGATATATTTTAAGTTCGTTTAAGTTGATAACCGTTCTTGGTCGGCTACTTAAGTTTGTAAATTGTACTAGTCCATTTAGGTTTTGTTTTTCATTAAGTGGGTCTGAAAAGAGTACCGAAATGTAATTTTCTTTTCCTCTTTTTATTTGGCTCGATACCACCTTATAATCACTCAAGGATGGAATGTCAATCTTTATTTCTTCGGATGAACTTAGACCAATGGGCTTTCCGATGATTTGGAGATATGTAGGAGTAGGAGATTCTGCTCTAACGATATTCTCAATCACAAAACTATATTGGTTAATAGCAGGTGAACCGTTCCAAGAGATAGTTAACTCTTTACCACCTTGTTTAGCAGAAACCATTTTTTTTATGTCATCAAAAACTGCAAAATCAGCCGTTTGTAATTGGCCTTCAATTTTTACTTTGGTTAAGTCTTTTTTTGAATAGAATTGAATGCCACTTGTTTTTACTTCAAAATTTTGAACTAAAGTTTGAAATTCGAATTTAAATTTTTCCTTTTCTCCAGAGTTGCTAGGAAATAGAGCTTTTAAATTTACAGTTCCTTGGTAGGCTTGTCCGCTTACTAAATTTTTAACTGGCTCAAATACAATTGTTCTATTGTCTTGCCAAAAGGTTTTTCCTTCAATGGAAGGAGAAAATTTGAATATGGATTTTTCAATTGTTTTGCCTGTTAAAGAATCTCCCCAATTCTTAGCTAGTTTTAGTTTAACGGGCGATGTTATAGAAATAACACCAGCGGTATGTGATGTTATTTGATCTACAAATAGGCTTTTAGGGCTGCTAAAATCTGTTGGGTCAGAAGATGGCTGGCAGGCTAAAACAAAAACAAGTGTAGCCAGTAATAGGCGGGTTAGAGATTTCATAAGGAATAGTTTAGCAAGTAAGTTAAAAAAATGTGCTGATAATTGCTAATGGCTAGTTGCCATTATTGTTTCTCAAGCACATTCGTTTACAAATTAACAAAAATATGATGCTATAAACTATCCCCATAAACGGGGTTTTTTTCAACAATAAAAAAATCTAACATTTTTTTAGTTCTGTCAGGCTCTGTAAACTAGTTTTAAGTAGTATTAAAAGGCCATTTCTATCTGAAAACGAAACATCCAAATATCTGGAGTATCAACGGTATTAATTAAAGTAAAGTCAGTTTGCGCTTTTAAGTGATGGCCTACAATATACTTAGAGAAACCTAAAGTGTACTGCTTAGAGTCTTTACGTTGTGTTTCTATGTCTTGAACAAGGGAAGTGTACCTGCCTGCAATTTCAAAATTATTCTTAAATAGATAGGCCAATTGTCCGTTAAATGCTTTTCCTGTGTAAAAGGCTTGAGTAATATTACCAGTACTATCGGTTGCTACAACCGCACTGCCTTTGGTTTGGCGATTGGCGTATTCTGTAGTGGCCGAAAATCCATTATGCTTGTACACAGCATCAAAGAAAAAAGTTTTTAAATCTCTACTATCGTCCAGCCAAGTGCCAAGCTGGCCTCTCGACCTAACAGCTCCCTGATTATAATCGTAGGTAGCACCTAAAGCTAGTTTAGGAGTTGGCTCTCTCGCTAAATCAGATTCGAAATAATCGCCTTTCTTTGAAAAATTGCCAAAGGGCAAAAGTTCAATTCGCCCTGTATAATCGTATCCGTCTTTATTTTTTACCGTTACATTTCTGCCTTCGCCTTTTGAAACAGAAGCAACTTCTCGGATAACAACCTTCCCAATTTTATGATGATGATGTAACTGAATACCTTTATCTCTATCCAAATTAAATCTTGAATTCAATAAACTTCGATCTACAAATTGTAATTTTTGAGATGATACAACGCGTTCTCTATTTCCAGGAAGTTTAGTTTGGCCAAACCATAATGTAAAGTTGCCTGCAAAATTCCATTTTAGCACAGCATCTAATATAAGTCGAGATGCTCCATTTGTATATTCACTAACACCACCGATATCTCTATTAGAAACCCCTATTTCAACCTTATAAGCCAGTTTTGGAGAATATACAAACCCATCAAATTTTAATCTAAACCTCCGTATTAATAAGTTATCTTGGTAATCTTTCGTTTCTGGAGTGTAAAACCCTTCATAAAGAGTAGAAAACCTCAAACCGAATTTCATCGACATAGATGAATCTTTGGCTGCAATTCGAAGTCCTTTACCAAAGGTGTTATTAGAAATATCTTGAGCAAAGACTGTGCTAATCAAACAAAGTAGGGCAAACGTTATTGCTAATCTTTTTTTGGTGAGTTGCATGAATAGATTGTTAATTTATTTGTGCAAATAAAATGTAATTTCAAACCATAATTAAGTCAATTTTAAAAATTAACATTATGATAATATTGAAGGAATTTGAAGTCCATTGTAAGGCTTAAAAAAAGGTTTATTGGTAAAGCCTAAATTTATTTCTAATATTGATAACAATAAGTTAATATTGACAATTACTCAGGTATGAAATGGATGTTTAGCTTTGTGAAGCTTTAAAAAACACAAAAGAAATGGAATATTCAATTTTTGATTTTATTGCCCTTCTGGGTGCATTAGGGTTCTTTATTTACGGAATGAAAGTGATGAGTGAAGGAATCCAAAAATTAGCGGGTTCTAAGATGCGCCAAATACTAAGCGTAATGACGTCAAATCGTTTTAAAGGAGTTTTTACAGGGTTTTTACTAACTGCGCTGGTTCAGTCGTCTTCGGCTACAACGGTAATGGTTGTCAGTTTTGTAAATGCCGGCTTACTTACCTTAACAGAATCTATTGGAGTAATTATGGGGGCCAATATCGGCACTACGGTTACTGCTTGGATTATTTCCTTAATCGGGTTTAAAGTTAATATTTCTCTTTATGCCTTACCTATAATTGCATTTGGTGCACCTATGCTATTTGCTTCTAAAAGTAAACCAAAAGCATTGGGTGAAACTTTAATTGGGTTTGCCTTATTATTTATGGGATTAGCTGCTTTAAAGACCGCAGTTCCTGATTTAAAAAGTAACCCTGAAATATTAACCTTCTTACAGCATTATACGGATATGGGGTATTTGTCTATCTTAATGTTTGTAGGAATTGGTACGATTGTAACCTTGGTGGTACAATCTTCTAGCGCAGCTATGGCAATAACCTTGGTAATGGCCTATCAGGGCTGGATTCCTTTTGAGTTAGCCGCAGCCATGGTATTAGGTGAAAATATTGGAACAACAGTTACTGCTAACTTAGCAGCATTAATTGCAAATGTGCATGCCAAGCGCGCAGCTCGGGCTCACTTTTTGTTTAATATCGGAGGGGTTATTTGGATGCTTATATTGTTTGTTCCTTTTCTTGACATGATTGGCTCTTATATGGAATCTACAACTGGGCATTCGCCTTTTGTTGAAGCTACGGCTATACCAATTGGTTTATCACTTTTCCACACAACTTTTAATATTATAAATACCGTTGTTATGGTATTTTTTGTAGATAAGATTGCTGCTCTTGTTGTAAAAATGGTTCCTTCAACTGGCGATGACGAAGAGTTTCACTTGGAGTTTATAGGAATGAATATTATGCCAACTCCAGAAATCTCTATTTTAGAAGCTAGAAAAGAGATAGCTAAGTTTGCAAAGGTTACCACTAAAATGTCTGAATTTACTGAAACCCTTATTACCAAAAAGCAAGATAAGTCTCGTAGGAAACTTATGGATAAAATGAAATCCTATGAAGAGGTTACAGATCGTATGGATGTTGAAATTTCTACTTTTTTGGTTAAAGTTGCAGAAGGAAATATAAGTGAAGCTTCTTCATTTAGAATTAGAGCTCTCATCAGTATTAATAATGATTTGGAGCGGGTTGGAGACATTTTCTATCAGGCATCACTTACTATACAGAGGCAAATAGATTCAGCCCAATGGTTCTCCGAAGAGCAAATTAGTAATTTAATAGATATTTACGCCTTGCTGGACCATGCATTAGCAGTTATGCGCAAAAACTTAAATAGTGAATACTCTAGTGTAACAATGGACGAAGCACTAGAAGCGGAAAGAGCCATCAACGCCAAGAGAAACGAATTGCGTAGAGAATACCTTAAAAAGGTTGAAAAAGGTGAGTATAATGTAAAAGATGCCATCAATTACATCGAACTAATTAATGGATGTGAAAAGCTAGGTGACCATGTTATTAATGTGACAGAAGCGGTTACAGGTAAGATATAACGTAGTTATTTCTTTACTAAAGGGCAGCTTTAAGTAATTGAACTGCTCTTTAGATGATTGTATTTTAATTAATAATTTATAAGAAAAGAAGTTTTTACTTTCTATCACTTAGTTTTGCTTCCAATTGAAAAAGCTAGCAATCATATTGGGTTTATACATCTTCGCCTTAACGGTTATTCCGTGTACCGATGATTTAACCCATCAAGGTGATGAGAACGCAGCTACAACTGAGATGGCCATTGAAAGCACTCATTTTGAAATTTGTTCACCATTTTGTAGTGATAATGATTGTAATACACCAGTTACTGTTGGTTTTATCAGTAATACGTTTATGCAAACGCAATTTTGCGATTTAGAGATTGCAGAAAAGCCTATTGCTATCCCAACCCCCTATTTTGCCATCTGGCAACCCCCTAAAATAGCCTAATCCGCTTTTTATCCCTTAGATAAATCGGACTTCTAGGCAATTTCTTTGCTTAGAAAAATCTAATAGAAAATATTATATGTAGTCATCCTGAACTTGGTTCAGGATCTGATGACATCTAATTGATAGATTCTGAACTGAATTCAGAATGACCATTAGCTATTAGAATAAAAAACTACATATTATCCATTTTTTTAATAATTAGATATGATTAATAAAATCATTTCATTCTCGATTAAAAACAAGCTTATTATCAGTTTAATGGTAGTAGCCTTAGTCGGGATTGGAATACATTCAATGATGACGATTAACCTTGGTTCGGTGCCAGATATTACCAATAACCAAGTGCAAGTAATAACGGTTGCCCCTAATTTGGGCACCGAAGACATAGAACAATTTGTAACCTACCCTGTGGAGTTGGCCATGGCAAACTTACCCGATGTGGTGGAGTTGCGCTCCATCTCCCGGTTTGGCCTTTCGGTGGTAACCATCGTGTTTAAAGACGAAATGGGCACTTACCTCCCGCGCCAGTTGGTGCAGGAAAAACTCATTGATGTTAAAGGATCAATCCCTGCAGGCTTTGGAGAGCCGTTTATGGCGCCCATTTCTACTGGCTTAGGAGAAATATACCAATACACCATAAAGTCGTTACCCGGTTACGACTCGGCTTATACGGCAATGGATTTACGAACCATCCAGGATTGGATTGTAAAACGACAAATGGCTTTGGTGCCAGGTGTAGTTGAAGTAAATGCCTTTGGCGGAGAGCTAAAACAATATGAGATTTCCCTTGATCCCAATAAAATGAATTCGATGGAGATTTCTATGGCGGAGATTTTTGAGGCCTTAGAAAATAATAATGCCAATACGGGTGGAGCTTATATTGAGAAAAATCACCAAGCGAATTTCATTCGTGGAGAAGGACTCGCTCGTTCCATCGATGACCTTAAAATGATTGTTGTTAAAACCATCAATGGAGCTCCTGTGCTCATTAAAGATGTAGCCGATGAGGTTCGTTATGGCTCTGCAGTTCGATATGTAGGTCTTGCACAAGATGGCCACGAAACGG
>JAKISE010000084.1 GCA_021648745.1 Cyclobacteriaceae bacterium
AATAAATCAGGCAGTTTGGATTCGAAAGCATAGCACCGCTATGGTGAGAACAAAAACAAAGCAAAGCGACTGATTTGAAGTGAGTTAAAGGCCTAATAGAAATTCTATTGCATATTTCGGGTTTAAATATGATTCTTATTAGTTTCTTTTAAATAACTTTTTATGAGAGCTTATTTTATAATTCTGTACTTAGTTTTGCGCCATGCAAATAGACCAAATCCTCCAAATTTCTAGAGAAGCGGGCGAAAGAATTCTGGAAATATATCACGATAGTGAGCTTTCTAAAGTAGTCGACCATAAAGCAGATGATTCGCCTCTAACTTTAGCCGATAAAGCCTCAAATAAAGTAATTATGGAAGGCCTTCAAAATTTGCAATTGGGCTACCCAATATTGTCTGAAGAAGAAACCCATGCTTCCTATGAAGAAAGAAAAAACTGGTCAACTTTTTGGCTTGTCGACCCATTAGACGGCACTAAAGAGTTTATTAATCGAAATGGGGAGTTTACGGTTAATATAGCCCTTATTGAAAACGGGAAACCAATACTTGGAGTAATTTATGTGCCTGTTACCAATGTAATGTACTGGGGCAGTAAACAGGGAGCTTTTATAAAAAGAGGGGAAGTTGAAGTTGAAGAACTTAAAGTTAATAATTCAATTAAATCACGAATAGCTGTAAGAAGTAAATCACATGCTTTAGTTGAAGAAGAAGCTGTGCTTAAAAAGTATGATGTTATTGATAGTATTTCAGTAGGCAGCTCATTGAAATTCTGTATGGTAGCCGAAGGGAAAGCAGATGTGTATTACCGCCATGGGCCAACAATGGAGTGGGATATTGGTGCAGGACAAGCTATTTTGGAGGCTGCAGGCGGTAAAGTTTTTATTGGAACTAGCAAAAATTCTTTTACCTATAATAAGGAAAAATTATTAAATGGTTCGTTTCTTTGCCTCGGTTTTTAAAACATCCCAATGGCTGAAAATATACACCCCATTTCTGATTCAATATTGGATAGAAAGAACAAAGAGCAGCTCCTTAATCAGAAGGGGCTAGTAGTGTGGCTTACTGGCCTTTCAGGCTCAGGAAAAAGCACTATTGCACAAGGAGTAGAGCATAAACTTCACCAAAGAGGGATATTTACTAAACTATTAGATGGTGATAATCTTAGAACAGGGCTAAATGGAGATTTAGGTTTTTCTGAAAAAGATAGAGAGGAGAACATTCGAAGGGTTGCCGAAGTAGCAAAGTTATTTAAAGAAACAGGTGTTATAACTATTTGTTCATTTGTTAGCCCAACTATTAAAATGCGTAATAGTGCAAAGCGTATTATTGGAGATGTTGATTTTATGGAGGTATATGTAAATACTTCCTTTGAAGAATGCGCCAAGAGAGATGTTAAAGGCCTGTATAGGAAAGCTCTGGCTGGGGAAATAAAAAACTTTACAGGATTGGACGCTCCGTTCGAGTCACCGTCACATCCGAATATAATTATAAATACAACTCATCAATCTATTGATGAGTCCGTTGAAAACTTACTTAATTCAATTTTAGATCGAATAAATTAAATGCAATCCTATAACCTTAATCATTTAAAAGTATTAGAAGCCGAAGCCATCTTTATTTTAAGAGAGGTTGCAGCACAATTTGAGAACCCTGCATTATTGTTTTCAGGTGGTAAGGACTCTATTTTGGTCGCTCATTTAGCTCGAAAGGCCTTTTACCCATCGAAAATTCCTTTTCCATTAGTACACATAGACACAGGCCATAATTTTGATGAAACTATTGAATTTAGAGACAAATATGTAGAAGAAATTGGGGCTAAGCTCATTGTAGGCTTGGTTCAAGACTCTATTGACGAAGGGAAAGTAGTAGAAGAAAAGGGCTTTAATGCGAGCCGTAATGGTTTGCAAACAGTAACCTTACTGGATACTATAGAAAAATATAAATTTGATGCTGCCCTAGGAGGTGCACGAAGAGACGAAGAGAAAGCCAGAGCCAAAGAGCGATTCTTCTCTCACCGTGATGAATTTGGCCAGTGGGATCCTAAAAACCAACGCCCAGAGTTATGGAACCTCTTTAATGGGAAGAAGAATTTTGGCGAACATTTTCGGGTTTTTCCTATTTCTAATTGGACAGAGATGGACGTATGGCAGTACATACTGATGGAAGAAATTGAATTGCCATCCTTATATTTTGCTAAGGAGCGTGATGTTTTTGTTAGAGATGGTGTAATTATGTCTGCTTCAGAGCATATTCAAAGAAAAGAAGGAGAAGAGGTAACCAAGCAATTAGTAAGGTTTAGAACTATTGGTGATATTACTTGTACAGGTGCTGTTGAATCTGGGGCTTCAGATTTACATTCTATTATTGAGGAGATATCTACCACTAGAGTAACAGAAAGAGGTACGAGATCAGATGATAAACGCTCCGAAGCTGCCATGGAAGATCGCAAAAAGGAAGGATATTTCTAAAATGTGAAATATGAGAGGTGAAATGTGAAACACGTTTGCATTACAAATTTGATATAAGACCTTACAACCGATGGAAAAGCAAAATGACGATTTAAAAGCAAGAGCCAAAAGATTTTCAATTCAATAAAATATAAATATAAAAAGTAGTGATTGGTTGAAATGTTTTTTTTATTCCTCATTTTACCTTTCATATTTCTAATTTAATTATGAGCGATACTGATAATTACTTAAACATGGAGCTCTTACGCTTCACCACTGCAGGCAGTGTAGATGATGGAAAAAGTACCCTCATCGGTAGAATGTTATACGATTCAAAATCTATTTTTCAGGACCAATACGAAGCTATTGAGGCCTCAAGTAAGAAAAGAGGAGATGAAAATGTAAACCTTGCTTTGCTTACCGATGGGCTAAGGTCCGAACGTGAGCAAGGAATTACCATTGATGTAGCCTATCGATATTTTGCAACTCCAAAACGTAAGTTTATCATTGCAGATACGCCTGGGCATATTCAGTACACTCGTAATATGGTAACAGGAGCTTCAACAGCCAATCTGGCCATTATTTTAATTGATGCCCGCAAAGGGGTACAAGAACAAACTCACCGACATACATTTATAGCTTCATTGCTTCGTATCCCTCATATCGTATTTTGTATTAACAAAATGGATTTGGTGGATTACGATGAGAAAGTTTACGAATCCATTAAAAAGGAAACCGAATTGTTTGCCTCTAAATTAAATGTGAATGATGTTCGTTTTATACCAATAAGTGCTCTCAAAGGTGATAATGTGGTTAATAAATCGGAGAATATGGATTGGTATCAAGGGAGCACTTTGCTTTATCTATTAGAAACCATTCATATCGGTAGTGATTTTAATCATGTAGATTGCCGTTTTCCTGTGCAAACAGTTATTCGCCCCATGAGCGATAAATATCATGATTTTAGAGGGTATGCAGGCAGAGTATCTAGTGGTGTATTTAAACCAGGAGATGAAATAACAGTTTTGCCTAGTGGGTTTACGAGTAAAATTAAGTCCATTGAACTAATGGATAAAAAATTGGATGAAGCCTACGCTCCAATGTCTGTTACAATCACTTTAGAAGATGAAATTGACATCAGTCGTGGTGATATGATTGTGCGTAATAATAACCAGCCAACAGTTACTCAAGATATCGATTTAATGATAACTTGGTTAAACGAAAAGGCCTTAGTGCCAGGTGGTAAATATGGTATCCGTCATACAACCAACGAAGCTCGTTGCATGGTTAAGGAGGTACAGTATAAAATGGATATTAACAGCCTTCATCGAAAAGAAGATGATAGAACTATTGGCATGAATGATATTGGAAGAATTAAAATTAGAACTACCAAACCGTTTTTTGTGGATCGCTATGAACGGAATAGAGAAACAGGAAGTATAATTTTGGTTGATGAGCAAACTAACGAAACAGTGGGGGCAGGGATAATAATATAAACGCAACAAATGCTATAAACTTAATTGCTTTATATTAGTGAGTTCTAGTGCTCACGATGATTAGTTTTATAAAAAATATAAACAATTTAGGAACGAGAAGTTTCAAATCGGAACAATCAAATCAGCGTATTCGTTTTGCAAATACCATAGCACTGCTTCATTTGGTGTTTTTAAGTGCAATGTTAGTGCTTCTCATATATCAATATGAGTTTAAGGCTGCAGCTAAGTTGGTATTAATTTCTTCTTTAATTCCTATCACTACTTTAACGCTAAATTGGTTTGGAAAGACGTTAATCTCCAGGTATTGTATTTCATATAGTCTGCCATTTTTTATCATGTTCATTTCTATTTTTACAAAATGGAATAATCCGGTTGGTAGCACAGGATTTCATGAATTTTTTGACACGAGAATGTTAATTTTTGTGTCAGCTCTTGTTCCTCTTTTAATATTTTCAAGAAAAAACATCTTATTTCTTCTACTGGCTCTTTTACCAAGTGCGGCTCTGTTGTTTGCATATGATATAATACATGATTTTTTTAATGTTGGGTATACTAACTTATTTGAAGACCCTAAAGGAGGTTACTATTTAGCAGGAATTATGTTTAACATAAGTTACCTCTTTGCAATTGCAGGAATCTTATCTCTCAAAAAATCAAATGAAGAATTGGTGGATAGTAATTCCATACTTATAAACGACTTAAACAATAAAAATGCGATTCAGGAAAAATTGCTTTTGAGAAAACAAGAGCTGTTAGCTCAAAACAGTAAAGTGCGAGATGATTTGTTGAAGAAACAAAAAGAATTGCTCAAAAGTAAAAGTGAATTAGAGCTAGCGTCAGAATTAATCAATTTTCAAAAAAGTGAGCTTCAATTTAAAAATGCGGAGCTTACAAATTTAGTTGATGAAAAAACTAGAGAGCTGAAGAATGCGAATGAAGAGCTATTGGTTCAAAATAACGACCTCTTGCAGTTTTCTAATACGGTTTCTCATAATTTAAGAGCACCTGTGGTCAGTATGCTTGGTTTGGTTCATCTATTTGCACTCGAAGATGATGCCAAAAGAAGAGAGGAGATGATTCCTCATATAAAGTCTTCATCCCTTGCACTCGATACCATAATTAATGACTTGAATAAGGTTGTTGATATTCGGAACCAATTATTTAATTTAAAGAAAAAGGTTAGCCTTTCTGAAGAAATTGAAAAGACTGAATTGCTTCTAAAAGATAGCCTGCAAAGCAAAGGGATAAAGTTAAAAACCAGCCTTATACTGGATGACTTATTTTCTGTTAGGGCATATCTTCAAAGTATTCTTTATAATCTGATTAACAATGCGATTAAGTACTCTAATCCTAAGGTAAATGGAGAAATTAAAATCAAATCATCTGAAACTAAGAACTATTCGATGATATCCATATCAGATAATGGCATCGGAATTGATCTTTCTAAATTTGAGCAGGATCTATTCAAAATGTATAAAAGGTTTCATGTGCATGTAGATGGCAAGGGAATGGGCTTATATATTGTAAAACAGCAGGTGGAGGCGATGGATGGAACCATTGAGGTCGTTAGTGAAGTGTCGAAAGGAACCACCTTTAAGATTAAGTTTCTGAAGCAGGTTAGTATTGAAAGGCAAGAATATTTTGCATCTAATGATGCTGTTTTATCTTATGATGCTGAATTGAAAGCGTCATTTTTGAAATGGTTACGAACTCCAGTTTCAGAAAATTATAGAGAAGTGCTGCAAATTAATAAGGAAATGTTAGCGAATTATAATTCTAACATTTGGGTGATAGATATTAAAAAAATAGGACTAATTCCTGATTCAGATCGAACCTGGTTTAGCGGGAAAGTACTAAGTGATATTTTAAAGCGAGGATGTAAACATATTATTATTATTAAAAACGAAGAGGATGGAAAGGGTTTTGAATACTGGCAAAAGATGATTGACACAGCAAAAAATATGAATGTTGAGTTTATGTTTTTTTATGATAATGAAGTTGCCGTTGAATTTATTAAAAATGAAGCATACGCCTTACCTATATAAGTTAGTTACATGATATCAGGCATAATAAATATTGGTATAAGTACAAATATGAAAGACCAGCTTAAACAGCAGGTAATTCTTACTAATAAGCTGTTATTGATTCTAATTTTGGTCGATTTATTACTTCTTTTCCCCATCGTTTTTGAAGATGGCTGGGCCATTGGTTCATATTTGGCTTTAGGTTCCTTATTGGTACTAATTGGTCTAATTATGTCTAACCATTTTGGGTATTATACACTAAGTAGGATAGGTACCTCGTTATACCCATCTTTTATTGTAATGGTCGCAGCCATATTAATTAAGCAAAGTAGTTTCGAGAATGTACGAGTATTCGATTTTTTTGATGCTCGTATTTTAATTGCAGGGTTCTTTATTTTGCCGTTTATACTCTTCTCAATTAAGGAGTGGAAGCAACTTTTTTCTACGATTACAATAATATTTTTCTTAGTAGTGGCGTTTGACCCAATTCATGATTTTTTTGGTGTGGGTTATGAATATTACTTTGGTACTATGGCAAAAGCGTACATTGTTAGTGGTATTTATATCGATATTGTACTGCTGTTTGTAGCAGGGTCTCTTTTTTATTTTAAAGCCGATGTAGAAAAACTGTTGGACAGAAACCTTGGGTTAGCTAAAGACTTAGGAGAAAAAAATATAGAGCTAAGTGCATTGTTTGATGAACAGGAAAGCTCCAATGCTAAATTAACAGATTTAGTTGAAGCTAAAACATCTGAATTGCGGGAATCCAATGAAGAGTTGGTAAGGCATAATAATGAACTCCAGCAATTTTCGAATACACTTTCTCATAATCTTCGAGGTCCGGTTGCAAGCCTTTTAGGATTGTCTAAATTATTTAAAATGGATAACTCTGAAGAAAATAGAGTGAATGTAGCAGATCATATTTTTAAATCAGCAACAACCTTAGATGATGTAATTAAGGATTTGAACAAAGTGGTTGATTTAAAAAACAATCTCCATCAGATTAAAGAAAAAATTGATATCAGAAAGGAAATAGAGGATATTTGGTTTTTGTTGGACGAAAATGTAAAACAATGTAATGGAAAATTGATATTGGATATAAAAATGTCAGTACTTTATGGTATTAGGTCTTATGTTAATAGTGTACTTTATAATTTAATTAGCAATGCCATAAAATACCACCATCCTAATAGAGATTGTATTATACGTATTAGTGTCAATAGCATAAATAATAAATGCAAAATTAAGGTTCAAGACAATGGTGTTGGAATTGATTTAATAAAATATGGAGATAAAATGTTTGGCATGTACCAACGCTTTCATCATCATTTAGATGGCAAAGGTTTAGGCTTATTTTTAACTAAACAGCAGGTAGAAACAATGAATGGCAAAATATCGGTTGAAAGTAAATTAAACACAGGAACACAGTTTAGCATAGAACTTCCTTCATTTCCACTATCGCAAATAGAAAGTCAATTATTTTATAATTCAGATCTAGCCGATATATACCTAGATGTTATAAATAATATAACAACTTTGGTATGGAAAAAAATGCCCGATCCAATTGGATTTAGAGATGTTTTTAAGAATAATATCGAAATATTTAAAACTTATAATACTGACTTATGGGTTGTGGATTTATCATTAATGGTAAATAGAAAAGCATTGGAAAAACAATGGATTTTAGGCGAAGTAATAGATCAATATTTTAGATTAGGGATAAGAAAAGTTGCCATTATTAGAATAGTGCATAAAGCAGATGTTTCCTTTTGGAATGAACTTTTTGAAATTTGCAAAACCAAGTCTATTAATATTGTTTACACTCAAAATATAAACGAAGCAAAAGAAAAACTTCTTAATTTATAAATAGCTTTATATACGTTGTTTACTTTTGCAGGATGAACAGAAATGGAGAGGATAGAATTGAGCTAATGGCACCAGCCGGTGGGTTCGATTCTATGCAAGCAGCTTTAGATGCAGGGGCAGATTCAATATATTTTGGTGTAGAGCAGCTCAATATGAGGGCAAAGTCGAGCATTAACTTTACTCTTGAAGATTTGGAAGAAATTGCCCAGAGATGTGGAGAGAAAAATGTAAGAACATATCTCACACTAAACACCATCATCTACGATCACGATTTAAGTATCATAAAAACATTGCTAAATCGCGCTAAAGAAGCAGGTATTACGGCTGTAATTGCATCCGACCAAGCGGTAATCCATTATGCTAAAACCATCGGAGTTGAAGTGCATATTTCTACTCAACTTAATATTACCAATATTGAAACGGTTAAGTTTTATTCACTCTTTGCTGATACCATGGTGCTTTCTCGTGAACTGAGCTTAGGCCAAGTAAAAAAGATAGCCGATGCTATTAAAAAAGAACATGTAGTTGGTCCTGCAGGTAATCTTATAGAGCTCGAGATATTCGGACATGGGGCCTTATGTATGGCAGTATCGGGTAAGTGCTATATGAGTTTACACACCCAAAACTCATCAGCAAATAGGGGAGCTTGTGTACAAAATTGTAGGCGTAAATATAAAGTTATTGATATTGAAGATGGCCACGAACTAGAAATTGACAATGAGTACATTATGTCTCCTAAAGATTTATGTACCCTTAATTTCTTAGATCAGGTGATTGATACTGGCGTTAAGGTACTAAAAATTGAAGGCCGTGCTCGCGCCCCAGAGTATGTAGCACGAGTGATTGGTACTTATAAAGAAGCTATTGATGCCTATTATGAAGGTGAGTTTAACCAAGAGCGAGTAAAAACTTGGATGGGGCAACTAGAAACTGTGTATAACAGAGGATTTTGGAGCGGATATTATTTAGGTCAGGAAATGGGCGAATGGTCAGATAAGCCTGGTTCTTTAGCAACACAGAAAAAAGTGTATTTAGGTAAAGGAGTTCACTATTTCTCTAAAGCAAAAATTGCACATTTTAAAATTGAATCTCAAACCGTAAAAGTGGGAGACGAAATATTAATTACAGGCCCAACTACTGGAGTAGTTGAATTTAAATTGCCCCCTTTCAGAATTGATGATAAAGAGGCTACAAAAGCTGAGCGAGGGGATGATATTACTTTCGAATTAGATCAAATTATTCGACCTTCGGATAAACTGTACAAAATGGTTGATGCGTAAATGGTTATAATTACCCAACAAAGAGATAAGTGCATCGGTTGTAATTACTGTGTAGAATTGGCCTACGACCGATGGCGAATGAGCAAAAAAGACGGGAAAGCTACTTTAATTGGTGGAGTAAACCGTAAAGGGTTTTATACGGTTAAAGTGCGAGAAGATGAGCTAGAAGAAAATATAAAAGCAGCAGAGGCTTGCCCTGTAAAAATTATTCACGTTAAGCATATCTGATTAATTATTTTACCGCTATTTTAGTTCGTCTTGTCTATTTTTATAACCTCATTCCTGCGAAAGCAGGAATCTGCTCATTAATTATCAGGTTTCTATGAATAAATTAGTTTATGCTTCTATTTTTTTTACGATAATCTACTCAGGGCTCAACGCACAAACAACCCTGCCGAACTTGCCCCCTTCTATAAAATGGCAACAAATAAACACTCCTCATTTTAAAATTATTTATCCCCAGGGTTTTGAAACCCAAGGCCAGCGAATGGCCAATACAATGGAGCACTTGTATAAGCCCGTTTCTAGTTCATTAAATGCCAGCCCCAGAAAAGTGCCTATCATTTTACAAAATCAACACGCAATTTCTAACGGGTTTGTAACCTTGGGGCCTCGTAGGTCAGAGTTTTTTACCATGGCTCCGCAAAATTATAATTTTGCGGGCACCAACGATTGGCTTGATATGCTTGCCATACACGAATTCAGACACGTTGTGCAGTATGATAGAAGCCGTACAGGGTTTACCAAATTTGTAGGTTATTTACTAGGTGAGTTCTCAAGAAATGCAACGGCAAGTGGTTCAGTGCCTTCTTGGTTTTGGGAAGGGGATGCCGTAGGAACAGAAACTGCTCTTACGAATAGTGGACGAGGGCGGTTTCCCAATTTTTCCAAAGAATTTAGAGCTAATTTATTAGAAAAGGGAAGTTTTAATTATAGTAAGCAATATTTAAGATCATTTAAAGACTTTATCCCCAACCATTATGTGCTTGGCTATCATTTTTCTACTTATATAAAAAACAATTATGGGGCAAAGGCCATGGAAGACATTGTAGAACAAACATGGAATGTGCCCTTTATCCCGTTTGAGTATTCTTTTGCTATGAAAAAAGCTACTGGAAAAATGATGCCAGTGCTCTACAATCAGATGATGGATGAATTAAAAGGAAACTGGCAATCTCAGATTGAAGCAGAATCACTAACCGATTATCAAACATTAACCTCTCGTGAAACTCCTCGGTTTACCAATTATACTTACCCGCAACCCATAGATGGTGGCGGTGTACTAGTTTTAAAGTCAGGCTTAGATGACATTCCTCAATTTGTAAGTGTTAACCCTGATACTAAAGAAGAGCAAAAAGAATTTATTTTAGGCCCACATAATAACCCGGGGTTTGTTTCAGTGTCTGGCAATACAGTTGTGTGGACCGAGTATCGTTACGATCCACGTTGGTTAACACGCTCTTATTCAGTTGTTAATTCGTATAATTTAGCCACAAAATCGTTTCGGCAACTAACTTCTAAATCCAGATATTCTGCGGCAGCTCTTTCACCCGACCGTACCAAAATTGTAGTGGTGGAAACAACGGAAGATTACGCGAATAGATTGGTGATACTTAATGCCAATTCTGGAGAAGTAATAAAGAAAATTGAGAATGATGACAACGGATTTTATTCTATGCCTCGTTGGGATGATACTGGCAATTCTATTGTGGTGCTAAACCAGTTTAACCAGAAAAAAGGAGTACTACTTATTGATTATAAGTCAGAAAGCAAAAAGGTCCTCCTTGATTATAGTTATGAGCATATTGGATTTCCAATAATTTTCAAAAATTACTTAATCTACAACTCGGCCTTTAGCGGAATTGATAATATTTATGCGCTAGACATTACAGCTTCTAAGAAGTACAGAATTACTTCGGCCAAATATGGTGCTTCCAACCCTGCTATTAGTTTAGATAGTAAAACTATTGTCTATAATAATTATACAGTAGACGGTGATGATATTGTAAGCACTCCATTTGAGCCATCTACTTGGGTGCCTATTGAAGAAGTTAAAAACGGAGATATTAAGCTCTATGATCCTTTGATAGAAATGGAAAATAATGTTGATGTGCTGCTTAACGTGCCTGACACAGCATATGAAACGAAAAGGTACCGAAAGAAACCATTTAATGTACATAGTTGGGGGCCATTATTTACAGGCAGTTTAACGGAGGTTGAAGTCGGTGTGTATTCAAAAAATGTATTAAGTACCACAGATATTTTTGTGGGAGCAGAGTTTGATAATATAGGAAACGTTAAAGGTGTGGCTCGAGTAAGTTATCAAGGTTGGTATCCAATTATTGATGTTATAACAACCTATGGAAACCGAGTGCAAAATTCTTCTTACACAGATTCGCTTGATATTATAAGGCCAGATAAGGTAACCTGGACGGAAACCACCATAAAAACAGGCCCTCGAATACCTTTTCTGTTAACCAGGTCAAAATTTCAATCTAAGATTGAAATTTATAATTACATAGGTGTTACTGCGGTAACAAACTTTACCAGCCAAGCATTTGGCGATAATAGATATAGGTTTAATCAAATTGGAAATGGGAGTTTGATTCAGAATGAGTTTGTTATTTCTTGGTTTAATCTATTAAACCAAAGTAAGCGTGACATCAATAGCAGGTTTGGTCAAACCTTAACTTTCGAAAATTTCTCAACTCCTTATGGAGGTGATTTATCCGGAGGATTAACTATCCTAAAATCACAGCTATACTTTCCAGGTTTATTTCAGCATCATTCGTTAAACTTTTTTGCAGGTTGGCAGAGCCAAAAAGTTACTTTAGATCAAGGAGAATACTGGTTTAATAACCGAATGCCTTATCCTCGAGGGCATAATCCTGAAATATTTAACAATTTTTATACACTTAGGTCAAATTATGAATTGCCCCTTATACACCCAGATTTGAGGATTGGGCCATTTTTGTATATTCAGCGAATAAAAGCCACTATTTTTTACGATTATGGCTATGGCAAGGTAGATATTCCAGATGAGTCTATTTCCTTTACAAAAACCTTTCAATCTACAGGAGCAGAGCTCAAATTTAATTTTAATGTAATGCGTGCCCTTCCTTTGCTAGAACTTGGAGTTCGAGCTGTGTATTTGCCAGATACGCAAGAAACCAAATTTGAATTCTTAATTGGAAGTATTGGGTTCTAATCTGTTTGGGTTTTATCTGCGATAATCTACGAAATTTGCGGGATGAATTATAAACTAAATTATTCAACATTGTTTGTAAGTAATATTCATCCTAGTAGCTTTGCAAGCTTAGGGTATTTTTTAGTTTTGATACCCAATTTATAACAATCGAATTATGGCAGAAGTAATTAGAATGCCCAAAATGAGTGATACCATGGAGGAAGGCGTAATAGCCTCATGGTTGAAAAAAGTGGGTGATCAAGTGTCTTCAGGAGACATTTTAGCAGAAGTAGAGACTGATAAAGCAACTATGGAGCTAGAATCGTATGAAGACGGTACACTTTTATATATAGGCATTAAAGAAAAAGAAGCTGCTCCAGTAGATGGCATCATAGCTATTGTTGGTGAAAAAGGAGAAGATTACAGTGCCTTACTTACTGAAACCCCTGTACCTGCTGCCAAAGAGGAGGCAGCCGAAGAATCTGCTTCTACTCCAACTGAATCGATAGATACCTCAGCTATTAATGCCGCTGTTATTCGTATGCCCAAAATGAGTGATACGATGGAAGAAGGTGTAATTGCTTCCTGGCTAAAAAAAGTAGGTGACCAAATTGCCTCTGGAGATATTTTGGCAGAAGTAGAAACTGATAAGGCCACTATGGAGCTTGAATCGTATGACGATGGAGAACTACTATACATCGGTCATAAGGCAGGAGAATCCGTTCCTGTAGATGGTGTACTTGCTATTATAGGAGAAAAAGGAGCTGATTATGAAACCTTATTGAAAGCAGAAACTTCTACACCGGCAGCCATCAGAGCCGATCCTGTAGACTCTGAGGCTAATAAAGTTGAGCAAGTGCCTGTTGTTCAAGCATCTACTGCCACAACACAAGCCATTACGCCTTCTTCAAATGGTAGAGTTAAAGCCTCGCCTTTAGCTAAAAAATTAGCGAAAGATTTAGGTTATGATATTGCTCAAATCCCAGGTTCTGGCGATCAAGGAAGAATAATCAAAAAAGACGTTGAATCTTTCACGCCTTCTTCTCAACCTACACCAGCTGCTTCAAAGGAAGCTAACACTCCAATAGCTCTACCCCAAGTAGTAGGCGAGGAAAGTTATGAGGAAGTTCCTGTTTCTCAAATGCGCAAAATCATTGGTAAGCGTTTGGCTGAGAGCAAATTTAATGCACCTCATTTCTATGTTACCATGGAAATTAATATGGATAAAGCCATAGAAGCTCGAAAAAGCCTCAATGAAATTTCTCCAGTTAAAATATCATTCAACGACTTAGTGGTGAAAGCTACGGCTGCTGCTTTACGTCAACATCCAAAGGTAAATGTATCTTGGTTAGGCGATAGAATTAGAATGAACCACCATATCCATATTGGAATTGCTGTTGCTGTTGATGAGGGTTTATTGGTTCCTGTTATACGATTTGCAGACAATAAGTCATTATCGCACATTTCTGCCGAAGTTAAAGATTTAGCTAAAAAAGCTGTTAATAAGCAATTACAACCTCAAGATTGGGAAGGCAATACGTTTACCATTTCCAATTTAGGCATGTTTGGTGTAGAAGAGTTTACGGCTATTATTAATCCACCAGATGCTTGTATTTTGGCAGTTGGTGGCATTAAACAAACCGCTATTGTTAAAGATGGGCAGCTTGTACCAGGTAATGTTATGAAAGTAACGTTGAGCTCTGATCATAGAGTAGTTGATGGAGCTTTAGGTGCAGCCTTTTTGCAAACACTAAAAGGCTTGTTAGAAGACCCCGTTAGAATATTGATATAATGTTCAATGACTAATGTACAATGTTCAATTTATGTAATTACTAATTGAACATTGAGAATTGAACATTATTAATTGTAATCCTGCCATCTTGACAACGGTACATTTTTTGTAATCCAAGCATAAAATAAAAGCATATGGGTAAAATAAAAATAAGATCAACAACTGTACTTGCTGTTGTTCATAATGGCGAAGTTGTAGTAGGTGCCGATGGCCAAGCAACCATGGGTAGTTATGTAGCAAAAAGCAATGTTAAAAAAATTCGCAGCTTACGCGAGGGTAAAATTGTAACAGGTTTTGCTGGCTCCACTGCGGATGCTTTTACGCTGCTCGAACGCTTCGAAGAAAAACTCAATTCTTATTCAGGCAATATGAAGCGGTCGGCCATTGAGCTTGCCAAAGACTGGCGTATGGATAGGTATTTGCGTAAGCTAGAAGCAATGCTTGTAGTAGCCAATGAAGAAGAAGTACTAGTACTTTCAGGAACAGGAGATGTGCTAGAGCCTGATAATCAAATTGCTGCTATTGGTTCAGGTGCAATGTATGCGCAATCAGCTGCTTATGCACTAAAAAAGCATGCTCCTACTATGAGTGCCGAAGATATTGTAAGAGAGAGCCTCACCATTGCAGCTGATATTTGTATTTACACCAATCATAATTTGGTGATTGAAAAAGTTAAATAATGCTTAAAATTTATCATAATCCAAGATGCTCTAAGAGCAGGCAGACATTGCAGCTTATTAAAGATTCCGATACA
>JAKISE010000085.1 GCA_021648745.1 Cyclobacteriaceae bacterium
GAGGAGTGGGAGGAGTTAACATTAGTTTGTATGGCAATGATCCTACGCTTTTCTTCAGCAATCCTGCCTTAGCATCTGATAGCTTAGCTAACAGACCAACGGTAAATTACACCGCTTTCCCTACGGGAGTTGGGTTTAGCTCAGCTACCTACAGTCATTCGTTTAAGAAAGCTGGCCTTTGGTCGGCAGGGGTACAGTACCTGTCGTATGGTAAAATTGACGGATATGATGATTCAGGTAACCCAACCGATAGTTTTAAGCCCAACGATTATGCTGTTATTATAAGCCATGTTAGATCTTCTAATAATTTCAGGTTTGGGGCCTCTTTAAAGCAAGTAGGCTTAAACATTGCTGGATTTTCTAGTAATGCCACCCTTTTTGACTTAGGAGGAGTATTTGTGCATCCTTCACAATTATTCACGGTTGGAATGACCATTAAAAATATGGGATTTCAATGGTCGAAAATTTCAGAATCAGTGGATTCAACTTTGCCCTTTGATATGCAATTAGGGGCTAGCATAAAACCACTGCATATGCCATTTAGGTTTTCACTCACTCTTTATAAACTCAATCAGTGGGACTTAACTTTGCCTAACGAAACCACTACTAATGAATTTACCGATAATCTAATGCGGCACGTGGTTATTGGAACCGAGCTTTTAATAAATAAGCATATAAATATTTTATTCGGCTATAACCATTTGCGCAAAAGAGAGTTAAAAGTAGAGAATGCTGGAGGGTTCTCCGGCTTTTCTGTAGGATTAAATATAAAAACTAAAGCATTTGAATTTGTTTATGCCTATGGAGGTTATAACGTAGCTGGCAATGCCAATATGTTAACTTTGAATGTAGATTTGAACCAATTAGTGAAATAAATTAAAAATATTGATAAGAAAAATATAATCTGCGGATTAAAAATTAGAGAATTGTAATGAGTTGTAAAAGAGCAACTTGTTTGGCAGTAAAGGCTAAGATTTTCTTATGCATAATCAGGTTTCAATTACTCACTATAAAGAAATTGAGTTTTAGGATAAAAAACAAAAGCCCCATAGGGGTGATATATTTATAACCACAGGTGTTAGCCTGTGGCAATAAAAGAGAGATTAAAGTCTTGGCGATATTTTGTGTAGCGTAGCAAACAAAAATCATGACAAAACTTATTAAAAGGATAAAAATACGGATATGAACATGCAAGAAAACCTTACTCCTCAACAAATTGTAAAGGAGCTAGATAAATATATAATCGGGCAGACTGATGCCAAAAAGAATGTAGCCATTGCCATGAGAAATCGTTGGCGTAGAATGAACGTGGAGGGTGACCTTCAAGCAGAAATTATGCCTAATAATATTCTTATGATTGGCGCAACAGGTGTGGGTAAAACAGAAATAGCCAGAAGATTAGCCAAAATTGCAGATGCCCCCTTTATTAAGGTAGAAGCTTCCAAATTTACAGAGGTGGGCTATGTTGGTAGAGATGTTGAAGGCATGGTACGTGACCTAGTCGCACAATCGGTTTCTTTAGTAGAAACAGCTAAAAAAGCAGAAGTAAAAGAAAAGGCAGAAAAGATTGTGGAAGATATGATACTAAATGCCCTCATTCCTCCAATAAAAAGTAATGGCATTCCCAAACCTAAAGGCACGCTTGAAGTAGTTGGCGAGGAACCTAAATCGGACAGTGAGCTTAACGAGCGAACCCGAGATCGTTTTAGGGAAAAAATTCGCAATGGTGAGCTGGAAAACAGAAAAATTGAGATTGATGTGCACCAGCCATCTTCCTCTGGTATTGGCATGATTGGCGGTGGTATGATTGACGAATCTTCGATGATTAATATGCAGGAGATGCTGGGTAATATGATGCCCAAACGTTCAAAGACACGAAAAGTAAGCATTGCGGAAGCTCGTAAATTATTAATGGAGGCAGAAAGCGCTAAACTCATAGATATGGATGAGGTAAAAGAAGAAGCGCTTGAAAAAGCAGCTAATTCAGGCATTATATTTATTGATGAAATTGATAAGATTGCCTCTGGTGCAGGTAGCAAAAAAGGAGGAGCCGATGTAAGCAGAGAAGGGGTGCAAAGAGATTTGTTGCCAATTGTAGAAGGTTCTGCTGTCAACACCAAGTTCGGTATTATTAAAACCGACCATGTGCTATTTATAGCTGCTGGGGCATTTCATGTTTCCAAGCCCTCTGATTTAATACCGGAGCTTCAAGGTCGTTTTCCCATTAGAGTAGAGCTGGAAAAACTGACTAAAAGTGATTTCTATAAAATATTAAAAGAGCCAAGAACGGCCCTTACCAAGCAATACTCAGCCCTCTTTAAATCCGAAGAAGTGGAACTTCAGTTTACCGATGAATCCTTAGAAGCCATTGCAGAAACTGCCTTTGAAATTAATGAAGAAGTAGAAAATATTGGTGCACGTAGGCTTCATACAGTTATGAGCAGACTACTGAACGATTTCCTATTTGACGTACCAGAGGTAATTGCCCCTAATGCTAAAATCTCTATTACTAAAGAAATGGTGGATGAGAAGTTATCTGGCTTGGTTAAAAATAAAGATTTGAGTCATTATATTCTTTAAACTGATAAATACCTCTGTCAAAGTTCTAAACTTTGACAGAGGTATTTAATATTCCTAGCAGCTTCAATAGAAGCTACCTTATTTCCAATAATATTGGTTAATAATTTATAATCGGTTCCATTTATAAGTAGGTGTTGTAATTCTTTTGTTATTCTCTCTGTGGTACATTCGTGTTGAAGCAACTCCGGTACTATTTCTTCATCTACAATAAGGTTAACTAAGCTCATATATTTTACCTTAACAACACGCTTGCCAATGGCATAAGAAATGGGGCTTGTTTTATAAATTACTACTTGAGGTGTTTTGAATAATGCCGTTTCTAAAGTAGCGGTACCTGAGCAAACAATTGCAGCTTTAGCGAAACTTAATAGGTCGTAGGTTTGCTCAAAAATAAGTGCAACATTTGTAAACTTTAAAATGGGTTCATACAAATCAATAGGCAAGTTGTTAACGCCCGCTACTACAAATTGTTGATCAGGGAACTGAGCAATTACAGTAGCAATAGTTGGCAGTATTTTTACCAGTTCTTGTTTTCGGCTTCCTGGAAGTACAGCAACTAGTTCTTTGTCTTTTTCTAATTTATTCTCCTCAATAAAATGCGGGTTTAATTTATGGTCTTTTACCGCTTCTACCACAGGGTTGCCTACATATTCTACTTCCCAATCAAACTTTTTGTAGAACTCCACTTCAAAAGGAAGAATGCAGAGCATTTTATCAACCCTATCTTTTATTTTATAAGCTCGTTTCTGGTTCCACGCCCATACTTTAGGCGAAATGTAATACACAACGGTAAGCCCAATGCTTTTGGCGTACTTGGCAATTTTTAAATTAAATCCACCATAGTCCACCAACACTAGTACATCTGGCTTATGTACTAAAATATCCTTTTTGCACTGGCTGATAAGTTTTGAAATAGTAAACAAATTAAGAAGAACTTCAAGAAATCCCATAAAGGCCAACTGCCGGTAATGTACAACCATTTCGCCTCCAACTGCTTGCATATAATCGCCTCCCCAAAATCTAAATTCAGCATTGGAATCCTGTCCTTTCAGCGCCTTCATTAGGTTAGAAGCATGCAAATCTCCTGATCGCTCCCCAGCAATTAAATAGTACTTCATTATTAAGAATTAGACATGCAATGTTACTTTATTTTTCTTTCTTTAAACTTTAAACTTTAAACTCTAAACTTTCCACTTTTTTCATAACTTGCAATCTATGAAAATGAGGAGATTACAAATTCTACTAATTACGACAATAATTCACTTGTCTCTTACTTCATCTTGCCAATCGAAAAAAGAAGAAATGCACGACTTTACCAATAAACTCATCGAAGAATCGAGTCCATACTTATTACAACACGCTCATAACCCAGTTGATTGGTTTCCATGGGGAGATGAGGCATTAGAAAAAGCCCAAAAGGAGCAAAAACTAATCATTATAAGTGTTGGCTATGCGGCTTGCCATTGGTGCCACGTTATGGAACATGAATCGTTTGAGGATACCGTAGTTGCCAATTTGATGAACAAGCATTTTATCTCGATTAAGGTAGATAGGGAAGAACGCCCCGATATAGACCAAGTTTATATGGATGCGGCTCAAATTATGACAGGGCAAGGAGGCTGGCCATTAAATGTAATCTGCTTACCCGATGGGAGACCCATTTTTGCCGGCACTTATTTTTCAAAAGATAATTGGATGAAAGTGTTGAGTAGTGTACAGAATTTTTATGAGAAAACCCCAGATAAGGCAATTGAACAAGCTGATAAAGTGCAAAATGGGGTGGCTCAACTGAGTATTGTTTCTGTGGGAGAAGCCCAAGAGTTTGACCAAAAGAAGTTGGCTAAAGCAGCCAATGATTGGATTAATAGTATTGATGCTAAAAGAGGAGGGAGAAGAGGACAAATGAAATTTCCAATGCCAATTTCGCTCATTGCACTGTTAAATTATTCAACCGATTACGATGATGATAAGGGGAAGGATGCCATAATTACTACTTTAAACCATATGGCCTATGGTGGCATTTATGATCAAATAGGAGGTGGGTTTGCCAGATATTCTACCGACCCTAATTGGCATATTCCTCATTTTGAAAAAATGCTGTATGATAATGGGCAGCTCTTAAGTGCTTACAGTACGGCTTATAAACTCACAAACAACCCATTGTACAAGCAAGTAATAGAAGAAACCATTGGTTTTTGCAACCGTGAGTTATACGATGGCAAGGCGGCTTACTATTCTTCCTTAGATGCAGATAGTGAAGGAGAGGAAGGTAAATATTATGTGTGGAGCAAGGCTGAAATTATTGAAGTGATTGGCAATGACCAAGAATACTATTTAAAATTCTATGATGTAACTGCCCAAGGCAATTGGGAGGGAAAGAATGTGTTTAGAACTTTAACTCCGATTGAAGAATTTTGCAAAGCCAATAATCTAAAGTTAGATGAATTTAAAAGTCAAATTAAGAAAAATAATGAAGCCCTGCTAAAAGTGAGAGAGCAACGTATCCATCCTGGGTTGGATGATAAAATTCTTACTTCTTGGAATGCGTTAATGGTTGCTGGTTTAGCTGATGCCTATGAAGCCTTAGGGGAAGAAGACTATAAAAAGGATGCGCTAAAAACAGGAAATTTTCTTTGGGATGTAATGTGGGATGGAGCCCAGCTAAAACGTAATTACAAAAACGGGAAGGCCACAATCAATGGATTTAGTGAAGACTATGCATCCACAATCCAAGCATTTATAAAACTCTATCAAATCACTTTTGATGAAGAATGGCTACATAGAGCAAAAGCATTAACGGAAGTAAGTTTTAAGAATTTCTTTAATCACGATAACGGCTTGTTCAATTTTAAGTCAAAAGAAGATGCTAATTTGTACGTGCAAAAATCTACTGTTGATGATAATGTAATTCCATCAGCTAATTCAATGATGGCGCTCAATCTTTATTATTTAGGTCATTATTTATACAACGAAGGCTATTTGAAGCAATCTAAGAATATGCTTCAATCTGCATTGCCTTATATGGAGCAACAAGCCTCATTTTATTATAATTGGTTTGAGTTATACCGTAGAATGGGTAAAGAGTCTTATGAAGTTGCCATTGTTGGCAAGGATGCCGAGCAATTTAGAAAAGAAATGGCCACTCATTATCTGCCTAACGCCTTACTGCTTGGTGGTAAAACTGAAGGGAGCTTAGAGCTGCTTAGCATGAAATTGCAGAAAGGAAAAACAATGATTTACGTTTGCCAGAATAAAACCTGCAAGCTACCCGTGGAGGATGTAACCAATGCCCTTCAACAAATGAAATAATATTCATTTGCTCACACCTTATTAATGCTGAGGAACAGCCTGCTCTGTTTTTTTTGGAGAAGCATCTTCTGCTTGATGAAAGATAGTTTCAACGACACTCAATACATAAAAAATCTGCGCTAATCCTCGAAATCTGAGGGAGCCTCCTTAGGCCACTTTCAACTTACTATACTTCGATTTACTGATTTTTTTCTCAGCATAATCTTTTGTAATCACTAGTTTATCTACGTTTTCTTCAGAAGGAAGCTCGAACATCGCATCAGTAACAATGGCTTCGCAAATGGATCGCAAGCCACGGGCGCCCAATCTAAACTCAACCGCTTTATCTACAATAAAATCAAGGGCAGAAGGCTTAACCTCTAATCGAATACCTTCCATTTCAAATAGTTTTTCGTACTGTTTAATAAGTGCATTTTTAGGTTCAGTAAGTATCCTTTTAAGCGTATTTCTGCTCAGGGGGTTTAAATGTGTAAGTACAGGCAATCGACCTATAAGCTCAGGAATTAATCCATAACTCTTTAAATCTTGCGCGTTAATGTAGGATAATAAATTATCGTCTTGCACATCTTCGTTTATACTTACATTGCCGAAACCTAGAGGCCTAGAGTTAATTCGTTTGGCTATTTTCTTAGTAATTCCATCAAACGCGCCACCACAGATAAATAGAATATTTTCTGTATTAACGCTAATCATTTTTTGGTCGGGGTGCTTTCTTCCACCTTGAGGTGGCACATTAACCGAAGTGCCTTCCAGTAGCTTAAGTAACGCTTGCTGTACACCTTCACCACTTACATCTCTAGTGATGGATGCATTGTCTGATTTACGAGAAATCTTATCAACTTCATCAATAAACACAATGCCTCTTTCAGCCGCTTCCACATCGTAATTAGCTGCTTGTAAAAGGCGTGTTAAAATACTTTCAACGTCTTCACCCACATAACCGGCTTCGGTTAAAACAGTGGCATCGGCAATGCAAAAAGGCACTTCAAGTGTTTTGGCAATGGTTTTGGCCAAGTAAGTTTTACCAGTACCCGTTTCGCCCACCATTAAAATATTCGATTTTTCAATATAAACATCATCGTCCGTTTTGGTTTGCATTAACCGCTTATAATGGTTGTAAACCGCCACCGACATATAGCGTTTGGCTTCATCCTGACCAATGACAAATTCATCAAGAAATTTCTTCATTTCAGCAGGCTTAATAAGCTTAAATTGAGGAGCCGATTCAGTCTCAGTTTTATTCTCCTCATTTAAAATCTGTTGAGCTTGAGTAATACATTTATCACAAATATGTGCGTGTATTCCCGAAATCATCAGATCAACATCCTTCTTACTTCTACCACAAAACGAACAAGTAACTTCAGCCATAATTATTATTTTAACAGCGCAAAGGTACTTAAATGAGATGAAAACAGTTGCTTTACCTCAATATAAGTACCTCCCAATATTTTAATTGAAAATGATAATGAATTAATTTTTAATTAAAACTTCATCAATAAGACCGTATTTTTTAGCATCTGCCGCACGCATCCAATAATCCCTATCCGAATCTTTTTCTATTTGCTTATACGATTTTCCACTATGTTTAGAAAGAATCTCATACAGGTCTTTTTTAACTTCTAAGATCTGTTTTAAAGAAATTTCCATATCCGTTGCCTGCCCTTGGCTTCCACCCAAAGGCTGGTGAATCATAATGCGAGAGTGAGGTAGAGAAGATCTCTTTCCAGCTTCTCCTGCTGCCAATAATACAGCACCCATCGAAGCCGCTAGACCTGTGCAAATAGTAGCTACTTCTGGTCGTATGTATTGCATGGTGTCATAAATGCCTAAACCTGCATAAACACTTCCCCCCGGACTATTAATGTACATAATAATATCTTTTTTAGGGTCAGCCGACTCTAAAAATAATAGCTGAGCAGTAATGATGTTGGCAATATTATCATCAATGGCCATTCCTAGAAAAATGATTCGATCAGAAATTAACCTACTGAAAACATCAATTTCTCTAAAATTACCTGGTCGCTCTTCGATAACAGAACGCGTCATGCTTTCAATATAATGCCCGTATCTATCTATATTAGAACCACTTATTCCTTGGTTATGAATGGCGTATTTTTTGAATTCATTATTTTCCATGTATGGGTTTATTAGTTGTTTAAAACGGAGACCTTCTACCTGTATGACGAAGAGTCTAACCTTAATATTGCAATTTATAAAGGAAACGAATGCTTATCAAAGATGATTGAAAATTTATGAATAATTTCTTAAGGTATGGTCATAAAAAAAGGAAGTATTGCTACTCCCTTTTAAAATAAGCAAACTTAGTTTGATGCTAATTCCCTAAAATCGTCTAGAGATACCTTTTTAGTATTTACAGTAATGCTATCAATTACATGCTTGTATACTTTTTCGGTAGCTACTTGATTATATATTGTGGTATAGTTTTCGCCATTATTTGCCTTTAAGTAGCTATCAGCAAATTCGTCCATTTTATCACCTAATTGTTGGATCACCGATTGGCCGCCAAATTGCTCAGCCATCACTTCAATCGCTTTCGCCTTAATCTCATCATTAGAAACTTCTATTTTGGCTTCTTCAGAAATCTTATTTCTTATCAAACTCCATTTCAACTCAGAAATATACAAATCAAACTCAGAGTCAATTTGTTCTTTGGTTACTTTACCTTCGTTCGAAATAAACAACCATTCTCTTAAGAATTCATTCGGTGTGTCCATTTTTGTTTTAGCTACAAAATGGTCTCTTATATCTCTTTCTAATAAGTAATTAGACTCTTTATCATAATTTTTAGAAATTGACTCCTCTATTTTCGATAAAAATTCTTTCTCCTCTTTTACAATGTCTTTGCCAAATATTTTATCAAAAAATACTTGATTGATCTCAGCAGCTACTTTTCTATTAACATTAATAACCTCTAGCTCTACTTCGCCAGTAATAGCCTTGGCTGCATCAACTTCGATGCCTAGAACTTGAGCGATTCGCTCATCAGAACTAATTACTTTATGTAAGTCAAAGGAAATTTTGTCGCCTTTTTTAACACCAATAAATTGCTTGGCTTCTTTTTTATCAAGGTCTTTGGTTTCAATTACGCCTTTGGCGTTTAGGTCACCTTCTGCTTGAGTGAATGAACCGAAAATGGCATCGCCAGCTTCACTAACATCAGGGTTGGTCATATCGCCATACTGCTCTTTTAAGTTAGTAATGGTCTCATCAATCACCTTTTTATCAACCTTAATTTCGTTTTTGTTAATTTTCTGCTTTTTTGATAAATCAATAGCAAACTTATCAACCAAACCAATATTATAGTCAAACTCAAAATCTTTTTGAGTATCCCAGTCAATGGTATCCATCTGAGATCTATCAGGAAGAGGCTCGCCAATAATATTAAGCTTATTGTCTTTTATATAATCACTTAGTCCATGGGATATCATATGGTTAATCTCTTCTACAAGAATCGATTTTCCATACATATTTTTAATCATTGTTAAAGGCACTTTCCCTTTTCTAAAGCCTTTAATTTCAGCTTTTTTAGAGTATTCCTTAATTTTCTTTTCAACCTTTGGCTGATAATCACCTTGCTTTAAGCTAATTTTTAATGAAGCTTCAGTACCAGTGTTTTTGTTTAATGTAATTTCCAAAACAAAATTGTTTAATAACGTAAAATAAAAAACCCTCAATCTCGTACCGATAGCTATCGGGGTATCGAAACCGAGGGTCGTTTGTGCGGATGAAGGGAGTCGAACCCCCACGCCCGTAAAGGCGCTAGATCCTAAGTCTAGTGCGTCTACCAATTTCGCCACATCCGCAAACGGAGTGCAAAGAAACTAAGTTTTTTTTAGATTGCCAATAGCTGAAAAAATAATTTTTAAAATGTTCGCCCTTTTCTTTTTCTAGGCTTTTTTTAAAGCGAAGAATTTAATTATTTATCATCTTTGTAGTAGCATATTAATATGGATTCTGTACAACTAGAAGAAGAAAATAAGGAACTGATAAGAAAGTACCGCAAGCTATTACGCCATGCGAAGCCTTTTTTAAAAGATGATGACTCCAAAATGATTCGTAAAGCTTTCAATTTAGCAATGGAAGCTCACGAAGGAATGAGGAGAAAATCAGGGGAGCCTTATATTTTTCATCCGGTAGAAGTAGCTCAAATTTGTGTAGAAGAAATTGGACTAGGTACCACCTCAATTATTGCTGCATTGCTTCACGATGTGGTTGAAGACACCGATTATGAGGTTGAGGACATTCAACGAGAGTTTGGGAAGAAAGTAGCACAAATAATTGATGGCCTTACTAAAATTTCTGGGGTAGGGAGCAATGCAGATTCTGGGCAAGCAGAAAATTTCAGAAAAATGCTGCTTACCCTTTCACATGATGTTCGTGTGATACTTATAAAACTGGCAGATAGGTTGCATAATATGCGCACCCTAGATAGCATGCCAAGGCATAAGCAACTAAGAATTGCGTCAGAAACTATCTTTCTTTATGCACCTTTAGCACATAGGCTGGGTTTATATGCAATTAAATCCGAAATGGAAGACCTCCATTTAAAGTATACACACAAAGAGGCCTATCAATCTATTATTGACAATATTGAGGTTACCAAAGAAGTTCGTGATAGGTTTATTCGAAGGTTTATTAGGCCATTACAGCAAGATTTGTCTCTCTATAATTTCAAATTTAACATTAAAGGAAGGGTTAAATCGGTTCATTCTATATGGGAAAAAATGGAAAATCAAGACATTCCTATAGAGGAAGTATTTGACCTTTTTGCCATTCGAATTATTGTTGATGTGCCACTGGCACAAGAAAAAGCCGTTTGTTGGCAAGTATATTCCATCGTTACCGATTTTTATAAACCAAACCCTGACCGTTTACGCGATTGGGTAAGTACGCCAAAAGCGAATGGATATGAATCCTTGCATACAACGGTTATGAGCCGAACAGGAAAGTGGGTGGAGGTTCAGATACGAACCAAACGGATGGATGATATTGCTGAAAAAGGCTATGCCGCTCATTGGAAATACAAGGACAATCCAACACGAAAAACCAGTGGTTTGGAAACGTGGATAGCCGAGGTACGTGAGCTTTTAGAGAATAACAGCTCCGACCCAGTTGAGTTTGTTGATGATTTTAAAGCGAATCTTTATCAGGATGAAGTGTTTGTTTTTACGCCAAAAGGAGATTTAAAAACGCTTCAGAATGGAGCAACTACCTTAGATTTTGCCTTTGACATTCACACTGAAGTTGGTTTGAAATGCCTTGGTGCTAAAGTAAACCAGAAATTAGTTCCATTAAACTATGTGCTCCAAAATGGAGATCAAATTGAAATACTAACATCAACAAAGCAAAAACCAAGTGAAGATTGGTTAAGGTTTGTGGCAACTTCAAAAGCGAGGTCAGGTATAAAGCATGGCCTAAAAGATGAAACACGACAAATTGCCGATGAAGGTAAGGAAATTGTTTTACGCAAGCTTAAACAATTAAAAATCACACAAAAAACCAGTACGTTTACCGAACTTACTAAGTTCTTCGGATTAGTGCAAGTAACTGATTTTCTGTATCGGGTTGGTAAGGGAATTATAGAGCCCAAAGAACTTAAAAAATTTAAAGAAGCTTCTACAGAGAAAAAGATAGTCTCTAAATATAAAAACTGGACGGATGCGAAGCAAGTTAGAAAGTTAATTACGAAAGAAACGGGCCGTAATGACAGTATTTTATTTATCGGAGAAGACCTCGATTTGGTAGAATATAAATTTGCTTCTTGCTGTAGCCCTATTCCTGGCGATGATGTATTTGGATTTGTAACCATAGGTGAGGGGATTAAAATACATAGAACTACCTGTCCTAATTCTGCTGAGCTACTTTCTAAACATGGTCATCGAGTAATAAAAGCTAAGTGGGAGTCTGAGAAGAAAAAATCTTTTGAGGTGGGTTTAGAAATTATTGGTACAGATAGGGTTGGACTCATAAATGACGTAACAAGAGTTATTTCTAATGAGCATAAGGTAAATATGAAATCTATAACGGTTGACACCGATACTGGAATATTTGAAGGGAAGATTTATTTGTACATTAAAAATAAAGACCATTTAGCACAACTTGCCACCAAGCTTGAGAATGTTGAAGGGGTGGTAAAAGTTAGCAGAATTAAAGAGGATTAATATGCTTCTTTAAATAGATAATATTACTTCTATATTTGTACTAAGTTATAGCAATATTATAAATGGCATTCAATCCACAAATTTTTGAAGAAGTAACAAAGATATTTACTGCATATCTTGAGAATAAAGGACTGCGAAAAACCCCTGAAAGGTTTGCGATTCTGGAGGAAATATATTCGTTAGATGGTCATTTTGATGTGGAGTCGCTTTATGTAAATATGAAGAATAAAAACTACCGCGTTAGTAGAGCTACAGTTTACAACTCTCTTGATTTATTAGTGGAGTGTGATTTAGTTAGTAAACACCAGTTCGGTAGAAATTTGGCGCAATACGAAAAGTCGTACGGCTTTAAACAGCACGACCATCTTATTTGTACGGAGTGCCATAAAGTAGTTGAGTTTTGCGATCCACGAATTCATAATATACAAACAATGGTTGGAGAGTTGCTCAATTTTAATATTTTGCACCACTCACTTAATTTATACGGAGTTTGTGGAGATTGTCAGGTTAAAATTAAAACAGCGCCACAACAATAGCAGAGTGCTTATTGGCGAAGAATAAAATCAAAATTGGAATTATAATTTTTTTTAAAGATGAAAGTTGATGTGTTGTTGGGCCTGCAATGGGGCGATGAAGGTAAAGGAAAGGTAGTCGATTACTTGGCCACTAAATATAAGGTTGTGGCAAGGTTTCAAGGAGGGCCTAATGCTGGGCATACATTGGAGTTTGATGGCATTAAACATGTGCTTCATCAAATACCATCTGGCATATTTCGTTCCGATATAAAAAATGTGGTGGGCAATGGTGTGGTGCTTGATCCTGTTATCTTTAAGAAAGAAATTGAAGAGCTCTCAGGGCTTGGGTTAGATGCTACACAAAATCTTTATATTTCAAGAAAAACCCAGATCATTTTACCAACACATAGGTTACTTGATGCTTATCAAGAAAAACTTAAAGGAAGCAAAAAAATTGGTTCTACTTTAAAAGGGATTGGACCCACATATCAAGATAAAATAGGTCGCCAAGGCCTGCGAGTTGGAGATATTGAGATGATTGGCTTTGAAGGACGATACAAAGAGTTGAGAGACAAGCATCTTTCAATGATAGAAGATGACGATATTTCAAGCAAGATAAGTGAACTAGAGCCTTTGTTCTTTCAAGCAGTCGAATATTTAAAAACACTTAAACTAGTAGATAGCGAATATTTAATAAATGAAGAGATAGCGAATAATTCAGGTGTTTTGGCCGAAGGTGCCCAAGGTTCCTTATTAGATATTGATTTTGGCTCATACCCATTTGTAACTAGCTCCAGTACTATGGTATCAGGAGCTTGCAGTGGATTAGGAGTGGCGCCCTCAAAAATTGGAGAAGTATTTGGCGTATTCAAAGCCTATTGCACACGTGTAGGTAGTGGGCCTTTCCCAACCGAACTATTTGATAAAACAGGAGAAAAAATGCGTAAGCAAGGCCATGAGTTTGGGGCAACTACTGGCCGACCTCGTAGATGTGGTTGGTTAGATTTACCAGCTCTTAAATATGCCATTATGATTAATGGGGTCACTCAGCTGTTTATGATGAAGGCAGATGTGCTAGCTGGCTTCGATTCAATTAACGTATGTATCGGCTATGAGCTAGAAGATGGCTCTACAACCGACAAGTTGCCATACGATTTAGTAAACCAACCTGTAAAACCTATGTATAAGGAGCTTACGGGTTGGAATGATACAATGCCTTCTTCTGCTAACTATAATGATATTTCCCAACCTCTTAAAGACTACATAAAATTTATAGAAGAAGAAGTAGGTGTTCCTATTAAAATTGTGTCTTTGGGGCCAGATAGGTCTGAAACTATAATTAGATAAGATCCTTATCTAATTATAGTTTAGTTCTTCTAACCTTAGTTTGAATAACTTTTCACTTAATTTTCTACTCAACTCTCTATAGTCTAGGAGGTTTGGGATTGGGTTAAAAATACTTCGAATTACTTTTATATAGATAGTTATAAATTGGGTGTAGTGTTTTATCTTTGCAGTCCCTTAGAAAGTGGGGGTGATTAAGAAATTGGGAATACGTGTTGTATTTGCGAAGATTTGAAAAAATAAATTAAAAATAAATTTCTTTTGATTGTTGTGTTTAAAAATAAAGGTTTTATTTTTGCACTCGCTTTCAGAAGGAAGGCAGGTTAAAACGAAAGGTTTTAACGACTAAGCTTGAAATATTTCGATATAAAAAGGGGGTAAGGATTAGCTTGCAAAAGCGGATTTGAGCTCTGAGAATAAGATTAAGTATACTAGCCACCATAGGAACTAGTTACTTGGTTTAAACTTACGTTAATGGGCAACTGTTAGCTACGTTTTATAAAGTAATGTTAAGGAGCAAAAGTTCTTTGAAATTGATGAAAGCAAAAGATAGCAAACCATTTTAAATAGTTGGGTTGAATTTATTCAGCCTGACAAACTTTGAGAAAAACGGGCTAGGCGATAACAGAAATTATAATTCGTAACTAATGCAAATTGGTTACACCAAAAAATTACAATGGAGAGTTTGATCCTGGCTCAGGATGAACGCTAGCGGCAGGCTTAATACATGCAAGTCGAACGGTAACATGAGAGCTTGCTCTTGATGACGAGTGGCGCACGG
>JAKISE010000086.1 GCA_021648745.1 Cyclobacteriaceae bacterium
ACGAAGAAACTAAAACGAAAAACAAGAAAAATAAAAAACTGGGTTCGGGATAAGGAATAGCTGCAAGAAAATAAAATAGTAGGTGAGCTTTTTAATATAAAAAGCAAAGATATAATGGATTATTTCAAGATTTTTATATTCAAAAGATTGCCTGCTAGATATTTTCCCTTGGGCTTTAACGAAACTTCCCTAAACCTCCTTATATTTTATTGAATTAACCCGTTAGTCCTACAAAAATCTAAGTTGTTTATGAAAGTTTCGATTAAAGCTGACAGCATTCCTTATCCCGAACTCAGGTTTACAGGTTAGCAAAATGCTGTAGAAGTAGTATTTTACAGAAATATTAGTCTCCAGTAAGCATTTGATAACATCATTTCCGTAGTAACGGTGTAATAAGTGTTCGTCTATAAACTCGGTGTCTGATTCAGAAAGCTCGCTATCAAGGCTTGTGAAATTTAAAAAAGCGGAGTCTCGCCCTTCGGGATGAGTATTTTTTAAATGAGCGTAACGAAGATAGCGGACTTTATGGACAGACACTAATTAGAATAAACAGAAAGATGACAGATAAGCTAAATAATAACTCAGGTAGTTTTAAGATTAATCTAACTCATACTATTAAAGACATAGTCTTTATCTCTCTGGGCATAGTTTCTGCTGGCTTTGGGCTTAAAGGGTTTTTGCTGCCTAATTCATTTATTGATGGTGGAGCAATGGGTATTTCCTTGTTAATAGCAGAAACAAGTGGATGGTCCCTATCTATTTTAATTATAGCGGTTAACATACCGTTTCTAATCTTCGGTTTTTCGCAAGTTGGCAACTCATTTGCAATTAAGAGCATTTTGGCCATAATTGGGCTTGCACTAATTGTTCATCTGGTGCCTTATCCAATTATCACCTCAGACAAATTACTTGTTGCTGTTTTTGGAGGTTTCTTTTTAGGCGCAGGCATAGGGCTGGCCATTCGTGGTGGCTCTGTAATAGATGGCACAGAAGTAGTAGCCATATATTTGAGTAAAAAAACAGGACTCACCATAGGTGATATCATCTTAATTTTTAATATCATAATTTTCCTTGTTGGTGGTTACATCCTTTCTATTGAAATTGCCCTTTACGCCATTTTAACATATATGGTTGCCTCAAGAACTATCGATTATTTTATTGAAGGAATTGAAGAATACACGGGTATAACGATAATATCAGATTACAGTGAAGAAATTAGATTAATGATTACCGAAAAATTAGGCAGAGGTGTTACCGTTTATGCCGGTAAAGGTGGCTATGGTAAAAGAGGTAGTCATTTAAAATCTGTTGATATAGTTTATACTGTAACAACCAGACTTGAAATTTCCAAATTAAAAAATGAAATTGCTATAATAGATACCAATGCCTTTATCATTATGAATAGCATTAAGGATACCAAAGGTGGAATGATTAAAAAACGACCTTTAGGACATTAATTTACAGGATTCCATCAATGGGCAAGCCATATTATTTATCTGAGAACAGAATGTTTACCAAAACTAAATTTATGTAGGGCTAACGGGTTAATTCATCCGCCAATTGGCGGAGAGGAAGTTTAGGAGAATTTCATTAAAGCCCAAGGGAAAATACCTAGCAGGCAATCATTTAGAAATAACCCCGGTGACTATCGGGGGAAATAATTCATTATTTTTTATTTCCAAAACCTCACCTACTACCTTATTTTCTGATAGCATTCCTTAGTCGAACTCAGGTTACTACTAAATAGAAAACGAATCTACTTTTCTATTTTCTTTTTTTTACAAACCTTTTTCCTTTACCCCCTTTAGAAGGTGTTTTAGGTGAGTAAGTAGGCGTTTCTCCAAGTATGGCTGGTACAGGTAATTTGCGAACCTCTGTTTCTATAAGTTGCTCTATTTGTCCAAACTCATATTGGTCTTTTTCGGTGATTAAAGTAAAGGCAATGCCCTGGGTATTGGCTCTAGCTGTTCGGCCTACTCGGTGCACATACTCTTCTGCATCCCTGGGTACATCATAATTTATAACCAGCTCAATGCTATCAATGTCAATACCTCGTGCCATAATATTAGTGGCTACCAGAACTTTCACTTGTTTATTTTTGTATTCACGTAAAATCTTTTCCCGCTCAGCTTGGTCAAGATCCGAACTAATACCTTCAACCGAAAGTTTTTTATGCTTAAGAGCTGCAGTAACTAGTGTAACATCCTTTTTTGTAGAGCAAAAAACAATCACGCTTTCCATTTCTTTGGCAGTTAGCAAATGAGCAATTAACCCGATTTTCTGACTATCATACACCATAAATGCTCCTTGAACTACACCTGCGGCTGGCTTTGATATAGCAATATTTACTTCTTCAGGATTATTTAATATAGTATTGGCAAGCTTTCTAATTTTAGGAGGCATGGTGGCTGAAAAAAGTAGATTATTCCTTTTTTCGGGCATATGGTTTACAATTTTTACAAGGTCCTCATAAAAACCCATATCAAGCATCCGATCTGCTTCATCTAAAATTAAAAATTGAGCGGTATCAAATTTTACATACCCCATATTTAAATGAGATATTAATCGACCAGGGGTAGCAATAATAATTTCTGCACCGCCTGATAAGGCCTGCTTTTCTTGCTCAAAGGATGAACCATCTCCTCCGCCATAAATAGCCATAGAGCCTACCCCTGTAAAATAGCCTAAGCCTTCTACTTGCTGGTCTATTTGAATAGCCAACTCCCTTGTGGGCACGATTACCAAAGCCGCTACACCTTTACCTTTGGTTTTATTTTTTAATATATACTCGATTACAGGCAGCAAAAAAGCCGCTGTTTTACCTGTACCTGTTTGGGCACAACCAATAATGTCTCTTCCGCTAAGCACAATAGGAATAGCTAATTCCTGAATTGGAGTGGCGTTTTCATACCCCATCGAGCTGATTCCTTCCTGAAGAGAATCTTGAAAATTAAATTCTGAAAATTTCAATCGATAATAATTTTAATCTAATACCAGCTTATGGCTAGTTTTCTGTTTTTGCGGGCAACACGTTGGTTGTAATTTTAATTTGATTTAACGGGGCAACCGAGTTGGAAATAATGGTAATCACTTTATTTTGCCTTCCCATTTTACCTGCACTATTAAAGTTTACTTTAATAGATGATTTCGATCCCGGCAAAATTGGTTCCCGTTCCCAATTAGTAGCTGTACACCCGCACGTTGTTTGCACATTGGTAATAATTAATGGAGAATCACCTGTATTTTCAAAATTAAACACATGTTCTACCTTGTCGCCTTGGTAGATGTCATCAAAATTAAACTCCATTTCTTCAAAAGTAATCACAGGCCCAGGTACGGTTGCTGTTTCATCTTGCGCAAATCCTACTGAGGATACAAACATTAAAAGTGCTAGTATTCTTTTCATCTGTTTATTAATTAGACCTCAATAATACTATGTTGAAACTAGATTTACCTAGTATTTAATTCTTAAATAGTTTTTGATTAAAATTTACAAGGAATAATTCACTAGATGCCCTGGTTACAGCCGTGTATAGCCATCGGATATACTCCTTATTTATTTGCTCTTCAGTTATATAACCTTGATCTACAAATACAGATTTCCACTGCCCCCCTTGCGATTTATGGCAGGTTACTGCATAGGCATATTTAATTTGAAGCGCATTAAGGTATGGGTCTTCTCTAAGTTTTTCATTTAATAATTTCTTATTGGTTATGTCTTGATAGTCATCCTTTACTGCCGCATACAATTCCTTGTTTTGTTCGGGTGTTAATGCAGGTGTATGTGTATGAAGCGTATCCAAAATAACCTTAGCCTCAAATGGCTCTGCATCGGGTAAATCCACTAATTGAAATTCGAGGGTTGCAAATCGAAACCCATACATCTCTTCGTTGTTTATAATTTTTTTAACCCATACGTAATCTCCGTTAGCTAAAAACCCAGAAGGAGAATCATCTGGCACATAATGGTAATTATTTCGCACAACCATTAAATGGTCACCAGCTTCTACTTCTTCTTGCCTATACAGTAAACCCATGCGAATATGATTATTAAATAGTAAAGCGGATTTATTTGAACGACAGACTACCATTGTATTTTCAGGACCATACTTATCATAAGAATATCGCAACCCATCTTCTAGCTTTTCACCAGTCATTCGGTACACGTCCTTAAATTGTTTAGTTTCTAGCTGAATATTAACAGTATTGGTTTTAAGCTGAGCTCTTAAATTGGTCGCATTTATTAATATTCCTGAGTTTTGTTGCTGACGCATAACTTCCGTTAGTTCTACTTCCAAAGCAGGTCGCTTAAATTTATTTTCTATAAACTGCCTATCTAATGCAGGGCTTTTGTCTTGCCCAACCGGTGGCAATTGAGCTGTATCGCCAATAAGTATTAACCTATTGGTGGGGTGTTCAAATACAAAAGTCATTAATTGGCTAAGTACCCCAGCCTGGCCAAAATTATCGTCTTCAGAAAGCATAGAAGCTTCATCTACCACAAAAACGGTATGCTTATTATAGTTTTTTAACCTACTAAATTTCAACAAGCCACTGCTTGGATCCGCAGTTTGCTTAAAAATAATTTTGTGAATAGTAAACGCTGATCGCTTGGTATAGCCCGACATAACTTTTGCTGCCCTACCTGTTGGAGCCATTAGCAAATACTTAAAATTAAAAAGAGGCAATACCTGAACTAAGGCAGGAATCAGACTGGTTTTACCTGTACCCGCATAGCCTTTCAGTACTAAAATTTCGGAAGGGTGATCCGGATTTAAAAAATCATCCATTAAATCAAATAATTTAAGCTGCCCTGCTGTGGGTTCAAACGCAAATCGTTGTTTAAGTAAATGACTAGGCTGTGGCACTAATTAGAGTTCAGAGTTTTGAGTTTGATAGTTCAAAGTGTTCAATTTCGACAGATTTTAGATAATTATCATAGAGGTCGTAGCTTTGGCAATTAATTTAGGGTCGTTTCCATTGAGAACATACACTTCAGCTTCGCAAAAGTTAATCTTTCTTCCTTGCTTTAGCACCCAGCCTTTCGCCCATAACACATCTCCTTTTGCAGGTCGTAAATACGATATCTTTAACTCACCAGTTACAACTTTTTCATCTAAGCCTACTAGCGAATAAGCAGAAAAGCCCGCAACAATATCGGCAACAGTAGCAATTACCCCCCCATGAACAAGGCCTGCTTGCTGCAAATGAATTTTCTTTAAGTCCATTTTTCCTTCTACTTTACCGGCTTCTATCAGGTCTAGATTAAACCCAATATGGTGCATAAACTCTTGTTTAAGAAGGTGCTTTTCAATTCTTTGCTTAAAATCTGGATTCATTGGCTTCATAAGTTGCCAAAAATGAGTTATTTTTCACATATATTATTACCACATAACTAAATTTATAAAGTGAAAGGAAAAGAGTTGTTTTATGAGAACAAGATTAGGGCAAGGGTTTGTGGTTTAGTTGTTGAAGATGATAGCATATTGCTAGTTAAGCATACATTAAGAGGAAAGCCATTTTATGCTCCTCCAGGTGGGGCCATTGAATTCGGAGAACCCATTGAAACTGCTTTAACAAGAGAATTTAAAGAAGAAACTCATATTGAAGTTAAATCTGCTGAGTTTAAGTTTATTACTGAGTATATTAAACCTCCATTACACGCAATTGAACTATTTTACTTAATAAGCCAATGGGATGGGACGGCAAAAAAGGGCTCTGATCCTGAAAATAATCACCTAATAAAAGGTGTAAACTGGTTTTCTATGAAAGACATTAAATTATTAGATTTAAAAGAAGTTCACCATATTTTTCATAATTGTAATAATCTAAGAGACATTTTACAATTATCGGGGTATATACCGTATCCTACGTTTTAAAGTAAATAGTGTTTTCTATCTTTGTGATTTACTTTATAAAATAGCTATACTTGCACAAAATATATTAACTATGAACACAAGAGTTTATTCAATTATTGCTTTGCTTATAGCCCTTACCTTAGCTTTTTTCTTGGTTAAGAGTATTAAATTTGAGATAGATGAAACAAAGAGAATTTCTAAATCAGAAGCTATTGTTATTGAAAAACTTAAGCTTATTCGTGAAGCTCAAGTAACCTACCAAGAAGTTAATAGCCGATATACTAATAATTGGGATACCCTCATTAATTTTATTGAACACGGTAAATATTATGTTACCAAAAGAAGCGAACATATTATTGAATTGGCTTATGGTGCAGACAGTATTGTTGTTACTATTGACACAATTGATGTTATTCCTGCCAAAGACTATATCTTCATAAAAAACCATGACATTTTTATCGCTGACAATGGTGACTTTTTGAAATTTTTTGTTAAAAAAGGACAAAAGATAAGAAAAGGACAAAAATTATATTCCATGGTTAGCTCTATCACTGGAAAAAAAGTTAATCAAATGTCGAAAGTAGGTGGTGTTATTGTTTCTTTAGAAAATATAGCAACCAATACTACTATGAATAAAGGTGACTTGCTGCTTCAAGTAAGGGAAGAAAAATTCAACCCAAACACGGATATCAGTCAACTAGCAATCATTCCACTTACAAACCCAGCCGTAAAATTTGATTTATTTGCTGATAAAATTGAAAAAAACAGGCTATTGGTTAATGTGGTAGAAGTTAGGGACACTAAACCAGTGGACCCTAAGAGAAGTGAAGAAAACGAAGCCAATAATGCTAAACCATTGCGTTTTGGGTCAAGAACAGAGGTTACTACTGCCGGAAACTGGGAGTAATTGAAAACTACAGCTAAAGAATATAAACTTTTAAAAAAAATAAAGGATAAGGATTTTGATGTAGATAATTTGCATCAATATAATCTACACATCCTTTCAGGAAGCCGTGATTTACAATTTACGGTTTCTGACTCCTCCTCTGGCAAATGCTTGCTACTAGAAGATTATGCTATTTCGAGGGTAAAAACGTATAAAGAGCTTGTTATAATTTTAAATAGCCTTTTTGATAGCCATTCTTTGCTAAAAGCTGGATTTTGGAAAAGTGTAAAAATTGGAATTAAGAATAATAAGTTTGCGCTTGTCCCATCTAAACTATTCGATTCTTCCTCTCTTTTCGATTACTTAAAGTTGAATTGTAAGGTAAATAAAGAGACAGATCAACTTTTATATTATAAGCATTTAAAATCCGATGCAGTAAATTGTTTCGCTGTTAATAAGCAATTATATAATTGGTTTCAATCTCTTTACCCAAAAATAGAAATTGGCTACGTTCACCAGTCGAGCTCATTAATTGAAGGCGTACTTTCACAACTTTCACAGTACCCTGAAGACTCCGTGTTTTTATTTGTCGATCGTTTTAAACTTCATGTTATCTCCTCCAGAGACAATAAATTAGAATATTATAACCAGTTTACAATAAATAAATTTGGAGATTATATAAAATTTATAATGCTCGTGTTTAATGGACTAAAACGGAGCCAAAAAACTACAAATGTGGTGTTATGGGGGTATATTGGTAAACAATCTACCCATTACCACGAATTTATCAAGTATATAAAACATGTATCTTTTGGTGAACGGCCCAAATTTTATACCTATGGTTTTGTATTTGACGAGTTACAAGATCATTATTTCTTTGACACCTACAATCTTCATCTCTGTGAATAATGGAAAAAATCGCTCTTTTCCCTGGCTCATTTGACCCTTTTACTAAAGGGCACGAAGATATTTTATTGAGAGGACTTAACCTGTTTGATAAAATTATAATTGCCATTGGCTATAACACGGCTAAGCATAAGCGTTATTTTGATGTAGATAGTATGATACACTACATTAAAGATACTTACCGAGACAAGCCTGAAATTTCCGTTGAAATTTATAATGAGTTAACAGCAGGGTTTGCTAAAAAACGTAATGCCAAATATTTGCTGCGGGGTTTACGAAATACAACCGATTTCGAATATGAAAACACGATAGCCGAACTCAACAAAAATCAAAACCCTGAGCTTGAAACCGTTTTTCTCATTACTACGCCTAAGTATGCGCATATAAGTTCTTCTATTATCAGAGAAGTACATCAATATGGAGGAGATGTTACTGACTACCTTCCATATTCTATTTCAAAGAAATAAATGGCGCCTAGTAATATAGGTAGTTCTTTAATCATACGCGATGAACTACATAGGCTCTAAACAGAAACTCTTACCCTTTATAAAAAATAGCATCTACTCGGTTGCTGGGCACGACTTATCAAACACAGTTTTTTGTGATTTATTTGCAGGTACAGGAATTGTAGGTAGAACTTTTAAGAGGGAAGTAAAAACTATAATCGCAAATGATTATGAATTTTACAGCTATGTATTAAACCGAAATTATATTGGTAATTCTCAGCCTATTGATAACAAAAAACAATACCTAGAACTTCTTTCTGAATTAGACCCTATGGAAGGGTTTGTTTTTACCCACTATTGCAAGGGGAGCAAGGGAGAACGCCAATATTTTTCAGATGAAAACGGAAAGAAAATTGACGCTATTCGTCAGCAAATAGAAATCTGGTACACTAAGGGTGAAATAAGTAACGATTTATATTTCTATTTACTGGCCAGCTTAATCGAAAGTGCGGATAAAGTAGCCAATACGGCTTCGGTGTATGGTGCGTATTTAAAAAAGTTAAAAGTAACTGCACAAAAAACCTTAATTCTAAAATCTGCAAGTCCCGAGGTATCTAAAAACCAGCATTTTGTATTTAATGAAGACAGCAATAAACTTATCTATAAAATTGAAGGAGATATTTTATACTTAGACCCTCCTTATAATGCGCGCCAGTATGGCGCCAATTATCACCTGTTAAATACCATTGCACAATATGATAATTTTGAACCCAAAGGAAAAACGGGCTTACGAAATTACAATAAATCGCAGTATTGCAGTAAACGAACTGTACTTAAAGCTTTTGAAGAATTAATTAAATCTGCTCAGTTCAAATACATTTTTCTTAGTTATAATAACGAAGGCCTGATGTCGGGGGAAGATGTAAAAACTGTTATGAGCAAATATGGAAAATATGATTTAGTTTCTACACAATACCAAAGATTTAAAGCCGATAAAACGGAGAACAGGAATCATTTGGCAAATAAAACAGAGGAGTTTCTGCATATTTTAGAAAAGAGCTAATACCGTTCAATAATCTTTCCTTGGCTAGTTAAATCTACTGATATTGCAGCTGGTTTTTGACTAAATAAATAGACATCCCCCAAGCTGTTTATCGATCCTGTTAAACTATTTACAACATTAAGCTCCATTCGGTTACTTCCGTTTTGAGTAATATTACAATTATCAACTTCAAGGTCTTTCGCATAAAAAATTCCATCGCCATAATATTGGCCTGCACTAAGAAACTCTGCTCTTCCTTCTAACGTTACCGGACCAAGTGTATTTGATACAAGCGAAACCGATTTTGCATCTAAAATTAGCTCTATACTACCCGAAGCATCTTCCACCTGAAGAATTAGGTTCTCAATGTTAAGAGTGTCCTTAGAGAAAATATTTCCATAGCCATGCTGAACAATCTTTTCTAGTTGAGTATTTCTAATTCTTACCAAAGGCCTGGTATAGCCAATGGACCAAAAACAAGTATTTAAATTTTCAATCCTCAATACACTATCTACCACAGTTAAGCTAATCCCCGAAATCAAATTTTCTCCTGTTATAATTTCTACCTTGCCAAGTCCATCTACTATTAACTGAACATCTACATTTGAGTTCACATCAATTTGGGTAAAGGCTGGAACGTCCACAAACACTGTTTTTACACTTCCTGCTTTATCAAAACAGCCAGCCCCTTCCTTATTGCAACTTATAAGAAAAACCAACCCAAAAAATAGACGCACTTTATAACCTCTCATCTGTTTTATAATCTAAATCCAATCCCATATTCAATTACCTCTGCTACAGCAAAATGTGTTTTCAAGGTTAAGCTGCCATAAAAATTATCTGTAAAATAATAGGCAAACCCTAATCTTTGGTAAAGCCGGTCTTTAGGAAAATAAGGCTTATATAAATAAACACCAATCTGAGTCACCACCGTAAGCCTATTTACTACTAATTGATGCCCAAACATAAGCCCTACTCTTCTGTAATCAGTACCAATAACTTCCTCATCAAACGAATTCTCAATTTCCGATTGTATGGATTTATTCGCAAACCCCTCTAAGCCTACCTCGAGCATGCTTTTTAGTGAAACTCTTTTTTGTGCTATTAGCGAAAACCCATAAACAGGTTTTGCACCTGAACCTATTGGGGGCGACTCTGCAAAACCCAGTCTAAAAACAGCTCCATATTTAACTTTCTTATCTAGTTCTTGCTCTTGCAAAGCCGCTTTAAAATCGGGAGAAGAATTGCCAATTCTATAACTCGCCATTAGGTTAAGTGTAATAATATTGAGTCCATTATTAGGCAATTTAATAGAACCATTTGAAAAGTGAGTGAGCTTAATACCTGCTCCAAGTTTTACCTTTCTACCTATTACTTGGTAATAGCTTAAGCGCACATTTCCATTATAAGTAATTGGTGTGCTAATAACGTTATTAAGGTTATTATTATCTTGGTTGTAGGGGTTGGTTGAGTAGGCTAAACCCATGCCAAAATAAAACTGAAGATCGGATTTAAAAGGTGGTTTACCCAATAGGTGAAACCCCATTCCTGCACTTAGTGCTATTATTCTGCCAAGTTGCTCGTCATTTTTTAAATCATAATATGAAAGATTATAAGCAATTTCAGGGTAACCATAATTTGCTTCCCAGCCGTTGTTCCCATTGGTTTGTTGCCGTAGAGAAATCTCAAAACCTGTAGGTCGTCCTTTTATAAGATGACCCAAATACTCATGGTGCCGAAGAATAAAGCCTTCAAATACTTCTCCTCCTAAAGAATAGCTATATTTGGCGCTTTGTTGTGCCCAAGACATTTGCACTGTAAAAAGCAATATAATTATGAGTCTGATTATCAATTACTTCGGTTTTAACATTGAATTAAACAGCTAAATTAAGGTGGAACTTTTAAATAAAACAGCCATAATAACAGGAGTTAGTAAAGGAATCGGTTTAGCGACCGCTAACATGTTATTGGAAAACGGAGTAAAAGTAGCTGGCTGGAGCCGTACAGAGCCTAATCTAAAGCACAAAAATTTCCATTTTGTACAAGTTGATGTTAGCAATAATGATTCAGTAGTAAAAGGATATCAGCAGACCATTGCACTTTTTGGCAAAAAAATAGAGATTTTAATTAATAATGCTGGACTTGGTTTCGAAGGATTATTTGAAGAAATGAGTGATAATGATTGGCATCAAATGTTTAAAACCAATGTAGATAGTATTTTTTATTGCTCTCGCTTAGTAATTCCTGAAATGAAGGTAATGGATACTGGGCATATTATAAATATTTCTTCCATTGCAGGAACGAATGGAATAGCAGGAATGGCAGGATATTGTGGCACTAAGCACGCAGTACGCGGCATATCCCAGGCTATGTTTAAGGAGTTACGTAATTTTGGCATTAAAGTGAGCGTAATCTATCCAGGATCTGTTAAGACCAATTTTTTCGATGACATTGATTCTGTAACTACAAGTGATAATATGATGATGCCCAAAGACATAGCTTCTACGATTTTGCACGTTTTATCCACTCCTCCTAATTATCATCATATTGATATTGAGGTAAGACCACTTCGTCCTAAAGGTAAATAAATGTCTATAATTGTCGAAAAATTAACCAAGCTCTACGGCATTCAAAAAGCGGTAGATTCTATTTCTTTTGAAATCAAAGAGAACGAGATCGTAGGATTTCTCGGCCCCAATGGAGCCGGAAAATCTACCACCATGAAAATAGCCACCACCTATATAAACCCTTCTTGCGGGTCGGTTTGGATTAATAATATTAATGTGGAGGAAAATCCTTTGGAGGTTCAGAAAAGCATTGGATACCTGCCAGAACATAATCCTCTTTACTTGGATATGTACGTGCATGAATACTTGCATTTTAGTGGCAGGTTTTATGGGCTAACGAAAAGTAAACTTAAAAAAAGAACTTCGGAAGTGATAGAGATGTGCCAGCTTGGTTTAGAGCAAAACAAACAAATTGGCCAACTTTCTAAGGGGTTTCGCCAACGAGTTGGATTGGCCCAAGCCTTATTACATGATCCTTCGGTTTTAATATTAGATGAACCTACTACTGGCCTCGACCCAAATCAAATTCAAGAAGTGCGGGATTTAATTAAATCGGTGAGCAAAGGAAAAACCGTATTATTTTCAACACATATTATGCAGGAGGTTGAAGCTGTTTGCGACAGAGCTATTGTAATTAATAAAGGACAGATCGTAGCCGATGGCAGTATTTCTGAGTTGCAAAAAAACACCTCTCAACAAGTAATCGAAATAGAGTTCTCGTCTAAAGTACCCGATGCACTTTTACATTCTTTTAAAGAGAGCGTACTCATAAAAAATATTGGTGGTCACCGCTATCAGTTAAAGGCTTCTGACCAAGAAGACATTCGCCCTGAGTTTATGCATTTTGTAACAGAGCACTCGCTTAATTTAATTGGAATATCCGAAGTACAGTGTTCCATGGAAGATGTTTTTGCTTCTTTAACCCGGCCTGAAGATGCGTAATATTTACCAAAAAGAAATAAGCAGCTTCTTAAGCTCACTTATTGCCTACATCATAATTGCTGTTTTTTTAGTAGCCATGGGCCTATTGGTTTGGGTTTTTCCTGAAACGAACGTGATAGATTATGGCTATGCAGACATGGGAACTTTTTTTAATATGGCTCCATTTGTATTAATGTTTTTAATTCCTGCAATTACTATGAAAATGCTAGCGGAGGAAACCAACTCAGGCACCATAGAAATATTAGCGGTAAAGCCTGTGACAAAATTACAGATAGTATTAGGCAAATATTTTGCTGCTCTTACATTGGTGGCCCTTGCCATACTACCCACCTTAGTTTACTGTTTCTCCTTATCGGAGCTAGCTAACCCTGTTGGTAATATCGATACAGCTGGTATAGCTGGTTCTTACATAGGCCTTTTTCTTTTATCTGCTGTATTTTGTGCCCTAGGCATACTTACTTCTGCCCTCACTAGCAACCAAGTAGTTGCCTTTGTAATTGCCGCTTTTGTGAGTTTTATCCTCTTTACAGGATTAAATTCGTTAGCCGGCATTAATGTATGGTCGAGCTTATCACTCCCCCTGTCAAAGCTCAGCCTTGAATACCATTATAATGCTATGAGTAAGGGGCTTTTAGATAGCCGAGATATACTCTACTTTTTAAGTGTAATTGCAGGATTTCTCTATTTTTCTAAACTAACCTTGACCTATAAAAAATGAAAGTGTTAGAAAGTAAAAGAGTAACCCTCATTCTTGAAATTGCCATTGCAATTACTATTGCCATACTAATTAATTCTATTGGTTCTTTCTTTTTTCTAAGAATAGACCTAACTGAAGAAAACAGGTATAGCATATCTCCTGCAACCAAAACATTACTGAATAACCTTGATGACGACATTTATATTGAAGCTTATTTAGAGGGAGAACTTCCTGCTGCATTTAAACGAATGCGGACCTCTTTGGAGGAAACCTTAACTGAGTTTTCAGTGTACTCTAATGGTAAAATTCAATTTCAATTTATTAACCCAGATCAGGCTGTAAGTCAAAAATCTAGGAATCAATTTTTGATGTCCTTGGCTCGTAAAGGCATACAGCCTACCGATGTATTTTTAACCGAAGAAGGCAAGCGAATTCAGAAGAGAATAGTTCCAGGGGTAGTTATTTCGTATGGGAGTGCCGAAAAAGGAGTGCAATTGTTTAAAGGAAACAAAGCAGCTTCTCCAGAGCAACGTCTTAACCAATCGATTGAAGGCATTGAATACGAACTAGCAAACGCCATTCAGGAAATAGTGGGCTTAGACTTACCTTCTTTAGGTATAATTAGAGGACATAACGAGCTCGATTCGGCTGATTTTGTAAGTTTACATCGTGCATTAGATAAAAGTTATTTGGTACAAATAATAGATCTCACCCAAGTGGAAAAAATACCTGCCGTAGACGTAATTATGCTAGCCAAGCCCACCACAAGGTTTTCTGCTACCGATAAGTATAAGCTCGATCAATACTTAATCAGCGGTGGTGCAGGTTTGTTTATGTTAGATAAGGTGGCCGTTAATATGGATAGTGCCAATGTGGGCACCTTTAGCTTTCCTTATGATTTAGATTTAGACGACCAATTATTTACCTATGGTGTGCGAATTAATAATGACCTAATCCAGGATTTTGTGTCTAGCACCTACCCAATTGTTGTTGGCAATGAAGGTGAACAAGCTAAAATTCAATTGCTGCAATGGCCCTATTACCCTGTTGTAAACGAATATTCTAAACACAGCACAGTTAGAAACCTTGATGCCACTTTAACTCGATTTGCCAGTAGTATTGACACAGTAACAGCAATTGGCATTACCAAAACCCTTCTATTTTCCTCTTCACCCTACTCACGAACGTTAATGAGCCCTACTTTTGTTGACATTAACTTAATTCAGCAAACACTTGACCCAGTTAAGTTTACGCCC
>JAKISE010000007.1 GCA_021648745.1 Cyclobacteriaceae bacterium
ATAGTCCAACCAGTAGTGTTGCCATTACCAGCAGCATTATTGGCGGTAAAGTTTGCTCCACCAGTAGCATGTACATCTATCAACTCAACATACGAAACTGTAACAGCTCCAGTTGCTTTAGAAAAGGTAGCTTCACTACCTGGGGTAGAACTTTTAATTTTAATGGGGTTATGCTTGGTGCCATTTGCCACTAGGTTATTAATGGTAAAAACATCGCCACTTTGCAACGTATGTGTTTCGCCCGCTGCCATTGTAATTTCGTTAAAACTGGCACTATTTTGTAAAATTCCTCCACTGCTAAACTCCACATCGTAATACACATAGGGGCCATTATTCTCCTGATCGCCATAAAAAAGAGACGTTATAATTTTAGATGTACCAGCGTTAATTGTTATGTTAGACCCATCAATCACCCAACGAGTAGAGGTAATGATAGAAGAACCCAAATTAATGGTTTTTGCAATTGCCCCATTGGTTTTAAACCATTCGCCAGAAGCTACATTATTGTTGTTGGTAGTAAGGGTGCCAGCTAACAGAAAGATAGCATTGGTAGTAAAATTATCAAGTAAAGACCATTCGCCCCCAACACTATTAAAAATGGTAGATGAGGCAGAGCCCAAAGAGGTGCCATTAGTAGTAATGGTATTGCCAGTACCTGTAGATTCAAACTCTACATCACTAAAATTAGCAGTCATATCTGGCGATAATACTAATGAGCCATAAATATTTATATCGTTACCGTTGCCAGTAATGGTAGGAAAATTGGTTACTCCACTCCAGTTCATAGAGTTGCAATTGGCTTCTACATCTAGGGTAACTACTTGGCTGCTGGCAGTAAACGAATTAACATCGAAATATACATTATCGTTTGCTGTAGGCAGTTGCGTTTGCAACGTTGATCCACCACTAGTTGTGGCCCAATTAGTTAGGTCGCTCCAATTGCCGGTGCCACCAATCCAATAGTAGTCTTGAGCAGTAGAGTAAATAGATAATAAGCTAAATAAGACGGTAGTAAACAAATATTTCATAAGCTAATGCATGAGTGTTTAGCTTATAATATTCATAAATAGAATTATACGTTACAAGTGGTATTTAGTAAACGGGCTTACTTTTTTAGTAAACGTAACTTTCTGGCTAGTATAAATTTACAGGGTAGTAATAAAATCGAAGAAATCTTGTCTGTACGATTTTCCAATAGGAATCTGGGCACTTCCTAAATAAATAAAACCTTCGGCAATAGAACTGATATGTTCAAAGTTAATAAGGTATGACTTGTGCACTCTTAAAAAGCCCTTATCCACCAATTTTTCTTCAATACTTTTAAGGGTATGGCTAATCATATATTTTTCCTTATCTGTATAAACGAATGCGTAATTATCTATGGCCTCCACATAGGTTATGGAATGTGGCTCTAATGCAATAAGTTCTTGATTTTTCTTAACAAAAAGTTTTTTTGAGTGGTAGATTAAGCGCTTTTGTTTAGAAAAAGCCAGCTCAAGGTTTATTTTAAGATCGCGTTCGTCAAAAGGTTTTATCAGGTAGGCTACCGGGTTAGTTTTTTTAACTTTTTCGATGGTGCCGGCATCAAAATAAGAAGTTATATACATAAATGGAATCTTGTATTTTTTGTTTAAGAGACCACCCAATTCGATACCATCTCTATCGCCTTCTAAATTAATATCTACCAAAGCCATTTGTGGTGCAGATTTATTAATGGCTTCAATGGCTTCATCTACACTTGCTACAATCCCATTAACCACATAGCCAAAATTCTCAAGATTCATAGCAATATCATCCCCAATTATAGGCTCGTCTTCTACTACTAAAATGGAAGGTTGATTCATGCTAATGTAAATTTTTCGATGGTTATTATATAGGTTGTGCCCGATGAACTATCTAATGAAACGGTTGCTTTTAATTTTCTAGAAAGTGATTCTATCAACCTCATTCCATAGCCTTCTTGCCTGTTATTAGATTCTTTAAATCCTTTACCGTTATCCCTTACTGTTAGTTTCAACATATTACTTTCTTGCAGTAGTTGAATGAATAGCTCTCCTTTGTTACCTTCAAATGCGTATTTTAATGCATTGGTAACCAGCTCATTTAAAATTAAACCAATTGGAATGGCAGTGTCAACATCTAGCCTCACGTTATTAATATCGCAACTAAAGTTTACTTGGTTAAAATTAATACCGAAAGATACAAAAAGACTTTCTACTAAATTTTGCACATAATCTTCCATTTCTATCCCCGTAAGGTTGTCTTTTTGATAGAGTTTTTGGTGAATCAGAGCCATTGACTTTACTCTGTTTTTACTTTCGTTAATAGCCTCAACAGCATTTTTGTCAGATATGTACCTTGATTGCAGGCTTAATAAACTGGAAATAGTTTGCAAATTATTTTTTACACGATGGTGAATTTCCTTTAAAAGGGTTTCTTTTTCTTCGAGAGAAGTTGAAATAATAGCGTTGGCTTTGGATTTGGATTTTAATAAAATGAATAGAAAAATAATACCTAGTACAACTAAGCAAATAGCGAAAATAAATATAATTTGCTGATTTTCGCTATTGATGGCTTCAAGTTGAAGTTCAATAATTTGTCTTTCTTTCTTTTCTGTTTCATATTTTTTTTCTAGTTCGTTCAAAACTGTAACCGACTCAATACTGATTAGAGAATCTTTACTGGCAGAAAATTTTGAAAGATAGATATATGCTTGATCGTATTTTGTTAATGCGGCCAAAGCTTCTGCCTTAGATGCATACAATCTGTTTAAATATTCTAGGTTATTAAGTGTTCTAAGTCTGGTCTCTGCATCGTCTAAGTAGGCTAGTGCTTGAGTGAAATCTTTTTTTCTTAAAAAGATATCCCCCAAATTTTGGTAAGCAATTACCAAAGATTCATTGTCAATTTGTTCCGAGTTGATAATTCGTTTGCAATAATGAATAGCACTATCGAGTTCTTCCTTTTGTATATAATAATTAGATAGACCAAGATAAGCATTAGAGATGATGTAGTTTAAATTGTTTTCTTCGGCAATTGTTTTGGCTTGTAAAAGAAGCGAATAAGTTGAATCTGTTTTTCCTAAATTAGTTAAGGAAATAGACATATTAATTAAGCTGCCTGCAATTCCTTCGCTGTTTTTAGTCTTAACCTCTATGGCATAAGACTTACGGAAATAGATAAGAGCCTTTTGATGGTTTCCTTGACCTTTGAATAAAATGCCGAGGTTGTTATACGTGCTTTCAAGGCCTTTACCCCCAATTTTTTCCCGCAATGCAATTACTTGAATATATAGTTTCGCAGCTTCTTCAACCTCACCTGAAATCTCTTTCAGTAAGGCCATCATTTCTAAGGAAACTGCCTTCCAATAATCATCGCCAAGGGTGTTAGAAAGAAGAATAGCCTTTTGAGTGTATTTTAATGATGAATCATAATTGCTCAGCGAATACTCCCATGCTAAATCATTATATAAACCTACTTTCTTTACTGAATCAACCTCATTACTAAGATATTTTTTAAATTCTAAAATTGAGTTTGGTTCAGTTTGGGCAAATATTATGTTTGCCCAACAGACTAATAAAATAAGAGCGGATAGCTTGTAGAAGGGGTGCAAAAAAGACATAGATAAATTGCCATCATGGTTCTGTTGTTTAAAATCAGCATTTAAAGTGGCAGATACAATAAATCAGAGAGTTATTTTGCTTGTTGCAACATAGATGTCTGTCGCTCATTACTCGAATTCAGGTTTCTAGTATCGGTTCCACCCAAAGCGTCAATTTCGAATCTTATGGGTGTGTTAAAAGGGAAGCTAGCGATTAAAATATTTTGGGTTAAACATCAAGAAAAAGAAGAGAAGAAAGTCGAAGATCAGCAAAAAAGGTTTGAATTTTAGGCCCCTTTCAGGGGCAAAGCCAAAGTCACCTTCTTAGAAGATGGATTCTTTACTAAGCGATTTTTAACAATTTAATATTTCATCTAATTTATAGTCGTATAAAGGCTTTTCTACAAAACCTTTAACTTCGGGGTATTTGGTTCTTACATCTGCGTTTAAAAGATCTAATGCAGATGTAAGCATGTATAAATCAATTCCTGACAAGTTAAGGTCTTTAAATTCTATTAAAAAATCCCACCCATTTTTTACGGGTAAATTAATATCAAGAAATATTTTGTTGGGGTTTTCACTCGTAGAATCTTTTAAATAATCCAATGCTTTATCAACAGAGTTTTTAATTATAACTTCAATGTTTGGGTATAGCTTTCTCAGCAGCATTTGATTAATTTCATTACTAATAGCATCATCATCCACAAACATTACTATCATCTCTACTGGGTTTATTTTGTATACTACCATATAAGCTTAGGTTGAACTCAGGCTTATATTAAACACGAAGGAAGTATATAATGTTAATTTATCAAATAAGTATTTACGCTTAGTCTCGTGTTTTAGTTACGACTGATTATTTGAGGGAAACTTATTGGGTAACATCAATGTAAAGGTTGTTCCTTTACCTGGCTTAGTTACATACTTAAGTTCTCCTTTTAATAACGAAGTCAAATTTTTAATAATAGATAGTCCCAAACCTGTTGAACTCTCACCTCCTGTAGGCCTGGCAGTTAATTTTTGAAACATTTGAAACATTTTTGTTTCGTCATCTGCATTAAACCCAGGGCCATGGTCTTGAAATGAAATACTTGTAAACTTTTCATTTTGAGCACAAATAATTTCAATTCTAGTATCGAAAGGAGAAAACTTAATGGCATTCGAAAGTAAATTATCGAGTATTCGGTTCAATTCATAGCTACTGGTTTCTAAATAGATTTTAGACCTCAACCCTCGTGTTATAATTCGAATATTTTTTTTATTCGATAGAGGTAAAAATCCGTTTTTTAGATCGCTAACTAGTTCGTTTATATTTACGTTTTCAATTGTTAAGTTCGAATTAAAACTCTTGGCTTCTAAAAGGTCATCAATTAGTTGTTTGCTTTCTAGCGCTGTGGAGTCAAGCCTTTTAAGAACTTCTTTTTGTTCTTTAGTAAGGTTTTCGGTATTGAAAACACCAATTAATCCCTCAATCCTTCTTAAAGGTGATTTCATGTCGTGGGCAATAATGCTCATTAAATCATCACGCTCTTTTAATAGCCTTTTATGCCTAGAAATTATTTCTAAGTGGTACGAGTTTTTAGTATTATTAATTTTTGAATAGGAGTAAGTTACAATTATTAAAAGCGTAAAAAAACTAATAAAAGTTGCGCCTTTTTTAGCATAAGAAGCTGCTTCAAAATTAAAATCAAGGCCGCTGGATTGTGCATAAAACAGAGCTCCCATAAAAAGTATTACAACAGATATCCAGAAAAATGAGTGCTTTGGTTTAGTATAGGTAATATTTATGGAAACAAGCAGAGCAAGCCAAAATGAGGCATCTGAATAAAGTCCTCCGGTAAGCAGAATAAAGGCAAAAAGAACTAGGTAACCTGCACTTAATACAATATTTATATAAGATTCAAAACTCTTGAAAACTTTTAGGCTAAAGATAGAAAGTAGAATAAAAACACCAACACCTGTGTTGAGATATAGTTCTAATGATTTTTTTTCAAAATACCATAATAATAACCCTACAGATGTTAGAATGGTTCCTATTACTATCTGAGAGATGATGGCTCCTCTAACTTTGGTGTTTAATTCATAAGTAACTCTAAACCTATCAGGGATTAGGTTGTTTATGAATATATTGAAAGCTTTCATCGACTTAAACGTACAACTGTTGATAATAAAACCCTTGCATTATGCCTTTAATTTCTTGTACCTAATGCGTTTGGGCACTAAATCGCCAAAGCGCTTTAGTTTATTTTCTTCATATTCTGAGTAGGAACCTTCGAACCAAAAAACTTGAGAGTCTCCTTCAAAAGCTAGTATATGTGTACAAATTCTGTCTAAAAACCATCTATCGTGAGAAATAATTACTGCGCAACCACCAAAGTTCTCTAACCCTTCTTCCAAGGCTCTTAAGGTATTTACATCTAAATCATTGGTAGGTTCATCAAGCAATAATAAGTTGGCTCCTTGTTTTAGTGCCATGGCTAAATGAACTCTGTTGCGTTCACCACCAGATAGTTCACCTACTTTTTTCTGTTGATCGCCTCCACTAAAATTAAATTTGCTCACGTAGGCTCTGGAGTTCATTTCCTTGCCTCCAAGCATAATCAATTCATTGCCTCCTGTTATCGATTCCCATACAGTGTGGTTGGGGTTTAAATTATCATGCTCTTGATCCACATAGGCAATATCTACGGTGGTGCCAACTTCAAAAATGCCAGCATCGGGTGTTTCTTTTTGAGTAATAAGTTTGAATAAGGTTGTTTTGCCAGCTCCATTTGGCCCTACTATACCTACAATGCCACCTTGAGGCAAGGAAAACTCGAGATTTTCGTATAAGAGTTTATCGCCAAATGCTTTTGATACCCCTTTTGCTATAATCACTTTATCACCCAACCTTTCACCTGGAGGAATAAATAATTCGAGTTTTGCTTCGTTTTCTTTGGCGGTTTCACCTAATAGTTTTTCGTAGGAACTAATTCGTGCTTTGCCTTTTGCTCTCCTTCCTTTGGGGCTCATTCTAACCCACTCTAATTCTCGAGCCAATGTTTTTTGTCTTTTAGATTCCGTTTTTTCTTCTTGAGCTAATCTATTTTGCTTTTGGTCGAGCCAAGAAGAATAGTTTCCTTTCCAAGGAATGCCCTCGCCTCTATCTAATTCAAGAATCCACCCAGCCACGTTATCCAAGAAATAGCGATCGTGGGTTACAGCTATAACTGTGCCTTTGTATTGTTTTAAATGTTGCTCAAGCCAATGCACCGATTCAGCATCAAGGTGGTTGGTTGGCTCATCTAATAATAAAACATCGGGTTCTTTAAGTAAGAGCCTGCACATAGCAACTCTTCTTTTTTCGCCACCTGAAAGATTTTTTATGAGAGAGTCTCCTGCGGGTGTGCGAAGTGCGTCCATTGCCCGTTCCAGTTTGGCATCAAGGTTCCAAGCATCAGCATGGTCTAATTTTTCTTGAACGGCTCCTTGGCGTTCAATCAATTTGTCCATGGCATCTGGGTTATCAAGCACTTCCGGGTCTGCAAATTTTTCATTAATTTCTTCAAACTCTTTAAGCAAGTCTACTGTTTCACTTGCGCCTTCTTCAATAATTTGCTTAACAGTTTTAGTAGAATCTAACACAGGTTCTTGCTCTAGCATGCCAACCGTAAAACTAGGAGCAAATACTATTTCTCCTTGAAATTCGGTATCAACTCCTGCAATCAGCCTTAATAATGACGATTTACCAGAACCGTTTAGTCCAAGCACGCCAATTTTAGCACCATAAAAAAAGGAGAGATAGATATTATTGAGAACTTTTTTCTGAGGAGGGTAAATTTTACTTACTCCAGCCATAGAAAAAATTATTTTTTCATCACTCATTGCGTAATATTTAGTTCTCAAATGTAGAAATAATGGTTACTTAAACAGAGTAATTTCTATTAAATATCAAAACTAAAATACCTCCCTCTGTGTTAGTTTAAAAGGCATTAATAACAGACTTGTCATAAATATTATAATATTGTTTGATTTGTCAAATAAAAAGATACTTTTGCAGTCAAAATTTAACGATCAACTATGTATTGGACATTAGAATTAGCTTCGTACCTGGAGGATGCCCCTTGGCCAGCATCAAAAGATGAGTTGATTGACTATTCTATCAGATCAGGTGCGCCTCTTGAAGTGGTTGAAAACTTACAAGAGTTAGAAGACGATGGGCAACCATACGAAAACATTGAGGAAATTTGGCCCGATTACCCTACTAAAGAAGACTTCTTCTTTAATGAGGACGAGTACTAACTGGATAAACTCCAAAAAAAATTAAAATTTCAATCAATTTTCCATCAAGGCCTGGGCGATTATTAAATCCTCGGGTGTTGTTATTTTATAGGCGGCTAATGAAGGTAATCCTTCTTCTTAATTTTTTTAGGTGGTTTTTCTCTTCTAAAAACAGGGCCACTAAATACCAAATATATTTTTTGCATTTTTAAGGGTGCCATATTAACCGTTTGCCCATTGTGGATAAAATCTCTTGAAGAGGAGGTAACATCGCCAATATACCCAAACTCTATGCGCACCCAACGGGTTTGATAGCGTAAGTTTAGGTTTATGCCTAATGTGACAGGAACAAAAGAGTTGCTCCCATCCACATTCCATTCTAATAACCACTTATCAAGGTTAGGAGAAAACTCTCGTTCTAATGGCCACTGAACTCTAAAATTAAGCCCTCCGTAAAGTGTAAGCCTTCTGGTTGGTTTTAGAATAGATGTACTTATGGAATAATCGAAGGTAGGTGCCTTCATAAAGAGCTGTTGATTCATATCGAGTATAAGATTACCTGGATATACAAGACTATACTCTGGAAACATAACACTAAATGCAAGTACATGATAGATATTAAATTTACCAATGGAATGATCCATGGAAACCATATATATGGTTCTTGAATCCATTGAGCTCTGAGAATTATACCCAATTGCTGTATCTCCAACATAGGTATAAGCCGATTTACCCCATTGGTCAGCTCTGCCTAAACCAATGCTTATTTGATTGATTTGCCCAGAAGAGGAAAAGACAACCAACAATAAAAAAGTAATTGAAATAAGGTATTTCATCTGTTTATATATTAACAATAAAAAAACTTACCGGGCATAGCAATTCGCCATACTCGGTAAGTTAAAGAGTTATTTTTGTGTTAACTCAAACTCAAAGTCGGAACTTCTCATTATATATGGAGGGGTTGTGTCATCGCAGAAATCTGCATCCATAACACCTAAATCTTTAGAAGAAAGGCCTTTAGCACTTGTCCAAGTTTTTTCTACAATTATATTATCTCCATTAATTTTAGAAATGAGCGTATGGGTTTTATCATAGGTTTGCCATGCCCAAGGCACATCGTCTTCTTCAAAAACGAAATAAGCCTGTGTATCTCCGTTGTCAGCTAAATTCCAGTTATTCCACTGTCTGTTCATAGTTACCCATTTGCCATTTTTCCAATCTCTACGTCTGCCAGATGTAAAAGATGCATCCATAAAAGAGGCAACACTTGTATCCCAATTTCTCATTTGCACAAAGCGCATCTCAGGTTTGCCAAGCGGCCAGTCTTCAGCCCTTTGAAGAGCTGTTGTGCTAGGAAACCTAACCTTGGCAATCATTTCTTTTCTGTTGGGGTTGCATTCTCTATCGCATAAACAATTGACTAATGGTGGTGGCGTACTAGGTCCACTAGGTCCGCCATCTCCGGGAGCAGGATTACATGTATCTTCTAATAAGTATCTATCGTAATAAAAAGCATCCTCAGTTTCATATATTGGAGAAATACTTAACATTTCAATTGGGCAAGGAAAAGGAAAGAGAGCCGTTCTTCCAGCTATGGAGGATTCTTTGGGTATGCGTACTGTTCGTTCGTTTCTAGTTAATACAATTACTGATTCGTTGGGCTCACTTTTAAGCGGTACTATCGTTTCGTTTCCTTCAGCATCATAAGCTATTGCTCCTGTAATGCCGGAGTCTTCCGTATAGTTAGCAGGCAGTACAACCACCTTTATAGCCTTAGGGTTTGCTAACCAATCATTAACATCGCCTACCTCTAGGTCTGGGAATGCAACCTGAAGTAGTGGATACGTTTCTTCCAAATTTTTAACAAGGTTGGTAACACCTGCACTTCTGTTAACAGCATTTTTTTTGGGGTAAAGCATTTCAAGAAAACTGCCTCCCTGTCCTGGGTTGATTGCATCTCGTTCTGTTTTAAGAATCAAAAAATTATCATCTCCATCAAATTGCTTTTTAAGCTCCTCCCCAACAAAGTTGCGAAAATTTTCGTCTTCTAGTGAGCTAGCTATCCGTTTACCAATATCCACAGCCAATAAATCTGCCTCCGTTGAGTAATCAGATAAAACTAATTGGGCACTAGGCTCAATACTCGTTTGTTTAGTACATGCCGCTAGTGTCACTAGCATCACTACTCCTGCTAATTTTAAAGTGTTTCTCATAAATAAATATTTTAGGTTTTTTTTATAAGAAGCAATATATATATATATATATATATGATAAATTCAAATTATTAGTGAATATATATTTTAATAAACTATGAATATCTTTATATAGTTATATTAATAATTAAAAAACACAATCAATATTTGTAAAAAAAACGGACTATCAGCTTATAGTCTTTAATCATTTTACCAACAGCGCCTGAGCGATTATTAAATCCTCGGGTGTTGTTATTTTAATGTTTTTGTAATCGCCTATAATTAAGGTTACTTTACCATGTAAAGCTTCAAATACCGAGGCATCGTCTGTAAAATTCTCGCTTGGTTCTGTTTGGTCGTAGGCTTGTTTAAGCAGAGAAGAACTAAAGGTTTGGGGTGTTTGAATTAAGACATAGTCGTTTCTATTTTTCGATATAGTTGTTCCTCCTTCAAATTTTCGTATGCTGTCTTTTAAAGGGATTGCCGCTATTGCTGAGCCTTTATTTTTTGCAAAAGTATAGCTTTCGGCTATTACTTCTTTTGTAACTAAGGGTCGTACACCATCGTGTACAGCAACAAGGCTATCATCTTCTACTAATTGCAATCCATTCTGAACAGAATGAGACCTCGTTTTCCCTCCTCTAATTACGTGATGTTTTATTGAAAATTTGTGCTGATTACAAAGTTGTTCCCAAAAATCAATTTGATATTCAGGTAGCACAATAATTATTTCTAAGGAAGTATCGTAATTGTGAAATTTTTCAACTGTGTGCATTAAAACAGGCAATTTTCCAAGCATCAAGAATTGCTTTGGCAAATCGGTTTTCATTCGGGTGCCTGCACCGCCAGCTACAATTACAGCGTATTTTTTCATTAAGTTCTAAGGTAAGCAGGATTTGGAATATTAAAAAGGGTAGAAGCAGGAAGTCCGAAGCCGGAAGATAAAAATACTCCTGACTTCGGACTTCTGTCTCCTGACCCCTAACTTCTTTAAATAATCAGCATGGCATCTCCATACGTAAAGAATTTATACTTTTCTTTAATAGCCAATTTATAAGCATCCATCATTAAATCGTAACCACCAAAAGCAGAAGCCATCATTAATAAGGTGCTTTCTGGTAAATGGAAGTTTGTAATCATAGCATTACATATTTTAAAAGGGTAAGGAGGGAAAATAAATTTATCGGTCCAGCCTTCTTTAACCTTTAACTTATCGGTTGCAGAAACAGCCGTTTCCAACGATCGCATTACAGTTGTACCTACAGCTACAACCCTCTTCTTATTTGCTTTAGCAGCATTAACAATATCTACAGTTTCTTGAGGCACTGAATAACTTTCAGAACTCATTTTGTGCTTTGTTAAATCTTCTACATCTACTGGCGCAAAAGTGCCAAGCCCAATATGAAGAGTTATATTAGCTATATCAACACCGATAATGTCTAACTTTTTCATCAGGTGCTCTGTAAAATGAAGCCCTGCAGAAGGAGCTGCGACAGCACCAGAATTTTTAGCATAAATTGTTTGAAACCTTTCTTTGTCCTCAGGTTCAGTTTCTCTATCTATCATTTTTGGTAATGGAGTTTCTCCTAGCTGGTCGATAACGGCAGTAAACTCTTCGTCTGTTCCATCAAATAAGAAACGGATAGTTCTACCCCTAGAAGTAGTATTATCAATTACTTCAGCTACTAGCTCTCCTTCTCCAAAGTAAAGCTTATTGCCAACTCTAATTTTTCTAGCTGGGTCAACCAAAACATCCCAAAGCCTCATTTCTCTATTTAATTCTCTTAATAGAAAAACTTCAATTTCAGCACCGGTTTTTTCTTTGTTTCCATACAACCTTGCAGGAAAAACCTTCGTATCATTCAAGACAAAAACATCACCTTCATCAAAATAATCAACGGCATCTTTAAAGAGTTTATGTTCAATTTTACCCGTATCGCGATGAATCACCATTAGTCGGCTTTCGTCACGATTTTCTGCTGGATGTTTGGCAATTAAGCCTGTTGGTAAATCGAATTTAAATTGAGATAATTTCATTTACTATTGATTATTTTAGTGCATTTTTTAAAAAATTAATTTCGACCGCTTATAAAAAAAGACCAGATTTCTAGTTTCCTTTTTTATGTCAATGTTAACTTTAGATTTTAACAGAGATAGATCGCAATTAATTTCAGCATGCAAAAATATAAATTTGTGCCTATAATAGAGCATAAATTTATATTAATTGTATTGACTAATAAAGTTTTAACTAGCTATGGCATTAATAATTAAGCTAATAATGGAAAGTTTTAGGTTTGCCTGGAACGCTTTAAAGATGAACCTCTTTAGAACAATGCTGTCTTTGCTAGGAGTAACCATAGGGATTTTTGCAATTATTGGTGTATTTACTATTGTTGATTCTTTAGAAAGAAGCATAAAAGACAGCTTAAGTTTTTTGGGCACGGGAGTTATTTATGTAAATAAGTGGCCTTTTACCCAAGATGCTGATGGCGAATTTAAATGGTGGGATTTTTGGAAAAGGCCAAACCCTAGTTATAATGAATACAAGTTCTTAAATGAAAATTTAAAATCTAAAACAGCTATTGCCATATGGGCGCGTGATGGACGATCGGTAATGAAGTATAAGAGCAATAGCTATAATGATGGAGTACTTGTAGGAGGGTCATTTACTTATAGTGATATTTTTACTGTACCGATTGATAAGGGGCGCTATTTTGTTGAAAATGAGGCCAATAATGGAAATAATGTGGCTGTTATTGGTGCAAATATTGCCAAAGCACTTTTTCCTGATGAAAGTAGTTTAGGTAAAGAAATAAAAATTAAAGGCCAGAAGTACTTTGTAATTGGTGTAATGGAAAAAGAAGGGGAAAGCTTTATGGGGACCCCCAGTAACGATGATAATTGCATTGTGCCTTACGGTTCTTTTAGAAAAATTTACAATACAGGAACGGGCAGATGGAATGAAAAATCGTCAACTATCGGAATAAAAGGAAGCACTGAAGATATTGGCTTGGTTCAAATGGAATACGAATTACAAGGATTGCTTCGTTCGCGAAGGGGTCTAAGGCCCAAAGATGCTGACAATTTTTCCTTAAACAGGCCCGAAGCCATTATGAAAATTATTGGTGGTGTTTTTGATGTAATAGGTATAGCCGGTTGGATTATTGGAGGCTTTTCCATTTTAGTGGGTGGCTTTGGTATTGCCAACATAATGTTTGTTTCGGTACGCGAGCGCACCAATATAATTGGCATTCAAAAATCCTTGGGAGCAAAAAATTATTTTGTACTATTTCAATTTTTGTTTGAGTCGGTTTTTTTAAGCTTTTTAGGAGGGGGCATTGGGCTCTTCCTTGTTTTCCTGCTTTCGTTGGTCTCACTTGGCAGCCTTGAGCTTGTGCTCACGTTACGAAATGTAGCTTTAGGCATTGGGGTAAGTGTAACAATTGGTATGATTGCCGGCATAGTACCCGCAGCCATGGCCGCACGAATGGACCCAGTGGAGGCGATTAGGGCGTAGCTTGTTAAAATCAATGTCGTTTACTAAGCGAGACGTCATTGCGATCGAAGTGAAGCAATCTCTTTATTATTATCAGAGTCACCCCTGTTTAGGAGAACTTGTATTATTGCTCTCCGTACTTCGGCTTATTGAGGCATGATAAAGATAGAGTGCGGGTTATTTATAATTATTTCGAGTTCATCTGTTTAGAAAAAACAATTCATTGCATATCTTTATCGAATAAATAATTATAATTTAAAACTTGATGGCAACAAAAACAATTAATATTAGCAAACAAGCCACCGGTACAGGATTGTACTTAACTGATAACGAAGGGCATGCCGGAGATGGAACGATTACGACCATAGTACGTGAAGGAGACACCGTAGTTTGGCAGCTTAAGCCCAAAGGAGGAATAACCGAAATTACCAACATTTACCCAAAAACAGGGAGCGAAAATATTTTTAGCAACCCACCCATACAACAGCCCGATGGCTCTTGGAAAGGAACCGTAGCTAACTCCATTTCGGGTAGTGAATCGTATAGCATTGATTATAATATTGGCAAAGATTCTTATACGGATGACCCAGAGATTCTAGTTGATGATGATTAGAACTGATTTGACTATATCTATTTTATTTAAAGCCTATTTAGTTATAGGCTTTGTTTTTTATGTTCATATCGCTTTTTCGCAGAACCAGAATAAGGCAGATAGCTTAATTCAATTATTAGAATCAGGTAATGTAATAGAAGATACAGTTAAACTAAAAATTTTAAGAGGGATTTATAAGAATCAAACTAACCCTGATTTAAAGTTGATGTATGCCAAAAAATCGTTAGAAATTTCTATTAAAAACAACCAACTACTTTGGAAGTATAGGAGCACTTTACATATAGGACATGCCTACAAATTAAAGGGGGATCTTCAAAAAAGCTTGGAGGCCTACTTTAGTTGCATACAGTATGCAAAGAAAATGAAGGACAAAAGACGGGAGGCAATTACGTATAGTGCTATTGGTAGTGTTTATAGAGTTCAAAACAATTACCCTTCTTCTCTTACCTACTATAATTTAGGAATCATTAAACTAAGAGAAATTAATGACTCTACTAATTTAGCTCGTACATTGATGAATACAGGTGAACTGTATAGAATGATTCACACATTGGATACTGCCCTCATTTACTTTGAAGAGGCAGATAAAATATTCACCCTTAAAAATTATAAAATTGGAAGAGCCTACAATTTAGGTAATATTGGGTTGGTGTATGCCGAGCAAGGTAGGCATAAACTTGCCGAAGAAAACATCGTGGAGGCCACAAAAATCTTGCACGAGCTAGGCGATAATTATCCTATTGCGGTGTATAATACCTATATGGCCGATATTTATAAGGCCAAAGGAGATTTGCCAAGAGCGTTGGCCTATGCCCAGCATAGTTATAGTTTAGCGATGGCCGATGGTTTAAAAGAACAAATTAGGGATGCCAGCCATAAGCTATCAGAACTCTACGAAGCAAACCAAGATTTTAAAAGTGCTTATCAATATCAGGAAAAATATTTGACCTACCGCGATAGCATTAACAGCGAAGAAACTATTCGTAAAATGGCCGATTTGCGTACCGAATATGAGGTAGCTCAAAAACAAATAGAAGTAGATTTACTAAATCAAGAAAAGAAAACAAGCAGACTAATCCGTGCTGGGTTACTTGGTATGATCGTGTTAATTGCAGGGTTAGCCTTTATTTATTTTAAGCGGAATAGGGATAAGCGCATTATCAACAAACTACTTACAAAGCAGAAAGAAAAATTACAAATTCAACATAACGAATTGGAAGTGTTGAATTCTACTAAAGACCGGTTTTTCTCTATTATTTCTCATGATTTGCGTGGTCCGGTAAACTCGTTTAAAGGGCTAACCACTATTATGAAAATGAGTTTGGATGGTAAAGCTTATGAGGATTTACCTAAGATAAATGATATGCTTGATAAGGCTTCGAGCCAGTTATCCGAACTATTAGATAATTTATTGGATTGGGCGGTAAACCAGCAGGGAGAATTCCCATATTCTCCAGAAAAAACATCAATTGAAGCTTTAGTAAATGGTGTTCTTAATACATCTAAGTCAAGAGCAGAATCAAAACGAATTAAGATAACTACCCAGTTTGATGACGCATTATTTGGGTGGATAGATAAGAATAGTGTGAAAACTATCCTAAGAAATTTGGTAAATAATGCGCTAAAATTTACGCCTCAAGGAGGAAAGGTAGAAATTATTGGAATGATTGAAAAAGATGAATTAGTTATAAACATAAAAGACAACGGAATTGGTATTTCAAAAGAAAAATTTGCCAACTTGTTTTCAGAATCTGAACTAAAAAGCACTTCAGGCACCGATGGCGAAAAAGGCTTAGGCCTTGGGTTAAGGCTGGCTTATGATTTTGCCAAAATGAATAAAGGCTCTGTTTCTGCTGAAAGTAAAGAAGGAGTGGGTACAACGTTTACACTCAGACTCCCAGTAAAAAGATAGCTTATACAGGACTAGTAAAAGGGAATTAACTGATTTTATGGCATGCTTAAATTTTTCTAATCAATTTCTTTCAGTTTCTGTTTTTGTACATCAATTACCTTAATTACTTTCTGCAAGTCGAGGTAAACAGAATCTTGCCCAAATTTGTTGTCAATTAGCTTCTGCTTAAGCACCTCAATATCTAATCTATTGGTTTCCAGTAATTGCTGAAGCTCTATTTTTCTCACCTCCTTGGCTTCAAGATTACTAGTTAGTTTTACATTTTCCTCGATAAGCACTTGCTGGTTTTTACTAATAACTTGAGCAGCTGTTTCCGCTTCAATAATTTTCAATTCTTGCTCATGTACATAATAGCTTCTGGCAATGTGAACTAGCTCTTTTTTTAAATCAGCTTCAATCTGGCTAATCATTTCTTTTTCTAAGCCAAATGTTTTAATGCCTAACCAAATAGCGGTTTGAGGAGATTTTTCATCAATTTTCAGATAAATAATGGTACTGTCAAGCTGAATTCCGTCTAATTTTAATTCCGCAACAGAATAGTAATTACGTTTCCTCCTCAATTTAGATTTTTCTTTTAAATAAGCATAGGTTTGGTCCGTTACTTTGTCTAATGAGCCATTAACTTTTATAGAAAAGCCATTATACTTGGTATCGTTAATTCGTTGTGCTTTGGAGCTTACAGTATAGTTCTGAGCTATTGTTTGAGTGCAACTTCCAATAATAAAAAGTGCCAGGATAATCAATCTTTGGTACATCATTTTAATAGGTTTAATTTAACGGTTAAACGAATATTATGCCAACATTCAAATTGAATACATAATTTAGCCTTATGCAAGAAACTATACTTATAACTGGAGCAACTGGCCTAGTGGGTGCTCAATTAACAAAACTATTATTGAGCAAGCAGTATAAAGTGCGGCATTTGTCAAGGAGAGTTTCTGAGAATGAATTGGTGTCAAGTTTTAAATGGAATTTAGAAGAGAATACTTGGGACTTGGAGGCCATTGATAATGTTGATTATATTATTCATTTAGCTGGTGCCAATGTAGCAGAAGGGCGTTGGACTAAAAAAAGGAAGCAACAAATTTTAGAAAGTAGAACTAGTGGGAGTAAACAGGTTGCCGAAATGGTAAAGGCTGCTAAAGGGGGAATAAAAGGAGTGGTTTCGGCATCTGCTGTTGGGTATTATGGTATAAGCAATCAAGGTATTTTAGCCACAGAGACGGATAAACAGGGGAAAGATTTTTTAGCTGAGGTTTGTGTAAAATGGGAACATGAGATTGAAGCCTGCCCTACTAAAGTTACTGTTCTAAGAACTGCTGTGGTGCTCGCAAAAGAGGGTGGAGCTATTCCTAAAATGCTTGCACCTATTAGGTGGGGAGTGGGATCCCCCCTAGGTTCAGGTGCTCAACCAATGCCTTGGATTCATATCAATGATTTATGTAATATGTATCTTTTTGCAATAGAGAATGGGTTAGAAGGAGTTTATAATGCGGTAGCTCCCGAAAGGGTGGATAACAAAACCCTGACCTATCAATTGGCTAAAGAGGTGAATAGAAAAATTCTAATACCCAATGTTCCTGAATTTTTGTTAAAACTAATGCTCGGTAAGATGTCGTCCTTGCTACTTACAGGTGTAGAGGTATCCTCTAAAAAAATAATAGAAGAGGGCTTCGAGTTTGAATATCCTTCGCTTTCAAAAGCATTAAGTCATATTTTAAGTTAACTCAAGCTCAGGTTAATAGTTTTATAAGTATCAGATTAACCATAAAATAAAGTACATTTGAAGGCATTTTTTAATTGAGTATTATGACCAAAGCAAAAAATAATTTATCGCAGGAAGACGAGAAAAAAATAAGAGAAGCCTTTAAAAACAAAGATTGGAATGAGCTAAAATCACAAAATTCTTGGATGATTTTTAAAGTGATGTCTGAATTTGTAGAAGGCTTTGAAAAACTGGATAAAATTGGGCCTTGTGTATCAATTTTTGGTTCAGCTCGAACTCCTGAAGACCATGTAGAATATAAAAAGGCGGAGGAAATTGGGGCAAAATTGGTGCGGCATGGGTATGGTGTAATTACGGGCGGTGGCCCAGGTATAATGGAAGCGGGTAATAAAGGAGCCCACTCCGAAGGAGGTAAATCAGTAGGCTTAAATATAGAATTGCCCTTTGAGCAACATAATAATATTTATATCGATTCTGATAAAATAATTGACTTTGACTACTTTTTTGTGCGTAAAGTAATGTTTGTAAAATACTCACAAGGCTTTATTGTGATGCCTGGTGGTTTTGGCACCTTAGATGAGTTGTTTGAAGCCATTACTTTAATTCAAACCAAAAAAATTGGAGCTTTCCCTATTGTATTGGTGGGCAAAGATTTTTGGTGCGGTTTGGTAGATTGGATTAAGGAGGTGCTCTTGGTAAAATACAGTAATATTAGCCCAAAGGATATGGATTTGTTTCACATAGTTGAAACACCTTCAGAGGCAGTTCAAGTAGTAGATAAGTTTTATTCTCAATACATGCTATCACCCAATTTCTAATGTTTAAGCAATTAAAAACAATATCTATTATTATAGTGGCTTTGCTTGTAATATCTGCAATGGGCTCTTGGTATTCACAAAACAGGGAAGGGAATTTGGGAAAACTCATTGGTGTTTCTGCTATTAATGATTCTGCTAAATTTGAGAATGCTCAATTCATATCTTTACCAAGTAAACTCGACTTTGCAGGAGAAGCTATGCCCCTGTCTGACCCAGATGTTAGAGAACGAATGGATCGGGAAATTCATATTAACACCTATTGGCACACCAATACTATTTTAATGATTAAAAAAGCAAACCGTTGGTTGCCTGCAATTTCTGCTGAACTTGCCAAAGCAGGGGTGCCTGATGATTTTAAATATTTGGTGGCCATTGAAACCAACTTTAAAAACGATACTTCTCCCCGAAATGCAGTTGGATTTTGGCAGTTTTTAAAAGCTTCAGGCAAGGAGCAGGGCTTAGAAATTACTGGTGAAGTTGATGAACGATACGATCCAATAAAATCTACAAAAGCAGCGGCCAATTACTTAAAAAACGCTTACAACAAATTTGGAAGTTGGACATTGGCTGCCGCATCGTATAACAGGGGTGTTTCAGGGATGAAGAGAGCAATGGAACACCAGAAAGAGCTTAATTATTATAACCTGCTCCTCAACGAAGAAACTTCAAGGTATGTTTTTAGAATCGTAGCAGCTAAATTAATATTGAAATCACCTGAGAATTACGGGTTTCAAATAAGCCCTTCTGAGCTTTATCAGCCATTTAAAACGTATGATATAGAAGTGTCTAAATCTATTCCAAGTTTGGTTGATTGGGCACAACAAAACTCTATTTCATACAGGCAGTTAAAGCGTTATAACCCATGGTTAAGAACCGATAAATTAACTATTGCTGCTGGTAAAAAGTACGTTATTAAATTGCCCCAATAAAAGATTTTATATGATAAAGCACATTCTATTTGATTGCGATGGTGTATTGGTGGATACTGAATATACAGCCGCCCAAGTAATGGTAGAAGCGATGAAAAATAGAGGAGTTAATATTGAATTTGATTACTTCCTGCACCACTTTTCAGGAGCAACGTTTTCAGCTATTTTAGATACTTACTTTGGAAATTCATTTCAGGGTGACGAGAAAGATGAATTTATAAATAAGTTGGAACAAAAAATCGTGGCAAAAGTAGATGCTATTAAAGGTGTTAAGGAGATGCTTCAGTCGATTTCCATTCCAATGTCAATTGTCTCTAACTCGGCTATTTGGCAAGTGAAAGAGGAAATAGAGCAAACAGAAATTAGTCAATACTTTACAGGACATATTTTTTCATCTGAACTAGTAATAAATCCTAAACCTAAACCAGATGTGTACAATTTGGCAGTTAAAGAATTGGGGTTGAAGAAGAAAGAGCTACTAGTAGTTGAAGATAGCATAACTGGGGCTACTGCAGCTTTGGAAGCTGGTTTGCAAGTAATTGGCTTTGCAGGAGCCTCACATATTTTACCTGGCCATAAAGAAAAATTACTGACACTTGGCGTATCTGAGGTGGCTGATACAATGGTAGAACTTCAGGAAATTATTGCTGAGGTAGCACCCTCATAATTTAAGTCGAACTCTGGTTTGTAATAAATTTATTTACCCTTACTTATATAATCTCAACCTTCTTTATGCATATTTTTCAAACACCACAACAATCCAGTGTTATTGCAAAAAACATAACTTTATCGTTTATTGCTCTATTTGTAAGTTGTACATCCAAAACTTCCTTGCCCGACCCACTAGAAGCAGGCTGGCAAAATCAATCTGTTTGTGAGGAACTACAAAACAGTGAGAGTTTAAGGGTGCTAAAGTGCACATTCCCACCAGGAGTTGGACATGAAAAACACCACCATGATGCTCATTTTGGATATACAATCGCAGGAAGCAGATTTAGAATTACTGACAGCAAGGGAACAAGAGAAGTGGACGTACCCACAGGGAGTAATTTTTTTAATGAGGAAATTGTTTGGCACGAGGTGTTAAATATTGGAGACAGTACAGCTGTTTTTTTAATCATCGAACCCAAATCATAGGTGGCTATATCATTGAGAGGGTGCTATTAGTTTGATTAAATTTAAACCTTGCTAGTCAATAGGTCAACTGAAATTTAACCTTTGTATTTTTGCACCTTTAAAATCTACCGCTATCAAAAAAAATACACAAGACATAACAGGATTTGACGAGGTTGAAGTACTTGGTGCCCGAGAGCATAACCTTAAAAATATTGATGTTAGTTTTCCTCGCAACAAGCTTGTAGTAATTACAGGAATAAGTGGCAGCGGTAAATCCTCTTTAGCATTCGACACTATTTATGCAGAGGGCCAGCGCAGGTATATGGAGAGCTTCTCGGCCTATGCTCGTGCGTTTATTGGCAATATGGAGCGGCCAGATGTGGATAAAGTTAATGGTCTAAGTCCGGTCATATCCATAGAACAGAAAACTACTTCGCGCAATCCTCGCTCTACGGTAGGTACCGTTACTGAAGTATATGATTTTTTACGCTTACTATTTGCGCGTACAGGCGAAGCCTATTCTTACCTCACAGGCAAGAAAATGGTAAAACAAACAGAGGAGCAAATAGAGCAGCACATAATGAGCTACTTTAATGGCAAAAAATTAGTGCTGCTTGCACCTGTGGTTAAGGGTAGAAAAGGGCATTACCGAGAGCTTTTTGTGCAAATTCGTAAAAGTGGATACACTCGAGTTCGAGTAGATGGAGAATTGCAAGAGCTTGTGCCAAAAATGCAACTCGATCGGTACAAAACTCACGATGTAGAAGTAGTGGTTGATCGAATTTCGGTAAACAAAAAGGACCGGCTCCGCATTGGCCGTTCTGTTCAATTGGCGTTAAAGGAAGGTCAAGGGTTAATGATGGCAATTGACGAGGACAATGAAATCCATCATTTTTCCAAACATTTAATGGATCCCGAAACTGGCTTGTCTTACGATGAGCCTGCTCCAAATTCGTTTTCATTTAACTCACCCTATGGTGCTTGCCCTACTTGCCATGGCTTAGGCACAGTAGATGAAATTACCAATGACACCATTATACCCGATAACTCCTTGAGTATTAGCCGTGGAGGCATTGCTCCTTTGGGTGATTATAGAGATATTTGGATTTTTAAGAAAATAGAAGCTATCCTTAAAAGGTATAAATTTAACATTACTACACCTATAAATAAACTAAGCGAAGAAGTTGTAAATATACTTTTACACGGTGATAAAGAGCCTGTTGCCGTGCAATCTAAAAAATACCCGGGAACTGATTGGAATACCAAGTTTGAAGGCATTATCATATTTATGCAGAAGCAAAAAGACGGAGGCTCCGATAATATTCAAAAGTGGATTAAAGATTTTACCATTATTAAAGAGTGTCCAGCGTGTAATGGGGCAAGGCTTAAAAAAGAATCGCTCCACTTTAAAATTGATAACACCAATATTGCAGAATTAGCAAGGTTGGATATCGGTAAATTGAAAGGTTGGTTTACTGATTTAGAATCGAGACTGAATGAGAAACAAAATAGGATTGCAGCAGAGGTATTAAAAGAGATTCGTAAACGTTTAGGCTTTTTAGAAAATGTTGGGCTCGATTATTTAAATCTAAACCGACCTTTGAGAACTCTTTCGGGTGGGGAAGCCCAACGCATAAGGTTGGCTACTCAAATTGGGACTCAATTAGTTGGCGTTATGTATATTTTAGATGAGCCAAGTATTGGTTTGCACCAGCGCGATAATGTTAAGCTAATTAAAGCACTTAAAGACTTACGAGATATTGGCAACACCGTATTGGTAGTAGAGCACGATAAAGAGATGATGCTCGAAGCCGACTATGTGATAGACATTGGGCCAGGTGCGGGCCGGCATGGAGGCACAATTGTTGGGGCAGGCACGCCTAAAGAATTCCTTAAAAATGGTACGCTAACTTCAAAATACTTATCTAATAAAGTTTGTATTGAGGTACCAGCCAAAAGGCGTGAGGGTTCTGGTGAAAAGCTAGTGCTTGCAGGAGCCAAAGGAAATAACCTCAAAAACCTTACAGTTAAGTTTCCTTTGGGCAAAATGATTGGTGTAACCGGTGTTTCTGGTTCTGGTAAATCGACCTTAATTCATGATACGCTGTACCCATTATTAAGCACCCATTTTTACCGTTCTAAGCGGGCAGCTATGGATCATAAGTCTATTACTGGGCTAGAGCATATTGATAAGGTAATAGAAGTAAACCAGTCGCCTATTGGTCGTACACCACGCTCTAACCCTGCTACTTACACAGGTGTTTTTGCTGATATTAGAACGTTGTTCTCAAATTTGCCTGAGGCGAAAATTAGAGGCTATAAGCCAGGTAGATTTTCGTTTAATGTAAAAAGTGGTCGTTGCGAAACCTGCGAAGGGGCAGGTATGCGGCTTATAGAAATGGACTTTTTGCCAGATGTACATGTGCATTGCGAAACCTGTAAAGGCAAACGTTATAATCGTGAAACATTGGAGGTGAGGTTTAAAGGCAAATCTATTTCTGATATTTTAGATATGACGGTTGAGGAGGCAGTTAAGTTTTTTGAGCATCAACCAAAAATTTTAAGAAAAATAGAAACCCTTAATCAAGTTGGGCTTGGTTATATAACCTTGGGGCAGCATGCTACAACATTATCCGGTGGTGAGGCACAGCGAGTAAAATTGGCAACCGAACTTAGTAAAAGAGACACGGGTAAAACTTTTTATATTTTAGATGAACCAACCACGGGGTTGCATTTTCAGGACATTCAGCATTTATTGGACGTACTTAATAAACTGGTTGACAAAGGGAATACCGTATTAATAATTGAGCACAACTTAGATGTTATAAAGGTAGTAGATTATGTTATTGATTTGGGGCCTGAAGGTGGAGACAAGGGAGGCTACTTAGTAGCCTTTGGTACGCCCGAAGAAGTTAGTAAAGAGAATAAGAGCCATACGGCAAAGTACCTAAAAGAAGAATTACGTTAATTGAATCCTATGAAAAACTTAACCAACTTATTTATACCAGTTGCCTTTTTTTTGCTTTTTGGTTTTAGTATTATTAACGATGACCTCTTAGAGGCTGTACTATATCTATTTGTAGGGGCAGGATTTACTATAATCAACTTAGTAAAAGCAAAGGTAATTGTGCAAAATCTTACGTTTTGGAATCGCTTGTCTTGGGCATTAGTTATTCTTGCCGTTGTATTGTTTATGGCTGTTTTATTAAACGATGCCAATAAAGAAATCTTGGCCCCTTAGCCGATTGTATACATAATAACCTGAGTTCGGGATAAGGAATAGCTGCCAGAAAATAAAATAGTAGGTACGCTTTTTAATATAAAAAGCAAAGATATAGTGGATTATTTCAAGATTTTTATATTCAAAAGATTGCCTGCTAGATATTTTCCCTTTGGGCTTTAACGAAACTTCCCTAAACCTCCTTATATTTTCTTGAATTAACCCGTTAGTCCTACAAAAATCTAAGTTGTTTATGAAAGTTTCGATTAAAGCTGACAGCATTCCTTATCCCGAACTCAGGTTAATAACTTCAAAGTTCAATCTCTTCCTTTATTTTTATGATAAGTAATGAATAAGAAAAGAGCATACTGGGCAATTCAGTCAATTGGATGGAGTTTATACGCCATAATATTGCTATTTGGCGGTTATGTGGTTTCTAGCAAGTTTCAGTTACTTATGGCGGTGCCAATTATGGTGGAGGCTGCCTTCTTTTTTATATTCACTCATTTTTTTCGTTTGCTTAATAAAAAATGGAATTGGTTTCAATTACCCGTGTTAAAGCTATTGCCAAAAATGCTGGCATCCATTTTTATAATGGCTGTTCCTATTTATTTTATAAGAGTTTTTGTTTCATTCCTCTTGGATATTTATAGTCCTACTTTATTAAGTACTACGAATATCGTTGGCAATGTTATTGGCAACTTCTTTGCTTTATTTCTTTGGACATCCCTTTATTATGCATTCCATTATTTCGAGCGCTATAACCTTTCTTTAAAATATGAGGTGGCCTTGAATAAAATGGAACTTGATCGATTAAAGTCTCAATTAAACCCTCACTTTATTTTTAATGCGCTTAATAGTGTTCGTGCATTGATAGATGAAGACCCAGAAAGATCAAAAAAAGCGATTAACCACTTGTCTAATATTCTACGATCTTCATTATCTGCAGATAGAACAGTGCTTATACCCTTTAAAGATGAGATGCAAACAGTTCAAGATTATTTAGCCATGGAAACTATTCGCTTCGAAGAGCGTTTAAAGACCAAGATTAACGTATCCTCTGGTGCAAATGCAGTGTTAGTTCCTCCATTAATGTTTCAAACTTTAGTTGAAAATGGTATTAAGCATGGAATTTCAAAACTTAAAGAAGGGGGACTTTTAACCGTGGATGCTTTTGTTCATAAGAAATGCTTAGTAGTAGAAATTAGAAATACAGGAATTTTGCACAAAAATTCTGTTTCAGAAAGCGGTTATGGTTTAAAAAACACGAAACAACGATTAAAAATTATATTTAAAGGCAAATCACAATTTAAAATTCGCAACGAAAGTAAAAATATGGTGCTAACTTTAGTGCAAATTCCTATTGAAAGTTAGGAAGCGCTCTACTAAAAACTCAGAACACTCAACAATATGAAAACATTAGTAATCGATGATGAACGGCTGGCAAGAAAGGAACTTATAAAACTATTAGATGAGTTTGCAACTATTAATGTTGTTGGCGAAGCTGCCAATGTTGATGAAGCGATAGAATTAATTGAAAAACACAACCCCGATATTCTTTTTTTAGATATTCAAATGCCAGACAAAACAGGGTTTGAGTTATTAGAAATGCTCGATACTGTTCCCAAAGTTATATTTACTACTGCCTACGATGAATATGCAATGAAGGCTTTTGAAGTAAATGCGCTAGATTATTTGCTTAAACCCATTGACCCTAACCGACTGAAGGAAAGTATAGACAAATTGGGGAGTGTTCAATCAAAACCGTTGATAAATGAGTCTAAGCTGCTTGGTTTACAAGATCAGGTTTTTGTAAAAGATGGTGACAAGTGCTGGTTTGTAAAGCTCGAAAACGTTCGATACTTTGAATCTGACGGGAATTATATAAAGGTGTTTTTCGATTCTGTTAAACCTATGATTCATAAATCATTGAATGCATTAGATGAAAAATTGAGTGAGCGAGATTTCTTCAGAGCTAGCCGTAAACATATCATAAACCTAAGTTGGGTAGAGAGTATTGAAACTTGGTTTAATGGGGGACTAATGGTTAAGCTAAGAGGGGGAGATAAACTAGAAGTTTCTAGACGGCAAGCTGCCAAATTTAAGGAGAGAATGAGTCTTTAATGTCAGACTAATTGCTGCACTAGGTTTACCAGTTCTTTATCTACTTCCCAGTCTTTGGCTAATTTTAACATAGCAGTTGCTTCCATTTCTGTAATATAGCCTTTTTCACCATTGGCAATCCAAGTATCATTGATATAGCGCAGCCTTTTCGATTTATCGAGAGAATCTTTAGAGTCTTTGAGGTAGATTCTAGCCCTATCAAAAGCAGTCATATAATCTTCAGTAATAAAGTTATACGCCCAATTAAGTTCGTCAAAAGCATTTTTTTCAGAGGCTTTCCTGTCTAATATTACTTTTTCCTCCTCATCTAACCCATGGTAATGGAAAATGATAGCTACCAATAGCATATAGCATTTTAAGTCCTCGGATGTATCTGACTGCGACATTCAAATGTAAATATAGAAAAGATTATGAAAGTAACCCTAGACTATGAATTACTAATGCTGATAATTTTCTCTGCCTTATAAAGCACTGGTTGGCTAGGGGTGGCGTCCATTTCGAGGTTAATAACTTGAAGGTTTAAAAGGTAGTTGTCGTCTTTTACTTCGGTTGGTACGTATATTAGCTCGGTAATTGTCGTGCCATTTCTGGGTTGCTTTGGCAGACACCAAAAGGCGTTATGAGAACGCAATTTCCCACCATCAACTTCCTTATCTACCGATGGCAAATCTACCAACAGGTGCTCAACTCCTTTACTAACAATGAATTCCATAAGTTTTGGTGAAAGGTAAGGAGGATTTGTTCCTGAATACTGCTTGGTAAACTTGCTTTTCGAATTAGGTAAAGTGCGTATAATAAGTGCTTTAATGTCAGACCAATTTTGTTCTTCTATTTCATGTGTGAGATTTACCACTAGGTCTCCATTTTTTGCTCTTGTGGGAGTCAAACTCAACAGTTTAGCATAAAAATGAAACGCTTTTAGTTGTTTATTAATGGTTACATTCGAATTGGTAATATGACCGTACCCCTCGGTATGGGTGCCATTTCCATGAGGTGTAATTAGTAATTTTTGATAATTTACAGGCCCTCCTTTCGCAACACTACCTATAAAGCCATCGGCTCTTATAGTTTCAAATTTAACAGGTTCGGCCCAATAGCAGTTTGGGTTTTGCTTTCCTGCTTTTATAGGTATCGATATGCCAATTGGTGCATTCAAATCAACCTCTATTATAGTGTTTGGGCTAATGTTAATCTTTGCTTTCATTAAGTAGGTATAAGTTCTAACGCAACGGAGTCGGAGATAAAAAATCCTTTAGAATTAAGAATAAGAACATTATTAGCGAAAGTAGCCATTTTTTTTGAAACCAAGGTGTCGATGTATGTTAGCTGTTTAAACGATAATTGATAGTTAAATAATTGATAAACCTCATTAAAGTTAATGCCCCAGTTTGTTCTAATTCGTGTAAAAATAAACTCTGTTAATTGCTCTTTTAGGCTAAGAGATTCTATTTTATAGGGTTTGTTATTGGCCACTATTTGCTTGCAATATGTTGGGTTACTTAACACATTGAATTGTCGCGAACTGCCATTAAATGAATGCGCACCTGGCCCAAGACCGAGATAGGGCTTTTGATGCCAATAAGAAGAGTTGTGTTGGCTTATATACCCTGGTTTGGCAAAGTTAGATACTTCGTAATGTTTGTAATTTAGAGAGGTAAAAAAATCTACCATAACCTCATATTCTTCTGTTACAGTATCATCTTCAACTGCGGTAATTTTTCCTTTTTTAAGCCAATTTCCAAAAACGGTTTTATCTTCAATTGTTAATGCATAGCACGAAATATGAGTAGGTTTCAACGCAACTAGCGCCTCTAGATTTGTTTTCCATTGCTCACCCGATTGATCAGGAATGCCGTAGATTAAGTCTAAACTGATGTTTTTAATGCCATAACTCTTGCATAACTCTACGGCTTGCAGCGTTTGATTAGCGGTATGACTTCGGTTTAGAAATTTTAAAACTCTATCGTTAAAAGATTGAGTGCCAATGCTTAATCTGTTTACGCCAATGCTAGCTAAAAACTTAACCTTGTCAAGAGTTAAATCATCTGGGTTTGCCTCCAAAGTAAATTCAATGTCATCTTTTATTAAAAAGTGCTTGTGTACTGCTTTGGTTATTTTTTCTAATTGGGCGTTGCTTAATAAAGAGGGTGTGCCACCTCCAAAGTAAATTGTCTCTATTGGTTCGCTAAGGTAGCTTTTCCTTTTTTCCGCTTCAATCACAATGGCATCAACAACTTTATCAACTAAGTTTAAGGTGGTGCTAAAATGAAAATCGCAGTAATGACATGCTTTTCTGCAAAAAGGAATATGGATGTAAATACCGGCCAAAAGATTACTTTTGAACAAAAGTACATCTTTGATTGAAACATCTAATTATTACATTTTTATTAAGCCTTGTTTTTTGTGCTAGTTATGCTCAACAAAAACCTTATGTAATCGAAATTATTGAATCTGACGAGTCGATTTCAAAACTGTTAAAGGGAAGGGCCGACTCCATAAAATTTCAACAGGTTATTAAATCGGAATACGAAAAATTAGTTCGAAAAGGGTATGTGTTGGCTACATTAAGTCAATTAAAGCCCGATAGCTTATTGCTTGGGAAGATAGCCAAAGGAGAAGTTTATCGATGGGGTTATTTTAACATCAATTCTGTGCCAGAAGCACTATTGAGTAGGGTAGGGTATCAAAAAAGGCAATTTGATAACACACGGGTGAGCCCAAGGCTACTTGGGGAGTTAATGGTAAAAATAATTGAAGAGTCTGATAAAACAGGGTATCCTTTTGCTGTGGCAAGGCTGGATTCAGTGAGAATTTCAAAATCTGAAATTTTTGCAGTATTAGATTATAACTCTGGGCAGCAAATAAAGTATGGTGCGCTTGAGGTTAACGCTGATTTAATAAAAGGAGAGTATTTGGAGTCCTACCTCAATTTAAAAGAAGGAGATGTTTTTAGCGGCAATAAAATAGCAGACATCAGTAAAAAAATAAAGAACCTATCGTATTGTAAATTAAAAAGAGCACCTTCTATTAGATTCGAAAATAAAACCTGTATAATTACGCTTAACATAGTTCCTGTTAAAGCAAATAAGGTGGATGCTATGCTAGGGCTAGCTCCTAATCAAATTGATCAAACCAAACTGTTAGCCACGGGATATGTGAACTTAGATTTACATAATTTATTCCGATCAGGGAAGAGGTTGTCGTTCAATTGGCGGCAGTTTGGTGTTCAATCTCAAACCTTAAGGGCTTTATATAATCATACCAATATATTTGGCTCTGAGATAGACGTTAAAGGAGTTTTTGACCTTTTTAAACAGGACACTACTTTTATAAATAGAAATTTTTATCTCAACATTGGGTATAGCAACGCAGATTACACCATTAATTTTACATCTAGCTTTATAACATCAAGGTTATTATCTCCTATAAATATTACTGATGTTAGTAATTTAACTCTCATTGATTTTAACGCACAATACTATGGGGTAGAATTATTGAAATATGAGTTTGATAATATTATAAACCCGAAAAAAGGGTGGGGCTTACGAACAGGTGTAAACTTAGGTGCTAAAAATATTATTAACAGCACCTTTGTACCAGCAGAGGTGTACGATAGTCTTAAATCGCAATCACTACAAGGAAATTTTACCATTACTTCTGATGTGGCAATACCGGTTTCCAGTATTGGAGTGGCGTATGCCAAATTAGAAGTTGGCACAATTCCCAATAATGGAAAATTGTTTGTGAATGATTTATTTAGATTAGGTGGTGTTAATTCCATTCGAGGATTTAATGAACTTGAAATTTATGCTTCTACTTATGCCTTGCTTCAAGTGGAAGGGCGACTTATTTTAGGCGAAAATTCTAGGCTTTTTGGTTTTGCAGATTGGGCCTATACTACTAATGAAGTAACTAACCTTGTGGAAACTTTTCTTGGATTAGGAGCAGGATTACTATTAGATACCCCCTCTGGGGTAATTCAATTAGTTTATGCAGTAGGTAAATCTTCTAAACAATCACTATCATTGACAGAATCTAAAATACATGTAGGCTATGTGGCTCGGTTTTAAAAAACAATTATTCCTTTACTTGCTGCTTTCACCTGCTATTATTAAGGGGCAACAAACAGATGGTGTTGTTTATAACCTTAAGCAAAATTGGGTTCAATATAATGTGGAGGCTGAAAGCTTTATGCCTGCCATTTCTCAATCTTCTGGCTCATCCATTAGTTTTTTAGTTGATGGAGAGCAATATCGCAACCAGAAATTATATATTCGAAATAGCAAAACAGTTTATCTTTTTTATGAAACCACTCTAATTACCAAACTAAATGCTGGTAATCATGTGCTAGATATTGATAGTCTTTCAGAAATTACTCAAACCCTAAAACCAGTTCTTACTTTATATGGGCAAAAGGTAAAAAATAAACTTGCCACCTTAATTGTAAGTCCTTCTTTTAGTAGCACTCCTTATAAGGCCGAAGAAGAACATATAAGAAGCAAATCCCTTACTTCATTTTTCATTATTATTTCTATACTGCTGCTTGTTGGTCTTATTCTTATAAAGGTTAATTCACCTGATTTGTATGCCCAATACGCAAATTTTTCAAGGGCACTTAACTTAACAACCATTGATGAAATTATTTACAAAGGAGGCTTTTTTGCAAACCCAAGCATTCAGTTAGTTACATGGATGAGTTTTAGCGCATCCTTTGTACTATATTTTTTAATGGCTCAGCTAGATATTCAACTGATTGAAATTAATTTAGGAGAACAGTCTACCTTATTTTTTCATTCAGTTCAATTATTTGTGTTGGCTTCAGGCTTCTTACTTTTTTTTGTCCTCAAGTATATACTAGTAGTAGGTGTAGCCTATATTTTTGATATGTCGTCTACCGTAAATATTCATTTTGCCACCCATCTACGATTAACCTTTTACCTATTACTCTTTCTTCAAACTATAATTACGTTAAACTATTTCTCCATTTTACCTATTAGTACACTTGTAATTTTGTTTGTAACGTTTGGTGCTCTTTTTGCGATTATTGTTTTAATAGGCTTTCGGTTGTCATTTATTGTTCGCCATCCATTTGTTCAAATATTTTTATACCTTTGCGGCACAGAAATTTTCTTATTTGTTTTTGTATTAAAGCTTGTAGTTGGGTAATTATAGAACAGTTTTTTAATGACGAAAGATTTAAAGGATAGGCTTAAGCCTGTAAAAAGTATTTTGGTTTCTCAGCCAAAACCCAAAGATGACAGATCTCCATATTATAAATTAGCAGAAAAATACGGTATCCGTATTGATTTTAGACCATTTATTCAAATCGATCCGGTTGATGTAAAAGAGTTCAGAAATCAAAAAATAGCCTTTTTAGACTATTCTGCAGTAATATTTACAAGTAGGAATGCTGTTGATCATTATTTTGCCATGTGCAAAGAAGTAAAGGTTGATGTGCCAACGGACATGAAATATTTCTGCATCTCAGACCAAACCGCTAATTACTTACAGAAATACATAACCATTCGTAAAAGAAAAATATTTACAGGGGTTCGAACAGCTACTGATCTTATCGAGGTTTTTAAGAAACATCCTACAGAAAAGTATTTATTCCCTTGTTCTAATATTCGCAAAAATGATATTCCCAACTTTTTAAGTGAGAATGGTTACGAATACGCTGAAGTTATTCTTTATAAAACAGTAGCAAGCGATTTGTCAGATTTGGCTAATATTGAATATGACGTAATTGCCTTCTTTAGCCCATCGGGTATAAATTCGTTAATTGTTAACTTTCCTGATTTCGAACAAAATGATACTCGATTAGCTGCGTTTGGACCAACAACAGCAAAAGCAGTGAAAGAGCAAGGCTTGTTTTTAGACGTTGAAGCACCACTTCCTAATGCACCGTCTATGACGGGGGCTCTAGAGCTTTACATCAAAAAAGTCAACAATTTGTAAAACGAAGTCCATTCTATTCCGTTTTTAAACGTAGATTTAGCCCAACGGCATAGAGAATTCTATTTTTGCTATTATATTTATGCCTCAATAATTTGATATATGAGAAATAAATCATTTCTTCTTTTAATTATAGCTCTATTCATAAGTGAATACTCTAGTGCTCAGCAGGATCCTGAATTTACACAGTTCATGGATAATAAAATGTATTATAACCCTGCTTATGCAGGAGTAGAAGGGCTCACAAGACTTTCATTACTAATCCGATCTAAGTGGACAGGCTATACAGGCACTTTTGATGCCGGAGGAGCCCCCACAACTCAAGTGCTTACTATGAGTGCACCCATATATAAATTAAATAGTGGGTTTGGTGCTTATATAATAAACGACAACTTAGGCGGGCTTAATAACTTGGCTTTACAGGGTTCATATGCATACCATGTGGCAGTTAAAGATGCAAAGCTGAGCTTTGGCATAAATGCAGGCTTTTATTCACAGTCTATAGATTTTGATAGGTACAGACCTAATGATGGTGGAGACCCTCTTATTTTAGAAGGAAAGCAAACACAGTATAGACCAGATATGGGAGCAGGCGTGTTTTATCAAGCTAAGAAACTATATGGTTCTATAAGTGTCTCCCATTTGCTAAACCCAAGTTTTAATTTTGGTTCAGACCAGTTAAGAAATTCCTTAGAGCCAACATTATATATAATGGGTGGATATCATTATGACATTACATACAATTTAGAGTTAACCCCTTCGTTACTGGTACAGTCAGATTTTAATAAATACTTAATTAATTTAGGAGCAATTATAAAATATAATGATAAATTTTGGGGAGGAATAACTTATAAATATTTGGAGTCAGCTGCGTTTATTGTAGGCATGAACTTACTCAAATCGAATGCACTTCAAATAGGGTATGGGTTTGATTATATTGTGCATGACCAGCAGGCCAAACAAGCCACTTCAAATGAAATTCGTTTAAGCTATGCATTACCAATTAACCCATTTGGATCAAGAAAAATCGTCAGAACCCCTCGGTTTAGGAAGTAATTCTTAATTTATTTTGGTTTTTCATAAATATTCCACAATTTGTAGTGTGATTTTCAATAAGAATTGTTTTTTTAGTAGGATGGATTGAATTCATTTTAAGACAAATTGCAGAAAACAGAATTGTGTTTGTCATTTTAAATGTGAATTATAACTTAGAGCATGATAAAACTTAATATAAAACAAGCAAGGCTTTCAAGCCTATTATTAGTTGGCTTAATAAGCATCTCTGGATGTGGTCTTTTTGGCGGTGGCGGAAAAGGTGGAGACATGGGTGAATTAGTAGGAGTAGCCGAAAGAGATGGTTGGATAATGACAACCCCTTTTGGTATGGCACCAATTCCCGCAGGAACGTTTCACATGGGTCAGGCAGATGAAGATGTAGGTGCCACTCAAATTAACCATAATAAGCAGGTTACCATTGGTTCCTTTTTTATGGATGAGACTGAAATTACTAATAATGAATTTCGTCAGTTTATTGTTGCAGTGTTAGAAGATTCAGCAAGCACATTAGGCGAACAGTTTATTAGAGATAATTACTACCCTGATACCACTGTTTTTACTAAAGACTTTACCCATCATATGGGTGACCCCTTGCAGGAGTATTACTTCTGGCACCCAGCCTACGATTATTACCCTGTTGTGGGCGTTAGTTGGGAAGCAGCGAAAGTGTTTTGTGAGTGGAGAACTGAATATTTAAACGATTACAGAAGTTCTATAGGTGAGTGGCCAATGCCTAACTTTAGGTTGCCATCAGAAGCAGAATGGGAATACGCTGCTCGTGGAGGCAGAGACATGGCTAAATATCCTTGGGGTAACCCCTACTTAAGAAATAGCAAAGGGTGTATGCTGGCTAACTTTAAGCCTGGCAGGGGTAACTATTACGATGATGGCTACGCTTATACATCACCTATTGGTTCTTACTTTGCAAACGATTATAATTTAGTTGATATGTCTGGTAATGTATCTGAATGGACACAAGATGCATTTAACCCAGCTTCGGTTCCTTTGGTTTGGGATTTGAACCCAGAATATAAAAATGAATTTGAGCCTAGAAAGGTTATTAGAGGAGGATCGTGGAAAGATGTAGCATTTTTCCTTGAAACTGGAACTAGAGCTTTTGAGTATAAAGATTCAACTCGTGCTTACATTGGATTTAGATGTGCAATGACACACCTTGGAAGATCAGGCGGTGCAGAATTTTAATTTATAAAATAATTTTATACCTTGTGAAAGGTTAGTATTATTGACTTACAAACTTTAATCATCATTAGAAGAACTTAAACGACAAAACAATGAGTAAACAAAAAAAAGGCGGATTTCAAGACTTACTCTACAAAACCATTATGCCAAAAGTGTATGGTATTGGAGCTGCAGTAGTAATTGTTGGTGCATTATTTAAAATCAACCACTATCCAGGTGCCAGTGCTATGCTAGGAATTGGTTTGGGCGTTGAAGCTGTAATTTTCTTTCTTAGTGCATTTGAGCCACCTCATAAAGACCCAGACTGGGCCAAAGTATATCCAGAATTATCTGAAGATTATTCTGGTCCAATTAATAGCCCACGAATTTCTAGTGGAGGGAAAGGAGATAATGTAGCTCAAAAGCTTGATCATATGCTCGAAAGTGCCAAAATTGGACCAGATCTTATTGAAAGTTTAGGTAAAGGAATGAATAATTTGGCCACTAACGCCAAAGGCATGGCTAGCTTAAGTAATGCGGCCGTGGCTACTGAAGATTATTCTAAAAATGTAAAAGCTGCCTCAAAAAGTTTGGTAGACATGTCGAGTTCTTATGCACAAACTGCACAAGCAATGAGCAGTATGGCAGACGCTTCTGGAGATGCTAAGCAGTATCATGAGGAAGTAAGAGGAATTACGAAAAAGTTAGGAGCGCTAAACTCAGTTTATGAATTAGAGCTTCAAAGTACAGATTCTCATGTTAAAACTATGAGCAAGTTTTATGGTAATATGGCAGGAGTTATGGAAAATATGGAAAAAGCCGGTAAAGGAACTGAGAAATTCTCTCAGGAAATGCAAAAACTTACTGGTAATTTAACCTCCTTAAATGGTATTTATGGCAGCATGTTAACTGCTATGAAGGGTAGCAATTAAGCCTTAACTATCAAAAACAACTGTATTGTGAATCATATTAACTTAAACAACATATAATATGTCCGGAGGTAGACAAAGCCCAAGAGATAAGATGATTGGGATGATGTATCTGGTGCTTACTGCTCTACTTGCCTTGCAGGTAAGTAATGCCGTACTAGAGAAATTCATCTTTATCGATCAAGCCTTAACTAGGATGGCGGATGAATATGGTAAAAAGAATACGCAAACTATCACAGGTATTCAAGCTCAAGTTGCAAAACGAAATAATTTAGAGGCAGATGTTGCCATCTTAAATATTGCAAAAGAGATAAGAACTGAGACAGCAGGTATTATTACCAAAATGTCTGACATTAAAAAGGAAATGGCCATAATTACTGGTGCTGGTGATCCTGATGGTTATGATGATGAAACAGGAGCTCTTATTGGCGCAAAAGACTATGATAAGGTGGGTACCATGATGGTAGGCCCTGAAGGAAAAGGGAAGCAGCTTCAAAAAGATTTAAATGCATACTCAAAATTCTTAACTGAAAAAACAGGTGAGCCGGAAGATCGTTTTCCTAAATTGGCTAAAGGAGCTGAAGGATACCCTGAATTTGCAAATGACCCAAATCAAAAGGGAAAAAACTTTTCTCAACTGTTTTTTGAAAATACACCAACGGCTGCCGGTATGGCAACTATGAGTTATTTAGAAACAGAAATTTTAAATTACGAGCGAGTTGCTTTGGCTATTTTAGCAGATAGCGTTGGTGCTGGTGAAGTATCGTTTGATAAAATTTTCCCATTAATTAGAGCGGAATCAAATGTAGTGGCAGCTGGTGCAAAGTATAAAGCAGAAATGTTTATCGCGGCATCTTCCTCGGCATTAAATCCTGTGATGTATAAGGATGGAAAAGCCTTACCTCTTTCTCAAATGAGTATAGCAGGTAACGATATTAAGTTTGGGCAAGTAGAATTTTCTGCTTCAGGTTCAGGTGAAAAGTCGTATAAAGCTAAAATTGAATTGGATGGTAAGGTGTATGAAGATGTTATAAACTATACGGTTATTAAGCCAAGTATATTAATCTCTTCTAGCGCATTATCTGCCTTATGGAAAAATTGTGGTAACGCTCTTAATGTACAAGTGCCCTTATTAGGCACTAGTTATAACCCTTCTATTTCTGCTACCAATGCAACTGTTGTGCCAGGTGGAGGTAAAGGAGAGGTAACTATTATACCTAAAACAAGAGGTAAAGTAGTTATGACGGTAAGAAGTAACGGTGCTACAGTAGGAACAAAAACATTTTCGGTAAAAGAAATTCCTTTACCTAAATACGAGCTAGTTATTCCTAGTTCTGCCGGTAACATGGCAGACGGAGTAAAGGGAAGAGCATTTAGACAGGTTACTGTTAATGCAAAGGCAGAACCTAGTTTTGCTAGTGATGTACCTAAGGATGCTCGTTATAGAGTGAGAGAGGTAGAAGTTAAATTAGTTAGAAATGGTGATCCTGTAAAGGTTCAAACATTTAAGAAAAATAAAATCACTTTAACTCAGTTTGCTCAGCAGGCACGTAAAGGGGATATTTATATATTTACAATTAAAAGAGTAGTAAGAACTAACTTCCAAAATAAATCTGAAAACGTGAGAGCACGTAACGAGATTTATAAAGTGTTAGTTAAAAGCAATTAATTAGACAAAGAGGAGTTATTCTTGTTACGAGACTATCTCTTCTTTTCATTTAAATAAAATTTACAGATGCGATTCAGTTTTAAAAAATTTGCCATTCTATTGGTTATTGTTGGCTTAACAGGAAGTGCAATGGCACAAGAAGGGTTATCAGAGGGAGAGACTGTGAGTCAGTATAACCCTAACTCTGTGAATCCTATTCCAAAATATGAGCAGCTTTATAAGCAAAGAGTTTGGACTCGTGTGGATTTGGAGCAAAAGCTAAATAAAGGCTTTTTTGCTAAAAATAATGAGTTCACCAAAATTATTATGGATGCTGTAATGGCGGATCAAATCCAAAATGTTTATTGGGAAGATTCTTTAACTCGTAAAATGACGAAAGCTGAGTTTGCTGAGCGGTTAAATAAAACTGAAGTTGATAATAGTGAACCTGAAGCCCAACCTTTGTACGAGGTAGATTATCCTTATTTTGAAGGAGATATTGTTGAGTATAATGGTGGAAACTACATCTGTAAAAAGGATTTGAACGATAACGAAATTGGTATTGCACCTACGTCTGACCCTAATTTATGGGAAGTTTATGGGGGTGAAGTCGCTGAGAAATATTTTGCGACAGATATAGCCATTATGGAAATAATGGAGGATATTATTTTAGACAAGAGAAGAGCACGACAGTATAGAGATATTCAATCGGTTAAGCTTATTGTACCAGGAAAATACTCTAATGATGGAGCTAATTATTATATAGCCACTTTCGCATATAAAGATTTAGAAAGGTTTTTTAGAGAACATCCTGATAAAGCTGTTTGGTATAACCAGCAAAACAGTGCTGAAAACAGAAACCTTGGAGATGCGTTCTTATTAAGATTGTTCCATGGTGAGCTTTACAAAATCGAAAACCCTGATAATTTACCAATTGCTTCTTATTATGGAGGTTCTGCAAAACAAGGCTTAATGGCTAGCCAGTGGGAAGAAATGAAAATATTAGAACGCGAGCATAATTTATGGTCGTACTAGAGTTCAGTTAAATTACTAAAGCCTCTGCCCTAATCGGTAGAGGCTTTTTTTATGTACTCCTTAAGTAACTTGGCCCTATGAACACCTATTAGAATACGGAGTTCCTTTATAGGAGCAGCTTTTATTTTAGTTGGTGATTTATAAGTTGTCAATAAGAGATTTTTTGTTTTCTCACCAATGCCGTCTATGCTGTCTAAAAAACTAACCACTTGATCTTTTGATCTTTTTAATCGGTGAAAACTAATGGCAAAGCGATGGGCTTCATCTCTCAGTTGTTGCAGTAGCTTTAGTGCAGGCGATTTTTTGCTAATATGCACAGGCAAGCTATCACCAGGTAAATATATTTCTTCCAATCTTTTGGCAATTCCTGCAATGGCTATTTTACCATAGGCTCCAGTAGCTTTTAGGCCATCAACAGCAGCGCTCAATTGACCTTTCCCTCCATCTATTAATACTAGGTTGGGCAAAGGCTTGTGTTCTTTTTGTAGCCTTTCATACCGCCTAGTTACCACTTCTTGCATAGAGGCAAAATCATCGGGTCCTTCAACTGTTTTAATGTTATACTTTCTGTATTCTTTTTTCGCTGGCTTTCCATTTTTAAAACAAACCATAGAAGCAACTGGGTGGGTACCCTGAATATTAGAATTATCGAAACATTCAATATGAATAGGAAGGGTTGTTAAATTAAGAGCCTCTTGTAGCAGTTCTAATGTTTTTTCGTTTTTGTTAGTTGTAACAGATTTTTGTTCACTATTTCGTTTTAAGTACAGGGCGTTTTTCAAACACATGTTAACTAGTTTCTTTTTATCTCCAATTTTTGGAACTTCTATTTGTAAGGGCTCGGGAGCCTCCTTAATAAGTATATTAGAAAGTATTTGAATTGTAGTTAAACCTTCAACTTCACTTATAAGTTGCGGAACGGCTGACATTAAAATTTCAGCATCCGTTTCTTCTAATGGTTTTTTTACCTCTACAGATTTTGATTGCGTAATTGAGCCATTTGTAACCTTCATAAAATTCAGATAGGCTTTTTTATCCGTACTAATAAGAGCAATTACGTACAGTGAGTTTAATTTAGGGTTAACAACTATGGATTTATTATAGAAGGTAGTAAGCTGATCTAGTTTCACTTTATATTCTTCCGCTTTTTCAAATTCTAGGCCCGAAGCATGTGCCTTCATTTTGTCCTCAAGAAATTTACGAGGAGCGGCAATATTGCCTTTTAAAATATTAACAGCTTGCTTTAAATTTATCTCATAATCTTCTTCCTTCTGCAAGTTTTCACAAGGTCCTTTACAATTACCAATATGGTATTCGAGGCAAATTTTATATTTGCCATTTTTTATATTTTGGGCAGATAGGTTGTATTTGCACGTGCGTAATGAATATATCTTGTTCACAAGATCTAGTACAGAACGCATTTTAACCACACTTATATAAGGGCCATAAAAGTCTCCCTTAGCATTGTCAATGTTTCTTAAACTATAAATTCGAGGAAACCTTTGATGCGTTACACATATATACGGAAAGGATTTGTCGTCTTTTAATAAAATATTATACTTTGGTTGATTGGCCTTTATCAGGCTATTTTCTAGTAGCAGTGCATCAAATTCTGTATAGGTAACAACAAATTTTATATCTCTTATTTCTGAAACTAATTTTCGAGTTTTTCGATTATGACTAGCCCCTTTATTAAAATAACTTGCAACTCTTTTCCTTAGATCCTTGGCCTTGCCTACATAAATGAGCACATTGTTTTCATTATAATACTTGTAAACGCCTGGATTATGCGGAATAGAGGCAACCAGCTTTTTTTGGTCAAACATTAGTCTATTCCCTCCTCGTCCAAATCAACGGAAAGAGAATCTAGTCTGCGCTGTAGCAAAGAGTCTGCAGGAGAAAGATTTAATAGGCTGTATTGTCCACAATCTAATGTTACCGATAGACGTTTTCTTGGTTTTTTGAAAGGTTGCATCTTATATCCTAGAGAATCATCATTATATACATTAGTCATAAAATCAGCCCAAATGGGTAAGGCCATATAAGCGCCTTGTCCATATTTAATAGAGGGAAAATGAATAGCACGATCATCTCCGCCAACCCAAACACCAGCTACTAAGTCTTCTGTAACTCCTATAAACCACCCGTCAGAGTAGTTTTGGGTTGTTCCGGTTTTAGCACCGATTTCATTGCCATTTTTCAGAAGATTGTATTGATAGTCAAGCCTTCGTGCTGTCCCACCTTCTTCTTCAAGCGTTCCTTTTAGCATATGTAGCATTAGGTATGCATCTTCAGAGCTTAAGGCTTGTTTCTGCTGAGGAACATATTCTTGTATAATTTCTCCGTTTTTATCTTCAATTCGGCTGATGTAAAACGGTTTTGTCCAAATTCCTTGATTTGCAAACGCACTGTAAGCACCAATTAATTCGTAAACGGAAACATCGCTTACGCCAAGAGCCAATGATAATACAGGAGCTAGTTCACTTTCTATTCCCAAAGATTTGGCCTTAGTTACCACGTTTTCTGGTCCAACTAAGCTCATAATTTTAGCGGTAACTGAGTTTTTAGACTGTGCCATTCCTTTTCGGATGGTCATTTTTTCACCAGTAAATTTCATATTAGAGTTTTCTGGTGACCAGGTTGGAGGCGTACCTCCTGTTTCATAAGTTCTGCGTTCATCAACTACTTCATAGCAGGGGTAGTACCCGTTTTCTATGGCGGTAGCATATACGATAGGTTTGAAGGTTGAGCCTGGTTGGTTTTTACCTTGTTTTACATGGTCGTACTTAAAATATTTATAATTAATACCTCCAACCCATGCTTTAATATTGCCCGTGTGTGGATCCATGGCCATAAAACCTGCTTGTAAAAACTTTTTATAATACCTAAGCGAATCCATTGGGCTCATTATTGTGTCTATCTCCCCATTCCAACTAAAAATTCTCATCTTTTTAGGTAGATTAAGCACAATATTTATCGAGTCGGATTCGGCCCCATATTTACGTTTTAACTTACGGTAGTGTTCGGTACGCTTGATAACGCGGGGTATAAAATTTTTAATTTCTTTTCCATTTTCATCTACCCAGGGGTTACGTTTGCCCCAAGACTCGTTAAAGGTAGTTTGTAAAGAATCCATCCAGTAACTCATCGCATTTTCTGCATACTGTTGTAAATCTTTATCTATGGTGGTATGTATTTTTAACCCAGATTCGTATAAATCAATTCCCCGTTCTTTACAAAATTTAAGCAAATCATTTTGAATAACAGCTCTAAAGTAATTGGCTAATCCAGTATTTTGATTGGCAACTTTATAGTTACTCAAATCGATTGGTAGCTGAATAAGCGAGTCGTACTCAACAGCAGTTATTACATTTTGTTTTTGAAGCTTTAATAAAACTTCGTTTCGTTTTCTTAACGAGTTGTCGTAATTGAGAATAGGGTTAAATCTTGTAACAGCTTGTAGCAGCCCAATTAATGTAGCAGATTCTTGGTAGTTTAGCTCGGAAGGTTCTTTGCCAAAAAAAGTAACTGAAGCAGCCTTTATTCCGAAAGCATTGCTGCCAAAGTCAACTGTGTTGAGGTAAAGCGCAATAATTTCTTCTTTTGTAAATGTTTCTTCTAGCGTTACAGCAATTAGCCATTCTTTTGTTTTAGAAACAATAAGCTTAGGAATTCTTCCCAATTTTGTAATGCTCCCTTCCATTGCTTCACCTCTGGTAGAATATAATTTTTTTGCCAGCTGCTGAGTTATAGTGCTTCCCCCTCCTGCCAGATTAAAGGTTAACAAGCCTTTTACCACTCTTAAATAGGCAATTAAGTCGAGCCCTGAATGATTATAGAAACGATGGTCTTCAGAAGCTACTAAGGTTTTTTTTAAATCATCAGATAATTGGTCATAGGTAACCTGGCTTCTGTTCGATCTAAAATATTTCCCCATTTCTTCCCCATTTGCATAATATAAGGTTGAAGAAAGGTCTGTTTCAGGGTTTTCTAATTGGCTAAGAGCTGGCATTTTGCCAAACAAGCCATATAAATCATTGGAAACAGCATAAATGTAAAATGGGAGTCCTGCAAATATTCCTATAAAAAGAATCCAAACAGCCCAAACCAGCTTAGATTTTATATTTCGGTCTTTTTTTATGCTACTCATTAACGGTTAGTAATTGGCCTCAAAAAAAGTAAGGTAAGTGTCAACTTCTTTAGTCTGGTGCAAAAGTTCAAAATTTAATTTAGATATAACAAAAATAACATTTTTGATTGATTGCTCAGATTTAATTATGTCATAAAAAAGTAGAGCCCCATCTTTATCTGCAAAGGTTTTAATTACTAAGAAAGAGTTTTTGGTATCGAGATTAAGTTTTCCTACCGTGAAATTTTTATTGGCAAACTGTGAATTTATAATTCTGTTAACAGTTTCAGTAGCCGTTTTATCACTTAGCGAGTCTGTAATAAGAATGAAGTAATGATCTTGATCAGCTACAACTTTACTAAACCTAGTTTCTTTGAGCTTCACAAGCCTATTCTGATACGTTTTAGAGGCCTCTAGTAATTTTTTAGCATATTCGTTCAATTCTCCTTCTGGAAACATTATGATAAAATCATTAAGAGCCAACTGGTATTCAGGGAGTGGTTCAGTTTTGCCAGTTATTAGTGCTTTCAGCAACCAGAAATTAGAAATAAAACTTGCCTTAGGATATTCCTTTATTGCAGTGTTTATATAATGTTTGGCGCTCTCATAATCTGCAGCTTTATACAACGTGTATGCTTTTTTATATTCAACCGCCAATTTTTCATTTGCTTTATCACTCTCCTCAACAAACTGCGGGTTTAAAATAAGGTTTGCATATAATGAGTTAGGATATTTGTCGAAAATAAGATTTTTGTACTCAGTGCTTTTATCAGGGTTCTCCTCCATTTCTATAAGATATAAAAGATAGAGAACCTCTGGTTCATAAAGTGTTTTAGGGTATCTATTTAAAAGTATATTATAATTTTCAATAGCACTGTTATCCTCCTCTAGCTCAAAATGGTAGATATTGCCTAAGTTATAAAAGGCATCTTCGAGTTTTTTGTTGGCATCGGCTACTTCTTGCTTTGTTTTGGGTACTTGATTATAAAAACCAGAGGCTACATTATTGATTGAATTTTTATCGTCCAATTCAGAGGCGGAACTTTCACTATCTTCTTCAATACTGGATTCGTTATCTGTTTCAATCACTGAGGATTTAATCGATCTTCTCCAATGATCCTCGAGTGCTCTTTCTCCCCAAATATTTTTAAATGCAATTCTACCTTTGCTTACGGCAGCAGGGTTTGTGAAATACCAATTTCCACCTCCAATACCTGTAGGTTCTTGATTAAACGAAAAGAAGCTTTCTGCCGCGTCCTTTTTCCTTTGTTTTTCTTCTTTGGCCTTCTCTAGCGCCCTTCTTTGCTCTGCCTCTGCTGTAAAAAGTGCCATTAACTCTGTTGAGTCTTTTGTTGAAAGAGTAAGGAGGCTATCTTGTAGCGTAATGGTGTTTATTTGTTTGATAAAGCGCGTAAGAACTTCATTTCTTGTCGCAATTTTTTCATAAAATTCGTAATTTTTTGGCAATGTGGTAACAGCACTGTCATAATACGCTTGAGCAGTACTATAGTTTTTAAGGGTATCAAAATACACTTCGCCAAGACTTAAATAAGCGAGGCCTTTTATTCTTGGGTTATTCTTACTGGTTTGAATAGATAAGTTAAAGTTGATTAGCGATTCTGGAAGATACCCTTGTTTTAATTCAAATTTGGCCCATTCATAATAAATCCTATCTTGAAACTCTCTATTTTTTTCGTCTTTAACAAGTTTCTTAAAATACTTCCGTACGTCTTTAATGTCACTGCGCTCTCCTAATTGTGTAACTTGAGCCATATTTAATTTGGCATAAAAGGAGAGCTCATATTCGGGGTTACTTCGAATGCATTTTTTATAATAATCGAATGCAGATGATTCGAATCCAATTTTTTGATATACCTGTCCAATAATGAAGAATAGTTTAGCTCTTTCTTGCTTGGTTAATAATGGGTCTGCCGCAACTAGGCTTTTCACCATATTATCTTTCTGATCAAGCTTTTGATAATAGAATGCCTTCATCAAGTAGGAGTATTTTAAATTCTTCTCGTTGAGTCTTTCCCTACTTAAAAAATCTGAGACTGCTTCTGCATTAGACATTTCATTATTTTCTATGAAAGTTCTCATAAGGTTAATCAACGCCCAATGTTTAGCATTTATGTCCTCAGCTTTGGTATTTACATACTTAAATGTTTCGATCGCGTTGGGGTAGTCGTACCCGTACATTCTTGCTTGGCCAATTATATTATAACTGTCATCAACCCATTTGCTGTTTTTGTGGTATTGAATAACAATAGATGCTTTTTTAATAGCCTCTTCTATTTCTACTTTATAGATTTTTTTATTGGCTGAATCTATGGCGGGAAAAATGGGAAGAATATGATCATAATCGGCCGACTGGCTTGCCTTAATGCCTTCTTCAATACTAGTTATTTGAGCTAGGGCGTAGAAGTACGCATTATAATGTGCAGTTGTATTATGATAAGCCCTATTTAGAGGTGCATTTTTTTCCGAAGAGCAGGAATATAATAATGCAACTGTAATAAGTGCTGGAAAGAGAAATGTTCTTTGAGTAATATTCAATTGACCTTACTTGAGGATTCCTGTTTTAACCTAACGTTATTTTTTTTCAATTAATACAATAATACTTTTTTATCTCTATTTTTGCCCACAAAAACGTAGTACTAAGTCATTGAAACCAAAAAAAACTTTTTCAAACTGGTTAACACAACGCTACCTTCTCATAATTAGGAATGAGGAAAATTTTGCTGAGAAGAGGTTTCTTGGATTCACTTATGCCAAATTTTTCCTTTTTTCCTCATTACTCTTTATTTCTCTGTTGGTAGTAAGCTTATTTTTAAGTAGAACGTTACTTGAAAAATGGTTCGACCCTAGACATGCACAGATTGAAGCTAATAAAAAATTATATACACTCTCCCTCGAACTAGATTCCTTAGCGCAGGAAGTGCAGCATAAAGACCAATTTATATCATTGTTTAAAGGGTTTTTAACTGGAGAAATAGATTCAGCAAGGATTGATAGCTTTCGACAGCGATCTTCGTTACAAGATCGAAAATATATTGATTTGTCCACTTCGCCTATCGACTCACAGTTAAGAAAGGAATTTGAATTTGTAGATTCAACACTAAATTTAACTTCTAGAACGGTAAGCGAACTCCAAGAAATGTTTTTATATCCTCCTATTTCGGGGCTTATATCTCAAAAATTTGAAATTAAAGAAGACCACTTTGGGGTTGATATTGTGTCAAAAAAGAATGAACCTATTATGAGCGTGGCAAGCGGAACCGTAATAATTGCTTCTTGGACTCAAGACTCTGGTTATGTCATTGCTGTTCAACATAGCTCCAATCTGATGTCGGTTTATAAGCATAATGCTGAGTTATTGAAAAAAACAGGTAGTTTTGTAACCGGAGGAGATGTTATTGCTATAATAGGCAACACAGGCGACTTAACAGATGGGCCACATCTTCACTTCGAACTCTGGTATAAAGGCAATGCCGTAAATCCAGAAGATTTTATTTTGTTTTAAATACTCGTAATATAAAAAAGAACATGTTTAATAATGATGAAAAAAAAGTAGCTGAAGAGCTAAGCAATTCTAGTAATATTATTGGCAAAGGCACTACCCTTGAAGGGAACATCGAGGCCTATGGTAATATTAGAGTTGAAGGACGAGTAGTTGGCAGTATTGTTACAAAATCGAAGGTTGCATTAGGACAGTCGTGTAAAGTTGAAGGAAACATTTTGGCTCAAAATGCAGAAGTGGCAGGAGAGGTGAAGGGAGTTGTTGAGGTTTCCGATCTTTTATTATTAAAAGCTTCAGCGGTAATTCATGGAGATATCATCACCAATAAACTGATTGTAGAGTCAGGAGCAACTTTTAATGGAGGTTGTAAAATGGGCGTTACCATAAAAGAAATTAAAATTGGTGAAAACGGACAATCAAAAGAACTCTTTAAAAAGGCAGTCAAAACCGCTTAATAAATACCTTAAGTACACAGGGTTAGCTTTTCAGTTTCTAGGAGCAATATTATTAGGCTTTTGGATTGGCAGTTGGCTAGATAGCCGTTACCAAACTGAAAAGCCTTGGTTTGCTATGGGCTTTATGATGTTTTTTTTAATAGCGACTTTAATCAAGGTAATTAGAGATATCACTAATGAGTAAAATCTATTTGTTTCTATTAAAGCTTGTTGTTTTAAGCTTAACCATTGCTGGTGTGGGTTATGGGTTAATGCATAATGAAGTTATTACTTTGCCCACCATGTTTTATCAACTTGTTGCTTTCTACTTTTTAATTTCAGCTTTGGCTTTTATGGTTAATATAAAGGCGATGGAGAAGGAGAGTGAGATTGCTGTTTGGTATTATATGGCATCGATTATGTCTAAATTTTTGTTGGCTGCTATTTCTGTTGTGGTGCTAACCAAATATTTTCCCGAACAAAAGAGGAATATTGTGTTTACCAGCTTTGCTTTATACCCTCTCTTTGAAGCCATTGTTATAATTGATGTTTATAAGCGAATTCGTTCATAGATTTTAACATAAAACGTTTCATTTAGATTCTTAACTTTATACTTTTGCAGTCGCAATTAGAATTGACCCTGATATTTAGGAAGTTATATGACATCATTGTTCAAAAAAGGCATAAAAACCTTTAAAATTTTAGCAGTAATACTATTTTTTATAGCTGCTCCCATATTTGTAGCAAATGCAAGTAGTTCAGAAGAAAGTGCTGATAAAGAGTTCAGTCCTTCTGAAATGATCATGCATCATATTCAAGATACTCATGAGTTTCATATTTGGGGAGAACTGGCGATGCCTCTTCCTATAATTTTATGGACAGATAATGGACTAGACGTATTTATGTCAGGCGGGTTTTATCATGGAGATGGCACGATCACAACTGATAAAGGTTCGTATGTTTTAGAGCATGAGCATATTTATTATGCAGGCGAACTTGGAGAGGATGAGCATGCTTCCAAGCCATTAGATTTCTCCATTACCAGAAATGTATTTTCCCTGTTTCTTTCTTTCGCATTAATTTCTTGGGTATTTATATCTATTGCGGGAAAGTATAAGAAAAGAGGAACGAGTGCCCCTAAAGGAATGCAGTCATTTTTTGAGCCAATTATTATTTATGTTCGTGACGAAATTGTGATTCCTAATGTTGGAGAGAAAAAAGCAGGCAAGTACTTGCCTTACCTACTAACATTATTCTTTTTTATATGGATCAATAACCTTATCGGTTTAATCCCATTTTTCCCAGGAGGCTCTAACCTTTCGGGTAATATTGCATTTACATTTACGCTTTCGGTATTAACCTTTTTAATTGTACAGTTTAGTGCAAATAAGGCCTATTGGAAGCATATTTTTTGGATGCCTGGTGTACCAACTCCTGTGCGGTTTATTCTTGCACCGATTGAGTTATTAGGTACAGTTTCTAAGGCGTTCGCATTAATGATACGTTTGTTTGCTAATATTTCTGGGGGCCATATTGTGGTACTTAGTTTAGCATCCATGGTATTTATGTTTAAATCGTATGTAGTGGGGGGTGTTGTAACTCCATTCTTACTATTTATTATGGTATTGGAATTAATGGTGGCGGCAATTCAAGCGTATGTATTTACGTTGCTAACATCATTGTTTATAGGTACGGCCGTTGCAGAAGACGACCACCACTAAATTGTTTTTTTAACTAAAAAGTCAAATTATTATGACAATTACAGGACTTGCTGCCGGATTATCGGTACTAGGTGCGGGCCTCGGAATCGGTAGGATCGGAGGATCAGCAATGGAAGCAATCGCTAGACAACCAGAAGCTGCTAACAAAATTCAAACTGCAATGATTATTTCTGCAGCTTTGATTGAAGGAGTAGCTTTTTTCGGTGTAGCTACTGCTTTAATGTAGAAATTTGAATGGCTGCCGCTAGGGCAGCCATCTCTTTTTTTAAGTATTAAAAACGAATTTAATTTATATATAAATGGAACTTTTAATTCCTAACCCAGGCTTAGTTTTTTGGACTAGTATCGCATTTCTACTGTTGGTATTTCTCCTTTCTAAATTTGCTTGGAAACCAATTCTTCAAACGTTAAAAATTCGTGAAGAGTCAATTGACGAAGCCTTAAAAGCAGCAGAATCCGCACGTGAAGAAATGGGAGAGCTAAAAGCTGATAATGAAAAGTTATTAGTAAAAGCAAGAGAAGAACGTGAGCAATTACTTCGTGATGCTAGCAAAGCGGCTAGTATGATTAAAGAAGGTGCTAAAGCCGATGCAGAAGTTATTACTAAAAGAATGATGGAAGATGCAAAAGCTGGTATCGAAGCTGAAAAGCAATCTGCATTAGCAGAAGTTAGAAGCCAAGTAGCCAATCTTTCGGTTGAAATTGCAGAAAAAATTATTCGTAAAAATTTAGAGAACGATAAAGCGCAAAAAGCGCTTGTTGATGAGTTCTTAAATGATAAAAGCTTTAACTAATAATGGGTTCTCATAGAGCATCAGTACGATACGCAAAATCAGTGATAGAGCTTGCACAGGCCCAAAAATCATTAGAGAAGGTAAAAGAAGATATGCTTTTATTCACACAAGTTATTAATGAAAATCGTGAGTTAGAGGTTGTACTTAAAAACCCTATTGTTCCTGCTGATAAGAAAAAAGCGATTTTAAAGGCATTATTCGAAAAACGAATTCAGCCTTTAACGTATAAAGCTTTTGTGCTTATTGTATCAAAAAATAGAGAAAGTATATTGGATGAGATCGCTATTGAATTTGTAAACCAATATAACGTGCTTAAAGGAATTGCAGTAGCAACGGTTACTACACCTTACACACTTGGTGATAGCCAGCGTAAAGACATTACAAAAATTGTTGCTGATATTACAGGAATGAAAGTGGAGTTAACAGAAGTTATAGATGAATCTCTTATTGGAGGATTTGTGCTCAATATTGGAGACAAACAAATTGATGAGTCTGTAAAAAGTAAATTGGCTAACATACAAAGAGCACTTGTTGCTTAATATATAATTACCTCGTTAACGTCATTCCTGCGTAAGGCAGGAATCTGTTGAAGTTAAAGCATGAAGATGTTAGGAGAACAAAGGAAATTAAAGAATAGAAATAAATATTTCAGAAATGAACGATATTAGACCAGATGAAGTTTCGGCCATATTGAGAGAACAACTTTCAGGTGTGAAATCTGAGGCTGAATTAGAAGAAGTAGGTACGGTATTGCAAATTGGTGATGGTGTTGCACGTATTTACGGCCTTACAAAAGCAGAAGCAGGTGAGCTTCTTGAATTTGAAAATGGGGTACAAGCATTGGTGCTTAACCTTGAAGAAGATAATGTAGGAGCTGTTCTTTTAGGACAATCGAAAGGAATTAGGGAAGGAGATACTGTTAAAAGAACCAATAAAATTGCTTCGATTAAAGCAGGAGATGGGCTTATAGGTCGTGTATTAAACACACTAGCTGAGCCTATCGATGGTAAGGGAGCAATTGAAGGTGACTTATATGAAATGCCAATGGAGCGTAAAGCACCAGGTGTTATTTTCCGCCAGCCTGTAACAGAGCCTCTTCAAACTGGTATTAAAGCAATTGATTCAATGATTCCTATTGGTCGTGGCCAAAGGGAATTAATCATTGGTGACAGACAGACTGGTAAAACAGCCGTTGTTATTGATACTATTATCAATCAAAAAGAATTTTACGATAAAGGCGAACCTGTTTATTGTATTTATGTGGCTATTGGTCAAAAAGCATCAACAGTGGCAAATACAGTAGCTGCTTTAACTAAAGCAGGTGCAATGGATTACACGGTTATCGTTTCAGCTTCGGCTTCTGATCCTGCTCCAATGCAGTTTTATGCTCCTTTTGCGGGCGCAGCTATTGGTGAGTTCTTTAGAGACACTGGTCGTCCAGCTTTGGTAATTTACGATGATTTATCTAAGCAAGCTGTTGCCTATCGAGAAGTTTCTCTTTTATTAAGAAGACCTCCAGGCCGTGAAGCATATCCTGGAGATGTGTTTTATCTACACTCGCGTTTATTAGAGCGTGCTGCTAAAGTGAATGACAATACTGATATTGCAAAAGAAATGAATGATTTGCCTCCTTCATTAGAAGGTATGGTAAAAGGGGGTGGTTCTTTAACTGCACTGCCAATTATTGAAACACAAGCTGGCGATGTTTCTGCGTATATTCCTACCAACGTAATTTCTATTACTGATGGTCAAATTTTCTTAGAAACAAACTTATTTAACTCAGGTATTCGTCCTGCTATTAACGTGGGTATTTCTGTGTCTCGTGTAGGAGGTAATGCTCAGGTTAAATCAATGAAGAAAGTATCTGGTACACTTAAGCTAGACCAAGCTCAATTTAGAGAATTGGAAGCTTTTGCAAAATTTGGATCTGATTTGGATGCAGCAACACGATTAACAATTGATCGTGGTATGAAAAATCAAGAAATTTTGAAACAGCCTCAATACACACCTGCTAAAGTAGGAGATCAAGTAGCAATTATTTTTGCTTCTACTAAAGGGCTAACAGATTCGGTTGCAGTAGAGAAAATGAGGGCTTTTGAAACTGAGTTTATTTCAGAATTGAACAATAAGCATAAAGATGTTATTGACTCGTTAGGAGCTGGCAAATTTGATGACAGCTTAACTGATGTGCTTAGAACTGTTGCTAAGGAAGTAGCTAAAAACTACGCTAAATAGTGTCTTTAAGAAAATGCTAATAACTTCGTTACGCTCATTAAATAATTTGCTCATTTACGAAAGTAAACTTGCAAATTATTTGAATTCGCAAGCCTCGTTCTTAGCCTTTTCTTATAAGCCACTTACTATAAAATAATTGTTATATACATTACAATTGATCGTTTAAACGATGGCAAATCTTAAAGAAGTAAAAACAAGAATTTCTTCTGTACAATCTACACAGCAGATTACAAAAGCCATGAAAATGGTGGCTGCTGCTAAGCTTCGTAGGGCTCAGGATAGCATTATTCAAATGCGACCTTATGCTCAAAAGCTAGATAGTATTTTGGTTGGAGTATCTTCAAGCTTAGATACTGAAGAGAACGTTTTTAGTGAAGAAAGAGAGGTTAACACTGTATTAATTATAGCTATTACTTCTGATAGAGGTTTGTGTGGGCCATTTAATTCTAATGTCTTTAAGTTTACAAATGCACTTATTGCAGATAAGTATGCTGATCAATTTAAGGAAGGTGGTGTTACCATTATGCCAATTGGCAAAAAATCTCTTGATTATTTTTCTAAAAGAGATTTTATTGTTGAGAAGAAATTTGGCGAGTTATTTGGCAAACTAAGTTTTGAGGAAGCAATGAAAGCGGCAGAGTTTGCAATGAAAGGGTTTGAATCAAAAAAGTTTGATGCTGTTGAAATTGTTTATAATGAATTTAAGAATGTAGCTACACAAATTATGTGTACAGATCAGTTCCTTCCAATCGTTTCTAGCGAAGAAGAGAACTCCGCTGTTAATAACGACTACATCTATCAGCCTAATCAAGATACATTGGTTGAGCACTTAATTCCAACATCGTTAAAAATAAAACTTTATAAAGCCTTACTAGAATCTAATGCATCAGAACATGGTGCTAGAATGACAGCCATGGATAAGGCAACTGAAAACGCTGGAGATATGCTTAAAGAGCTTAAACTGCAATATAACCAGACACGTCAGGCGGCTATTACCAACGAAATATTAGAAATCGTTGCTGGTGCAGAAGCACTTGGGTAGAACTCAGGTTATTATAAAAAAGCATACTTATAAAATTTCAAACCTTACATTTGCTTTACTTTGATAAAGCTTGCAAGGTTTTTAAACACGTTAAACATTGATACTGCCTTTGGTGCGGTATCGTTTGTGTTTATTGGCAGCTCTATTCGAAATGTAGAGACAGACCCAACCATTTACCTTGCCCTAGCCATAAGTGTTTTATCTATTTATAATCTAGATCATTTATTCGATGCCTATCGATTAAAGGCTTCGCATTCTTCTTTCCGCCATTCGTTTTATCAAAGGCATTTTAAGATTTTAGTAATTTGGCAATTAATCCTATTGATAGCAGGAATTTGGATTATTATTTACCTGCCGCTACAAATTGTACTTTTTGGCACTATTATGTGCTGTTTTATTGGCCTTTATTTTTTTATTATATTTAAATTCCATCATAAAAATTATTTTCTGAGAGAAGTAATTGTTGCTGTGGGGTATGCATTTTCGGTAGCCATTATCCCCTTTTTAGCTTCTGAAGAAATATTAGATATGGAATATTATGGATTATTACTAGTCATTTTTTTTGTGGCTCTAACCAACCTTTGGGTTTTTGCCCTGTACGATTATGAGTTGGACAAAAGCCAAAACCATCACTCCATTGCAAGGTTAGTGCAAGAGAAGCGATTGATACCTATGGCTAAAATCATGATAGTCATTACTATGATTATTATAATTTTCTATTTTGGAAGTGAGCATTACTGGATACTTGGAGGAGCATTTTTTATTATTGAATTGGTCTATTTGGTAATGTTGGTAAACCAACGATTTTTTAGAAAAAACGATTATTACAGACTTGTGGGCGAATTGGTTTTAGTACTTCCAGGTTTTTTACTTTTGGCTACTAATGCAGTTTAACTCTATTGCTAAATACTATACAACCTTAAGCAGTTTAGTGTTTAGGTCTACATTAGAAATTGCAAAAACCTCCTTATTTGCAAAAATTCCAGAGGGATCTAAAATATTAATTATTGGAGGTGGTACGGGTATTTCATTAAGAGCCTTAGTTCAGTTAAAGCCAAGGGCGCAGATAGATTTTGTGGAAACCTCAGAACAAATGATACTGAGAGCAAAAAGAAAGGTAAACCTGAAACCTTCAGTAACATTTGTTCAATCGCCAATAGAAGGATTTGAAGGGGGAGGGTATGATGTAATTATTACCGAGTTCTTTTTCGATTTGTTTAAGAAAGAAAAGATTGATCAACTTATTCCTACAATTGCTCTAAAACTAAACCCAAAAGGGTACTGGATTGATACAGATTTTAGAAAAACAGATAAAGTATTTCATAAAATACTGCTGAGTACTATGTATCTTTTTTTTAAAATTACAGCTAAAGTAGAGGGAGGTTATCTTGCTGAAACTAGTTCAATATTAAGTTTGAATGGATTTGAGCTAGTAAGTCAACAAAAATTCAAATCGGGTTTTATTTCTAGTTGCCTTTTTGTTCGGCCATAATTTCATTCGCTTTTTGCATTATTTTTAAGTAGGTAGCCTTGTGTTTCTGCTTTTTTTCATAGTTTACTAAAGCTGGTTTTAGCAGAGATAACAATTTTTCTTGTTTAGTATTAAGTTCGTCATAAATCAATTGAGACTGTGCGCTAACGCCAGATGGAATAGGTTGGCTAACGCCAAATTGGCCAATTAGGATACTATAGAATTTTATGATTCGGTAAGCAGGCAGTTTAATATAGCTTATTAAATCTTGATGAGATTGGTTTTCAATAATAGTAGATGTAGCTGCTGTTAAAAGTCTCTGCTCAAAAAGCAAACCAGCGTGGTGCCACTCTCCTTTAATTATAAATCTATGATCGAGTTCAAGTTCAAAAGGCATATGATGAGAATTTGCACCCCCAATATTCATTGCAAAGGAATTTCTGGTATACAAACTACCTTCCAAAGAAAAGTCGTGTTGTTGAAAGCCTTTTCTAATTAGCTCCCAATCATACAGGTCCGCATGGCTTTCTTCATCAAAGCTATAATCATATTTATATTGTCCGTTCAAGGCCATATTATGTATGGTGGAGGCAGCGAGGGAAGGCAGTAGCGGGTTTCTTAGCAAATCAGGTATGTCATTTCTAAGCCTTAGAATTACCCCATTAGGAGCAATGGTTTTTATAAATTCATCAATACCAATTAAGACCAAGCCTTTCTCATGGTCAATAAAAATTACGGAAATCACACTTTCTTTTATATAAATACTACCTAAATGAGTTGTAACGTTTGGCAGTTCTTTAAATATAGAAAAGTAGGAATCGTCTTTAGAGTTTGTGCTAAAAGCAATAATATCGCCTGATTCATACTGGTATTTATGATAGGCTAAGGAATGGTCAGTGGTCATTTCTTTTGGTGAATTCCACTGCAAATGATTGCCTTGAGATTGGATTAAAGCTGATTCAAAGGCCAGTCTTCCTTCAATAATAAATTGAAATAATCGTTCACTGGCATAATCTGAAGACGGATCCCAATACCGGCTTTGGTATTTTACAAGCTTTCGCCAAGTAGCAACATCTTCTTCAAATTCATGAATAGTGCCAGGCACTAAAGATACTAGGGCAGAAAGTTGGTTAACTTGTTGGTTGATGCTGTCAAGTATTGGGTGGTCAGGCTCTGTTAGTTCCAATAAGAGCCTATCTAATTGTTTTTTCAACAATTCACGCTGCTTATTATATTCAACAATTTGATTTTGCTTGCCAGTAGTCCTGTATTTCACAAGGGTTTGAGCATACTTTCCCCACCATCTTTCGTAGGAAGATAACCCATCCTTTTCTGGCACATGAATAGAATTTTTATTATCAGGAATAGCAAGCAGAGCAAACAGAATAAATATAACAAAGAATTTATAAAATAATTTCATGCCTTGAATTGGTTCGAGCGTAATTTACAAAAATGTTTTTTAGTGTACAAAGAGAGTTTGATAGGATTGAAATAGAAGTTGAATAATAGGCAGGTATTACTATTCTGTTATTTTATTGACAAATAAATGATATTGTTTCAACAATCTTCAGTTGTATTTTTTTAATGTTTAAAATCTTATTATTATCGAGAATAATAGTTGCTATATAATTATTAATTTTTTTATGAAGACAAAAGTTTGGAAAAAGACTTCTATTGAGGCTAACATTTTTTATAACCAACCAACGGGAGTTCTAGCCTTTAATTTCAAGTTCGAAATTATAATTTGCAATAACTCATTTTTGCAAAAAGCGGGGAAACGAGAATCTGAATTTAAGGGAATTAATTTATTTGACGTAGTTAAATTTGATGAGAATAAGTCTTCAATTAAAAGTCAAATACTTGCTGGAGAAAATTTTAAAAATTTTATAAACATTGGAAAAAAACGCTTTGAGGTAGATTTAACTCCACTTTGGGAAGATGCAAAAGTAGTTGGGGGAACAATTTCTTTAGGAGAAGAAATTTTAGGAAATCCAAAACTAAACTACCTTTCAAAAACGGGTTTTAAATCAGTGATTGAAAATGCTCCAATGACGATTATGATCTTTAGAAAAGATGGTTCGATATTTTTCACGAATCAATATTATCGTGATTTGTGGGGATTATCCGATAAGGAACTTTACCTCATTCATGAGTACTATAATATTTTTGACGACAAACAACTGAATAATCAGGCCATTGGCCCTTATCTAAAGAAAGCATTTGATGGGAATTACGTTGAGATCCCTGTTGTTAACTATGTTTTGGATTATTCCGGGTTAGGGCGTAAGGATGGAACAAGTAATAAGAATTGGCTTTTAGGCTATTTTTTTCCTATAGAAATTACCGAGAACAAAGAAAGCCTTGTGGCACTAATTTTTACAGAAATTACTAGGCAAGTAGAGGCTGAGCAGGCTTTCAAATTAAGCCAAGAACGGTTGGAACTTGCTCTAGAAGGGGGAGAGCTAGGTATTTGGGACTGGGATTTGGAAAATAATTCAATGGTTTATAATAGGCAATGGGCTAAAATTTTGGGCTATGAGCTGGATGAAATTGATATGTTCTCTTGGACAGGCCTTGTGCACTCAGATGACCTAGACTGGGTTGAAGAAAAACTAAATAAGCATATTGCGAATAAAACAGATTCCTACTTTGCAGAATATAGAGTTAAAAGTAAAACAGGGGAGTGGAAATGGATTTTAGATCGGGGGAAAGTTGTAGAATTTACAAGGGATGGGAAAGCCAAAAGAATTGCAGGTACACATTTAGACATAACTTCTAAAAAGCAAAGTGAAGTAGTTTTAAAAGCCAGTGAAGAGAGATACCGAAACCTTATAGATAATTTACCAATTGGTGTGGCCATTGTTCAAGAAGACGAAATTATTTTTGCTAATAGAGAGCTGTACACAATTGTAAAGGCGGAGAAAGAAAGCGAATTAATAGGTTTACAGGCGTCAAAGTGTTTTTTAAACCCTGACGGTTATCATAATAAAGTCAATCAAATTCTTCGCAGTGGCAAGTCAGAGCCGTCAGATGAGGTTAGAATCAAAGATTTAAAAGGAAATTCTAGGTGTGTAGAAATCACATCAATCCCTGTTACACACAACGGCAAGCCTGCAGTTCAGTCTATTATAAAAGATATTCAACTGCGTAAAGATATAGAGGGTCAAACTCAAAAGGCAGAAAAACTATTGAGCCAACTTTTTGAAAATGCCCCTATGGGTATTGTAATGCTAGGGTTTGATGATGAAATTTTAAAAATTAATAAGGGGTTTGAACAAATGTTTGGCTATACCTCTGAAGAATCAGTGGGTCGATATATTAACGACATAATTGTGCCTGATAACTTGGCTCAGGAAGGATTTGAACTTAGCAAAGATTCTGTTAAAGGAAAAATTACATACACCGAAACACAAAGAGTAAGCAAGTCCAATGAATTACTGCCTGTAATGATTCATACATTACCTGTAATTCATGAAGGGCAGCGTTTAGGTGTATATGGTATTTACATTGATCTACGTAAGAGAATAAGAGTAGAAGAAGAGCTAAAAATCAGAAACCTTGAGCTTGATAATTTTGTGTATAAGGTTTCTCACGATTTGAGATCACCACTGGCTTCTATATTGGGCCTAATTAATTTAGTAAAACTTGAAGGTGATTTTCAGGATAGTTTCGAGTATTTAAAATTAATGGAAAATCAAGTTCATAAACTAGATCACTTCATTCATGATGTGTTGAGTCATTCTAAAAACCTTAAAATGTCTATAGTTGCTTCCCCTATAGATTTTAAAGACGTAGTTGATAAGTGCATTTCTGATTTGAGTTATTTAGATGGATTTGAAGATGTTAGAAAAAAGGTTACCGTTAAAGGAGGAGGTTTTTTAAGTGATAAGTGGAGGATAAACGAAATGTTTAGGAACTTACTTGCTAACTCTATAAAGTATAAAGACAGAAGTAAAGATGATAATAAATTAAATGTTTTTGTGGATTCTTCACCTAATGGTTGCAAAATAATTATTTCTGATAACGGCATTGGAATTGTGAAAGAAAGCGTTTCTCGTGTTTTTGAAATGTTCTATAGAGCTACAGACACTTCTAAGGGGTCTGGAATTGGACTGTATATAGTAAAAAATGCTACTGAAAAATTGGGAGGGACAATTGCTTTAGAAAGCAAGTTTGGAGTAGGAACAACCTTTACAATAGAATTGCCAAATTTGCCGATTGATTAATTGTCAATTATTTATTGCTTGCCTATAAAATTCCAAACAGCTAAAAAAGGATAAATTTTAATTGCTTTGTGCAGGTTAAACCTTCGAAATGGCATTTTTAACACTGAATAACTGCTCTTTCTTTTTTCTGTTAAAACTTTTAAACCTGAGTTCGACCTAAGGAATGCTGCCAGAAAATAAGATAGTAGGTGAGATTTTGGAAATAAAAAGTGAAAAAATAATGGATTATTTTAAGATTTTTATTACTAAAAGATTGCCTGCTAGATATTTTCCCTTGGGCTTTAGTGAAATTTCCCTAAACTTCCTCAAATTTATTTGAATTAACTCGTTAGTCCTACATAAATTTGAGTCGTTTATGAAATTTTCACTTAAAGCTGACAGTATTCCTTAGGTCGAACTCAGGTTTTAAGCTAATTTTATTTTTTTAGCCAATGCCAACCACAAACAAGTACAAATTTTTATTTATAAACTTAGCAAAGGGTTTTTCTTGGTTTATGGTATTGCTCTTACTATTCATTTATTTTAAAGATAGCATCAGTTTTCAAGCTGACAGCGGTTTAATGAAGTACGGGAATAGCCCGATAACAGTATTTTTAATCTACTCAGTTTCTGAAATTATAGTTGGTATCCTGCCGCCAGAATTATTTATGATGTGGTCGTTGGAGTTGGCCCAATACAGAAATTATATTGCAGATTTAGCTCTTTTAGCAATCATTTCTTACGCTGCTGGCACGGTTTCTTACTTGTTTGGAAGGTATTTCAATAGCACTGTTTTATACCGTTATTTGAGAAAAAAATATTTAAGAAAATACGAAGAAAATTTTAACAAATACGGAGGCTTCTTGCTAATTGTTGCTGCTGTTACTCCTGTGCCTTATTCAGCAATTTGTGCATTGGTGGGATCGGTAAAATACCCGTTAAAAAAATTCTTATTAATTACCCTTTTTCGATTTGCTCGTTTTGGCGTGTATGGGTATTTTGTTTGGAGGGCCAGCCTACTTTAAACCTTAGCTATTAACTATTTCTGCTATTGTTTTAATGCCGTAATCAAGTTCTTTAATAGTTGTGAACTTGCTAAAACTCAATCTTAAATTATTGGCTTTGCCTTCATTTTTTAAAAGAACGGCTGTAACGTGAGAACCTTCTGATGCACCACTGGAGCAAGCGCTTCCTTCAGACACAAAAACACCTTTTAAATCGAGATTAAACAATAAGGTATCATTATAATCGCCTGGTAAACCTATATTAATAATATTTGGTAAACTTAGACTTAGATTGGCAGAGTTTCCAATAAAACTAATGTCGGGAATTGAATTTTTAAGCATATCAATAGCATATTCTTTAAGCCTTAATAAATGCTGTTGGTGCTTTTTTTCCTCCTTAAAAGATACTTCATAAGCCTTACTCATACCTATTATGCCACTCCCATTTTCTGTTCCAGCCCTTATACTCCGTTCTTGGGCTCCACCGTGCAAAAAGGGTTCTAGCTTTGCAGTTTTTGAGTTTGTATAAATAAAACCAATTCCTTTAGGGCCATGCACCTTATGAGCAGATGCAGAGGCATAATCTATAGGTAGTTTATTCAGCGAAATTGGCAAATGACCGAGCGTTTGAACCATATCTGTGTGAAATAGTGCCTTATTATTACGACACAAATTTCCAACTGATATAAGGTCTAACATATTCCCTATTTCATTATTTCCATGCATTAGAGATACTAATGTTGGTATATGTTCTTGGAGTAAATGCTCTAGTTCTTCTAAACTAATATCACCTTGCTTGTTTAAGGAAACAAAAACAACTTCAACTTCAGTATTGTTTTGAACCCACTCCAACGAATCTAAAATCGAGTGATGCTCAATAGGAGATGAAATTATTCTACTTACCTTACCACTTAGAGCAATGGATTTTAAAACAGCATTATTGGCTTCGGTACCACCAGATGTAAATATGATTTCCTTATCCTTACAATCAACAATTGAGGCAATATTTTTACGTGCTTTTTCAATTTCTACCCGAGCTTCTCTACCTTTTGCATGTACCGATGAAGGATTACCATAATGTGATTTCATAAAGGCTGAAACAGCTGAAATAACTTCAGCATCAAGAGGAGTGGTAGCCGCATTATCCAGGTAAACCTGCACGTTAGTTTTGGGTTATTTCGTGTATGTCGTGTATGATTTTATTGGCTAAATTAGCTGCTGTTGTTTCAGAATCGGCCTCTGCATATATTCTAATAATGGGCTCTGTGTTAGATTTTCTCAGGTGAACCCACTGCTTGTCAAACTCAATTTTTACACCATCAATTGTGTTAATTGGTTGAGATTTATATTTTTTTTCAATTTCAGTAAGAACATCACTTACATTAATTGAGGGTCTTAGTTCAATTTTGTTTTTAGAAATATAATAGGAAGGATAACTAGCTCTTAACTGTGCACAACTTTTATTAGATTTTGCTAAATGAGTTAAAAATAGTGCTATTCCAACGAGGGCATCTCTACCATAATGCAGCTCAGGGTAAATTACGCCTCCGTTACCTTCTCCTCCTATAATAGCATTTGTTTCTTTCATTTTAGTAACCACATTCACTTCTCCTACTGCAGAAGCAGCATAACTCCCTTCATGTTTTTCGGTTACATCTCTTAGGGCTCTAGTAGAAGATAAATTTGATACGGTATTACCAGGTGTCTTACTCAATACATAGTCTGAAATAGCCACTAAAGTATATTCTTCACCAAACATAGAGCCGTCTTCATTTACAAAGGCAAGTCGATCAACATCAGGATCTACAACGATGCCTAGGTCATAATGATTTTTTTCAACCTCAGAACTTATGGAGGTTAAATTCTCTGGTAATGGCTCAGGGTTATGAGGAAAATTTCCATTCGGTTTACAATAAAGCTCAATAATGTTGTTAACACCCAACGCTTTTAGTAATTGAGGCACTGCAAATCCGCCAGAAGAATTAACTCCATCTACTACAATTTTAAAATTGCGAGCCTTAATAGCCGCTATATCTACCAAAGGTAGTTTTAGAATTTTCTGAATATGGAAGTCTAAATAGCTATCGTTCGTTTCAATTTTGCCTAATTTATTCACTTTCGCAAATTCAAAGGATTCAGATTCTGCTAGTTCTAAAATTTTAGCACCATCGTTTGCTGAAACAAATTCTCCCTCTGAATTTAACAATTTAAGAGCATTCCATTCAACAGGGTTATGACTAGCTGTAATAATTATACCGCCACAAGCTTTTTCTTTTGGCACAGCCATTTCTACGGTAGGGGTAGTTGATAACCCAAGGTCAATAACATGGATGCCAAGCCCTGATAAAGTTGAAGCAATAAGCTGGCTTACCATAGGGCCTGAAGGCCTAGCATCTCTACCAATTATTATAGTTTTTGAACTATGATGTTGAGTTGCCCAAGTGCCAAAGGCTGCTGCAAATTTTACAACATCGATGGGTGTAAGGTTTTCTCCGGTTTGGCCGCCAATAGTGCCTCTGATACCAGAAATTGATTTGATTAATGTCATTTGTTTATTACAATTGATTGCAAAGATAATGATATGGTTTCATCATCTTAAAATATTTTTTTGAGAAATGGGGAGTACTACCTGAAGGAAGAAACCGCGTTGTGAACTACGTTATTTTCATTGTCACAATCGCCTTTTCCATCTTCGTCAGAAGTGCGTCCGCAATATCCACAAGGAGCACCGGGCTCTTTTACTAGAAATGGGTTTTGAGAAGCACACGTTCCTTTAAATTTGCCATCTTTTTTAAGCAATATTCTAACAGACATAAGCATAAAGAAAATAGCAATAAATCCGATAACAATTAATGTAGTCATAATATGAATATCTTTGTGCAAAGATAACACAATTGGTTATTGAATTGTTCAATTTTTCTACCATAAATATGAGTAACAATAGTGTACCTGCAGACCTCCGAAGACAAAAAAAGTTAGAGTCTTTTGACAAATTGCTCACCATTATGGATGAATTACGAGCTTTTTGCCCATGGGATAAGAAGCAGACTATGAGCTCTCTTCGGTATTTAACGCTTGAAGAAGTGTATGAGCTTTCGGAGGCCATTTTGAAAAATGACACTGATGAAATAAAGAAAGAATTAGGGGATTTATTTTTGCACCTTGTTTTCTATTCAAAAATAGCTTCTGAAAGTAGCGAGTTTGATATTGCTGATGTGCTTGACTCTATTGCCGAGAAACTTGTTCATCGACATCCGCATATTTATGGAAATATTGAGGTTAAAGATGAAACTGAAGTAAGCGAGAATTGGGAAAAACTCAAGTTAAAAGAGGGAGGAAACAAAACAGTTTTAGGAGGTGTACCCAATTCATTACCTGCAATGGTAAAAGCCATGCGCATACAAGAAAAAGTGAAAGGTGTTGGATTTGATTGGGAAGTTAAAGAGCAAGTTTGGGACAAAGTTGAAGAAGAACTAAGCGAGTTTAAAACGGAATTTAATATAGAAACCAATAAACCGATTGACATTGATGCGGCTGAAAGTGAATTTGGAGATTTGATTTTTTCATTGATAAATTATGCTCGTTTTGTTGGCATAAATCCTGAGGATGCTCTTGAAAGGACAAACAAAAAATTTGTTAAACGATTTACTTATTTAGAAACGGAAGCTAAAAAGGATGGATTGTTTATTGCAGATATGAGTCTTGCGGAGATGGACAAATACTGGGAAGAAGCTAAAACAAAAAAATAGGGCTCCAAACGAAGCCCTCTGTTAACTTTTAACCCATAGAAACATTGGACGCTTTTTCGTGAATAACCAATTGGCCAATTCGATGCGTTGATTGCGATCTATGGTCACAAAAACCACATTCATAATATTTTACAAGTTCACCATCTTCGTCTGAAGTAGGCTTTCTAATTACATCTTCCTTAATTACTTTAAAAGTTTGGTAACCGCATTCTGGGCACTCAGTCGCGTGTAAATGACCAGAGTATTTTTCAATTTTAGTAAATCCAGTTTCTTCATCCAGCCAAACATCATAATCTATGCTAAATACGTGTTCTTCTGCCTGCATACCTTCATCTAAATAAACGTCTTCTTCATCTTCGCTCATTAATTTCATTTCCTTGCCCGTTTTAGGAGAGATCCTAGGCTTGAAACGTAATTTTTTCAACCTCTTTTCAAGACTAAATGGGTAATAAAACTTAAGCATATTGCTAGCTACCACGCCTAATAAGAAGGCCACTACAAAAGTTACAAATCCTCTAATTATAAACCAAAAAACACCTATTTGGCTAATAAATGCATTAGCCAAAATGCTTACTCCAATTAAGAACAGAATGGTAGATGTCCACAATGCTGTAATCTCATTTTCACTTATGTAGTCATATTTTGTTTTAGAATCCTTGGTTGTAAGCAGTTTCAAGAAATGAATAATTGTTCGAAGTAAGGCAAAAGCTATGAAGAAAATAGCCGCATATTTACCCCATTCATTCCAAGTTTCGATAAATTTTAAAGGAGCTTCTTCCATCGTTTTAAGGTTTTCAGTTGTTAGGTTTAAGCAGTGACTAACAATTTTTATCAAAAAAGTTAATCAATAAGCCACAAGGTAGTGAATTTTTCAGTATTTAATAAAAGATTTTCGATGCAATTAATTTAACTAAACTGATTTATTGTCTCCGCTATTCAAGAGAGTGGTCTTGGTATTTACCCATGTACCCGATATTTGTTAGAATGGGCTTTTAACCCGAAATATGCAATAGAAATTCTATTACTAATACAAACTGCTGCAAATCAGTCGTTTTACTAAGTTTATCCTCTTAACCATAGCGGTGCTATGCTTTTCGAATATAAACTTCTGATTTAT
>JAKISE010000087.1 GCA_021648745.1 Cyclobacteriaceae bacterium
GATTGCCTACTAGAAATTTTCCCTTTGGGCTTTAGCGAAACTTCCCTAAACCGCCTCTAATTTCTTTGGATTAACCCGTTAGTCCGGCAAAAATTAGTGTTGTTTATGAAACTTTCGCTTAAAGCTGATGGCATTCCTTAGGTCGAACCCAGGTTAATAACCTGATATTAGGAGTGGAACCTTTTTAATTGGTTTCACTCCTTTTTTACCATCTCCTATCCTCATTTTCGAGCATACTCAAATAGCTCAAATAGCGACTTTCAGCTATCTCTTCATTTTCAAGAGCTTCAATTACAGCACATTTAGGTTCGTGGGTGTGCATACAATTATTATACTTGCACTGGCCGAGCAAAGCCCTCATTTCTGGGAAGTAATCAGAAAGTTCATCATCTTCTATCCCAATAAGACCTAGCTCTTTAATGCCAGGAGTATCAATTATTTTGGTGGAGGCGTTTACCTCGAACATCTGCGCAAAGGTGGTTGTGTGCACTCCTTTATTTACGGATTCTGACACCTCTCCAACTTTTTGATCTAAGTCTGGAATAAGCAAATTGGTAATGGTTGATTTTCCGGTTCCGGAATGCCCTGACATCAATGTTATCTGGCCTTGAATAATTTTTTTGAACTCATCTATTCCTTTGTTTTTAAGCGCAGAAATCAACAAGGTGTTTACTCCAATCGGTTCGTAAATTGAAGTAATATATTCGATGGCACCCAATTCTTGCTTTGATAACAAATCGGATTTATTAAAAACAATGGTGGAAGGGATACGGAACGAATCGGTTGTAACTAAAAAACGATCGATAAAGCCAAGTGATGTTTTAGGATGATTCAACGTAACAATCAAAACGGCTCTGTCAATATTGGCAGCAATTAAGCTCCCTTGTTTTGCTTTATGAACCGATTTACGCATTACATAATTAGTTCTTGGATCAATATCTAAAATAATACCGGTTCCTTCGTTATTTGGGTCTAGCACTAATTCAACTATGTCGCCAACAGCAATTGGGTTCGTTACTTTTAATTTTGCCAACTTCATCTTACCTCGAATCCGGCATTCTATAAAACTGCCATCGTCTAACCTTACATTATACCACGACCCCGTTGATTTATAAACTAAACCCTTCATGATGCGTTTTGTTCGTTTATGAGGGATACTACTTTTCTTGCTGCTCCCTCATTTGATTTTACATATTCCTCCATTTTTTTGCTAACATTTTTCAAAACTGTAGGGTTCGCAAATTTGTTCACTAATGTTTCAAGAGAAGATGAATTTTGCACAGGAAAAGCGGCCTCTAACCTTACTAGGTCAACGGCTTCTTTATATTTTTTATAATGCTGGTTTCCAAAAAATATTGGAATGTTATAAACAGCAGGCTCTAGTATATTATGAATGCCATCACTAAATCCACCACCTACATAAGCGAAATCTGCTAATTGGTATAATCTCGATAATTTTCCAATTGAATCAATGATTAGCACCTTTTTATTGCTATGCTCTTGTAGCATAGAATGCCTAATGGTAGATGAAATGGACTGCTCGATTTTTAAGATATATTTTTCTGTAATATCATGTGGAGCAATTATGTATGCAAACTCAGGATTGGCATTCACAAATGGAAATATAATGCCGTCATCTTCTGGCCTTAAACTACCTATAATAAATACTTTTTTACCCCTGATAAAAGAATCAATTTCTGGAAACGTTGCACCCTGCTGTTTCAGTTTTATCACACGGTCAAATCTGGTGTCTCCTGTTAAAGAAGCATTATTAATTCCTATTGAGTTAAGCAGCTTTAAGGAAACTTGATCTTGTACCATAAAATGGTTGAATCGCCTGAGCATTTTTCTATTCCACCCTCCATACCATTTAAAAAATGTTTGGGAGGGTCTAAAAATAGATGAAACTGAATAAGTAGGAACCTGTTTGGCATTCAGCTCCTTTAAAAAGTGATACCAAAATTCATACTTTATGAATAATGCTACTTTAGGCTGAATCAAATTGATGAATTGGGTTGCGTTACTTTTAGTATCTATGGGTAAATAAAATTTATAATCGATTATTGGGTGGTTAACGGCCTCATAGCCGGAAGGGGAGAAAAAGGTGACAACCACTTTCCATGTTGGCTGCTTTTCTTTTAATAATTCAATTACTGGCAGACCTTGCTCAAATTCTCCAACTGAGGAGCAATGTACCCAGAATAACGGATTAGAATTACCTCGTAGCTCTAATTCAATTGTTGAAAACAAATTTTTCCTGCCTTGGTAGAATAAATTAGCCTTAGCACTGAGCCTAGCCAAAAGCGGAAGGATCCCTTTTAATAAAAGGATGGAAACATTATACAGCAAGGTTCTCATGAGGAGCAAAAATAGAAAGAGGTTACCAAAGTAACCTCTTTCTATTCTAGTTATTAATAATTCAAAAACTAAACGAACCGAAACGTCATTGCCAATCCAATCCTATATTCCAAGCTTAATGAGCATGTAATTGGGTGAAGCAATCTATCAGAACTTATGTACAGATTGCTTCACGATGTTCGCAATGACGTTAAAAGGATTAGTGATTAGCAAGGTAATCAGCAACGCCATCAGGAGTGGCAGCCATCGCATCTTTCCCTTCTTCCCAGTTTGCTGGGCAAACTTCACCGTGCTCTTGGTTATGGTGCCATGCATCAACAATTCTTAATGACTCATCAATATTTCTGCCAAGTGGCAAATCGTTAATATTTTCGTGTCTTACAATCCCTTCTTTATCAATAAAGAAAGTTCCTCTAAATGCAACACCAGGGCCTCCTTCAAAAACTAACTGCTCATCCTCGTTGTATGCCCAATCACCAGCCAATACACCATAATTATGAGCTATGGTTTTCGTTCCGTCTGCAACGAGAGGATACTTTACTCCTTCAATTCCTCCTTTGTTCTTTGGGGTAGTTAACCAAGCTAAATGAACTTCAGCAGTATCTACAGAGCAACCAATAACAGCTACTCCTCTTTTTTCGAACTCATCAAGCTTAGCTTGAAAAGCAAGGATCTCGGTTGGGCAAACAAAGGTGAAATCTTTTGGGTAAAAGAATAGTAACACTTCTTTTTTACCTATAAACTGCTCTAACGAAAATGAATCTACAATTTCGTAACCGTTTAAAACGGCAGGGGTATCAAAATTTGGGGCTTTTTTTCCTACTAATGACATAATTTATTTTTATTGATAGTTTAAATTTATTTAATTTCAATTGCTTTTTCTGTATCTATTTTATCGCCAATAATATTGAGGCTAATTTTTTTTATATGAAAGTTTTTTACCTTTTTTTGCTTGAAAAAATTGCTAATCAAAGTGTTAAGCTCGTCATCAACATAGTCAATAATTTCGTTAGAGTTGGCACTATAAATATGCCCATGAGCATCAAGGTTTGGGTCGTATCGAGCCTGGCCCTCAACAGTTAGTGTTTTTGAAATTAGACCATTGGAGGCAAATGCTTCTAAGGTTTTATAAACGGTAGCCAGTGAAATACTTGGTATTTGTTTTTTTGTTAGGCTGTACACATATTCTGTAGAAGGGTGGTTTTTGCAATCAAGTATAATGCTTAATATCACCTCACGTTGGTGAGTAGCCTTCAATTGAGCATTTAAAAGAAGTTTTTTTACTTTCAATGATATTGATTATTAGATAATAATAATTATTAGTACAAATGTACAACTTTTATTTTACATGTTTTGTGCTTCTATATTTATTTCATTGGTTACTATTAGCAGTGTTAACCGTATTTTTACTAAATTGGCATTATAAAACCATTCACTATGAAAATACCTACTTTTAGAATCATTGGAATACTTATTTTAATGGGAGGGGCACAGTTTTTAAAGGCTCAACCAACACAGGGCGATATTGATAATTACGTGGTGGGACTAACATCAGATTTTAATCAATATATGAATTTTTATATTACCCCTGCCTTAAAAGGGTTAGGGTATGGATTTAATAATGGGTGGTATAATACAGCTCGGCCTCATAAGTCCTTTGGTTTTGATTTAACTATAAGTGCGAATGCTGCTTATGTACCTACTATAGATCAAAGTTTTACATTTGTCCCTGATAATTATCAGGTGTTGGATCTTACCGATGACCCTTCTTTGGATGACAACTTTCCAACCTTAATGGGAGGAACTACCACGAACGAAGTTCGGTCGTATTTAATCAAGGGAGATCCTCAAAGTCCTTTTATAGAAGGTCCTATCTTAGATGGTATTTTAGAGGATCTGCCTATTAATGCCTCAGCGGTTCCATCTCCTATTATTCAGTTAGGAGTTGGTATTTATAAAAAAACAGAAGTGAAGGTTAGATGGGTGCCAACAATTCAAAACAGTGGTGGCTTAGAATATCAGTATTTTGGATTAGGAGTTATGCATAGCATATCTCAATGGATTCCCGTAATGAAAAATGTAAAATTTTTAGACGTATCTGGCTTCGTAGGGTTTACAAATATTGATTTAACTTATAAACTAGACTCAGACCCAGATCTTAATCCGCTCGATAATCAAGTTGCAAATTTCGGTGTAAACACTATTACCTATGAGGTTGTGGGCTCTGCCACTTTTTCGGTGTTTACTGGCTTTGTAGGTATTGGCTTTGATAATTTTAAGACGAATCTTAATTTAAATGGGGATTATTATATAAGAATTCCTGGTGTAGCTGATAGACTAGCAATTAAAGATCCAGTGGCACTTAATGTAGATGGCAGTGGTTTTAGAGCAACAGCTGGTGTACGATTAAAATTGGCAATCTTTACTTTGCATGGTGCATATACGTTACAAGAGTATAACACACTAAATGTAGGTTTTGGGTTTAGTTTTAGATAGTTGATTAATAATCAAATTTATCTCAAGTTGGTAAGGTATAGTTAGCTATTCACTATTATTCAATTTCTGTTCTGAATAAACTAAAAGCGCGAAATATTTTTAGTTAGAAATATCAAATAGATACTCAACGGTTACATTAAAAAATTTAGCCATCTTTATAGCTAATGTAACAGATGGATTGAATTTGTTCCTTTCTATAGCATGTATTGATTGTCTTGAAACACCTAGTTTCTCTGCTAATTGACTTTGGGTTAAATCAAGCCTTGTACGTTCCAGTTTAACTAAGTTTTTCATTAAGCCAATCTTTTTTTGAAATAAAATATGATAAGGTATAACCAAACAAATAAACTAACTGAATCGTAAACGCCATAAAAAAATTCCTGATGAAGGGTGTGAAAAAGGAGAGCGGTAACACTAATTACTAGAAATGACAGTTGATATGATTCTAGCCTGAGGATGTTTATATAATCGTCTTCTACTTTCTCCTTTGAAAGCATGTAAGAAATCAATGCTAATACGGCAAGAATCTCAAGTAAATGAATAATATTTTTACCACCAAGCATGTTAGTTACAACTTTGGAATCTTCAAATTTTGATTCAGTATAATTTACAGGAGAGCCATTATAACCAGCAGAATATCCTCTCAAAAAATCATCTGCCCCAGCCAAAAACGAAGCAAATAGAAATACAATTAACGACAACTTCTTAAACCAATTTGGGAAAATTTGAATATGCATAGTGCTGTATTTTTAATAAAAGTATATAATACTTTACATAATATCAAATATAATAGATTTATTACATATATAATGGAAATATGTTGCTCGCTCAAATGGCTTGTAAGAACCTTGGGTCAGTAGAATTTTCTTAGTTAGTAAGGATGCATTACTTTCCCTTGTACTCAGGCCTCCGTTTTTCAATAAAAGCTCGCATCCCTTCTTTCTGATCTTCGGATGAAAAGGTGAGGTAGAAGTTTTTGCGTTCAAAATGAAGTCCTTCATCCAAATGTGTTTCAAAAGATCGATTTACAGATTCTTTAGCAAGCATTGCAGCAATGGGAGACATTTGAGCTATATCATGTGCTAAGTTCATAGCTTCAGCCAAATAAATTTCTATTGGTACAACTTTGTTAATTAAACCAAACGAAAGGGCTTCCTGTGCATCAATAAATTTGCCTGTAAGCACCAATTCCATTGCTCTCGCTTTACCAATGGCTTTAGTAAGTCGTTGTGTTCCTCCAGCACCAGGCATCACCCCAATTTTAATTTCTGGCTGCCCAAATTTTGCTGTTTCCGAAGCTACAATCATGTCGCAAGTCATGGCCAGTTCGCAACCACCACCTAATGCGAAGCCAGAAACGGCAGCAATTAGTGGTTTTCGTGTTTTACGAATTTGATCCCAAGTGCTAAACTGATCTACCATAAGCATATCAACAGCTGTTTTATTAGCCATTTGCTTAATATCGGCACCGGCAGCAAAAGCGCGTTCGTTACCAGTTAACACAATAACTCGAACAGACTCATCCTGATCAAGCTCTTTCAAACTGTCTCTAAGTTCTAACATCAATTGCAAGTTTAGGGCATTGAGCTCTTTGGGCCGGTTTAATTCTATTAGCGCAATATGTGATTGGTAGTTGGTAGTAACTTTAATAAATTCCATGTTGAAGTATTTTACCCTAAAATAAAAAAAACCTCCATCTCGAAGGCTATCGAGTGGAGGTTTTTCAACTGCAATGATAAACAAGCTTGAAAATATTTCTATTTTCATATATTAATATGATTAATACCTGTATGGTAACCTTTTGATTATGAAAAAAGTGCTTTTTGTTTGTTTGGGAAATATTTGCCGATCTCCTCTGGCAGAAGCTTTATTTAAAAGGCATATTGAAGAGAATAATTTGAGCCATGATTTTGAGTGCGATTCTTGTGGAACTGCGGCCTATCATATTGGTGCTCCACCCGATGAAAGAAGCGTTGCCAATGCTCTGTTAAATGGAGTAGACTATACTCATAGCGGAAAAAAATTAGCTAAAGAAGATTTTGAAACTTTCGATTTTATTATTGCAATGGATGAGGAAAACTTGAAGAACATCCAAAAAATTAACCCAAACGGACATTCGAAAATTTACAAAATAAGGAGGTTTGATTTGCAGGGGCTAAACAAAGATGTTCCAGATCCTTATTATGGCGAGGAACAAGGTTTTCAAGAGGTCTTTGATATTTTGAATCGAGCAACCTTACATTTGTTAAAAGAAATTTATGCATCTAAAAAGAAATTGTTGCGTTGAAACTAAAAAGTAATTTATGAAAACAGTTTTATCATTCTCATTAATGTTTCTTTCAATTATAAGCTTTGGGCAAAAAATAATTGCATCTGGTGAGGTATATAACCCAGGAGAGGAAATTTACACCCCAACTTTGGGCTTTAAAGCAGTGGTGCCTCAAGGATGGATGGGCATGCTTCCTCAAAACTCTACTATTTTTTTATTGAGTTCTTTAAAAGGATTAGACGGTTCCATTTATTTACTGGGCGACACAACCAATTTTGAAATGATGAAAGCAGGCTGGGCTCAAGGACTTGAACTGGAAGAAGGCAGAGTTCTTAAATCGGATGGAAAATTTGAGATGAAAGGTGACTTGCTCACCTCTGGCGTAATCCTTACAGGTACAGATCAAAATATAAACAAAGGATTTATTGCAGCTCGTTGTGGTGAATATGGAAGGTGTGTTTCGGCTTTATTAATATGCGAAGGCAAGTATTTAGAAGACATGAAGAAATCTGTGGACGATTTTTTGGAAAGTGTAACCTTTGTAAACCCCATTATAAAAAACGAGTATGATGGGTTTGATTGGAAACAATTCTTAGGAAATAAAAAATTTATGCATTACGGTAATGTAGTAGGCACTAAATCAGTGAATGAAGTATGGCTTTGTGAAGATGGAAGTTTTATGAGCAAGCTTAAGAGAACAGGAATTGTTAAAGGTGATATTGGTAAATATAAAGGCAAGCACAAAGGAACTTGGAGCACCTCTTCTTTTGGAAAAACAGGAACACTCACACTTAATTTCGATAAATTACCTCCAGTTGAGGTAGAATTGTTGATTGATGAAGAGCAAATCTTTATGAATGGGAAAAGACATGTGGCACTTGCTGCTGCTATGTGTAAGTAATAAACATTAATAATCTTCAAATGCTTTCCTTATTTTGGTAAAAGCAATTCCCATTTGAACTTCAACAGTTTTTATAGATATATTTAATTTTGATGCAATTTTGGCATATTTCAGCCCTTCTTGCTTTAAAAGCAATATTTCTTTACATCGGGGTGGCAATGTTTCTATAGCTTTTACGAGGTAGGCTGTTTTTTTGTGCCATACATCTTCCTCATAGGTTATTTGTTCAGCCAATGCTTCATGCTTTAGTGCATCAAAAAACAACTCTTCTTTTTTGTTTTTTCGATACTGATCAATGTAAATATTGTAGGCGATTTTATATAAATAACTTTTTAGCGAAGTATGTATTTTTATCTCCGATCGCCCCGTCCACAATTTTATATAACTAGTTTGAACGATGTCTTCTGCCTCTTTAAAATCGCTGGTAAAGCTTACTATGTAATTACACAACTGGCGGTAGTGGGCATCAAAAAACACCCTGAATGCCTCTCTGTTTCCCTTCTTTAATTCAATAGCTAATAACTTATTCTCCATACCTTTTGTTAGCACCAAGCGACCTAATTTTTTTTAATATTAAAAAAAATAAATAATAGTTAAGGGTTTTTATCATTTTTTTCGTCTCAGTAGAAATAATAAAAAAAACACGCTTTGAAAGAATTAATAGCTAAATATTTAACAAACAATATAAGCGATGAAGAAAAAAAATCGCTTTACACCTGGCTAAAAGAGCCTGAAAATCAGAAAGTTTTCAAAAAACATGTCAACGACAATAATATACTAAATTTTACGAACACTGACGTAAATACAGTTAAGGCTTTTGATCAGGTACTAACTAAAATAGATTCTTTACCTACTGCTCGAAAACGTCAACTACCACTCTGGTTTAGATATGCGGCTGTTTTTGCGGGGTTATTAATGTTTTCGTATGGTTTGTATATAGTTATTTTTAATAGTAAGCCTAAAACCCTACCCCAAATAACCTTACAATTGGCTGATGGAAGCATTCAGGTGTTAGATGAAAGCCAAGCAGAGATAATTATTGATAAAAACGGACAGGAAATAGTTAATCATCAATTTAACAAACTTTCGTATAAGCAGAAAATAAAAAAAGAAGGAACGATTGTATATAATGAGTTAACTGTTCCTTATGGAAGAAAATTTCAGCTTGTATTATCGGATGGAACTCATATTTTTCTCAATGCCGGAACAAAACTTAAATACCCTAAAGCATTTAGCAGCAAAGGAACTAGGGAAGTATTTCTTGACGGAGAAGCTTATTTCTCGGTTACAGAAAATAAAGCTAATCCGTTTGTGGTAAGTACTGACAAAATGAGCGTGCAGGTATTGGGCACCACGTTTAATGTAAGTAGTTATAAAAATGAGCATAATACTTCTGCTACGCTAGTAGAAGGCAGTGTGGCAGTATATGAAACTGGAGAAAAATACAGTAAAAACGAAAGCACCACCATTGTGCCAGGCCAGCAGGTTTCTTTAAAAGAGGAAGTATTTACCGTGCATGAAGTTAATATTAAAAAACACATTGCTTGGACAGAGGGCAAACTCTACTTTGTAAACGACCGCTTTGAAAATATTATAAAAGAAATGGAACGCCATTATAATGTAGAAATTATTAACAAACACACAGCTCTTAATAAGGTACGCTATAACGGAACCTTTAAAACCGAAACCATTATTGAAATACTGGATGTTTTTAAAAAGAATACGGAGTTTGAGTACCGTATGGAAGGAAGAAAAATAGTGATTAGTGAAAGATGAACAATAAGTAAATAACTGATATTACGCAAAACAATTTACGTCATTGCGAGCGCAGCGCGGCAATCCCCATTTTTACACTGTAAAAGGGGATTACTTCGGTCGTTCCTCCTTCGTAATGACTGTATCTGTTTTGTTTTGAGTAACATCAGTAAATAATTAGTAAACAATAAAACCCAGAAGCCTATGATATTATAAAAACGAATCGCCCGAAATATCGGGAACCACGCATTAATTAACAAAAAAAGCGAGAAATGCTACAACATCTCCCGCTAATTAAATTGATTTTAAAGCTTACAAACAAACTTAAAAAACCATACAAATTTATGAAAAAACTAGACCATACGGAATGGTTGAATAAAATCATTCCAAAATTTTATTTAAAAATGAAATTTACTATATTGTTTTTAACTGTCATACTCTTTCAGGCACAAGCCAATTCAGGCTATTCGCAAAACAAAAAAATTAGCCTGAATTTAAAAGAAGTTAATTACTTAAGAGTTTTTGAAGAAATAGAATCGAAGACCGATTTTAATTTCTTTTATAAAACCGAAGATATTGATAAAAACAAGAAGATCTCCATTAGAGTTAAAAATAGAAAAGTGGAAACTATTTTGGAAGATATGTTTCAAAATACTGGTATATCTTTTGTATTACTAAACAAGCAAATTGTACTGCAAAAGCAACATTTTAATAGCGAGACGGACAAAAATGACGTAAAAAAAACTACAAAAGACGTTGATATACCTGCGCAAATTGAAAAAATTATTATAAAAGGAAAGATAACCGATGAAAACGGAGACCCATTACCAGGTGCTTCAGTTGCGGTAAAAGGGAAAAATATTGGTGTAAGTACTGATATAGAGGGCGCATTTAGCTTAAACGTTCCTGATGGCTCAACCACGTTGGTTATTAGTTTTGTTGGTTATAAAACGTTGGAAGTTGAAATTGGCGGTAGGCAATTTTTAGACATTCAACTGGAAACCGACATTGCCTCCCTTAGCGAAGTAGTAGTAATTGGTTACGGAACCGTAAAAAAAGAAGACCTTACAGGCTCTGTTGGGGTTGTTAAAGTTGAAAATATTACCAATCAGGCTCCTACTGTTAACTTGGATTATGCGTTACAAGGCCAGATAGCTGGTGTACATGTTTCAAGTGCCTCAGGGCAACCTGGTGCCGCAGCTAGGGTTCGAATCAGGGGTACTACCTCATTATTTGGCTCTAACCAACCCTTATATGTAATAGACGGAATACCCGTAATACCCAATAGTAATATACCTATAGGAGGAGCACAAGGCCAGCAGTTAGGAAACCAATTGGCTCAACGAGGTATAAGTACACCTTTAGGGAATATTAATAGTGCAGATATAAAATCTATAAGTGTGTTAAAAGATGCTTCGGCTGCTGCCATCTATGGTTCCAGAGCATCTAATGGAGTTATCATTATTACTACCAAGCAAGGCGTATATGAAGGAGCACCAAAATTTGATGTTGACCTTTCAGTAAGTACGCAAAAACCCAACACCTTAGAGGTACTTAACGCAGCACAATTTAGAGAAGCTTGGACAACAGCCGTTGAAAACGGAAGTTCGAATGATGTTTTTGCACAAAGCGTTTTAGATGGCTCTTATTTTGGAGATGCCGATACCAATTGGGAAGATGAAATAACCCCCGAAAACCCCATAACAACAAATTTTACTATTGGTGTATTTGGGGGTAGTAAAAAAACAAGGTACAGTGTTTCTTTAGGTGCTAACAGCCAGAATGGTGTATATGAAGGCTCTGGTTTTGAGAGGTTTTCATTTAATTCAAGTTTAGATACAGAAGTAAATAGTGTTTGGAAATTTGGTTCTAAAATAAACCTATCTTTTACAAATCAGGATTTTCTTGATGGAGGTATAACACAATCAACTTATAACTTTAGACCCGATTTAGATGTATTTGATTCACTGGGAAATTATTCTTTTTCTCAATATTCTAGTTTTCAAAACCCTGTTGCCCTTTCTAAAGCAAGAAATAGTAATAAAACACTTCTTTTGTTAACCTCTTTTTTTACAGAATTAAAACTTGCTGATGGGTTACACTTAAAAACATTATTGGCAGTAAATTATAATAATGGTAATCAAAAAAGTTTTTATCCAAAATTTACATTTAGAGGAGGCTGGGGAAGGTTTAGTGGTGACGGGGATGGATATGCACAAGAAAGCAGAAGTAGATCTACAAATACCTTATGGCAAAACACCTTAACCTATAACAAATCATTTGATAATAGTAAGATAGATGCTATATTAGGTATTTCTTTTGAAGAGTCTAAGAATTCAAATGTCCTGAGTTGGGGTGAAGGTTTTTTTAACGATGTACTTACCAATATTTCCAGTGCTACCGTTTTTACCAACGCTTCGGCTAATGAAACCAGCTCAGGGTTAGCTTCTTATTTCGGCAGAGTTAATTATAACTATAACGATACATATATATTAAATCTATCAGCAAGGGTAGATGGGTCTTCGAAATTTGCTGTCGATAATAAATACGCATTCTTTCCTGCTGTTGGTGTAGCATGGAAATTATCGAATGAGTCTTTTTTAGAGAATAGTACGTTTGTAAATGAGCTAAAGTTGCGTGCAAGTGCTGGAGTAACTGGCCAACAAAATTTTGGCCCTTATACTTGGAGAACACTTTATGGCGCTTCTTTTTATGGGGACAATCCTTCAATAATTTTAAGCCAATTGGGTAATAATAGTCTAAAATGGGAAACTACTGATCAGTTTGACATTGGTTTGGACTTTGCATTTCTTAAAGGAAGAATGTGGGGTACAGTAGGCTATTACATTAAAGACACCAAAGATGCATTATTTACGGCCATTACCCCAGGGAGTACAGGTTTTGGCACTATAATAGCTAATGTTGCCAATACCTCAAATAAGGGTATTGAAATAGAATTAAGTGGAGATGTAATTAGAACAGATGATTTTAATTGGAATCTATCAGTTAATTTGACTAAAAACAATAATAAGCTTACTAAAATTGCGGATGACTTTAAAGATGAAGATGGTTTTCTTACAGGATTTGGTGGAGGTGGCAGGCTTAAAGAAGGTAGCCCAATCGGACTTATATTTGGTTATGTATCCGAAGGAATTTTTCAAACTCAAGATGAAATAGATGCTTTAAATACAGGGTCTGAAACTGGTGTTTATCAAGATGATGAAACAGCTCCTGGTGATCTAAAATTTAGAGATATAACTGGGCCTGATGGCATACCCGATGGTAGAGTTACCAATCTTGACCAACAAATAATTGGCGATACGCAACCTGTTTTTTTTGGGGGTATTAATAGTGTCTGGAGTTATAAAGGGTTTACGTTATCTTCTTTTTTTACGTTTTCAATTGGCAATGACCTTGATGCTTTTGGATTAGCTCGTGATACAAATTTCAGAACTCCTTTTGCTGGCGAAAACAAAATAGATGCTGTTTTTGATGCATGGTCACCAGAAAACCCTTCAAGCAATATTCCTAGACTTGTTTATAGAGATCCAAATAATAACAACAGAACATCATCTCGGTATGTGTATGATGCCTCTTATATAAGGCTAAAAACCCTTAATCTCAATTACTCTTTTTCGAACGAGTTAATACAGCGAATAGGGTTTTTAAGTGGTGCCTCCATATATGTATCAGCTCAAAATCTGTTAACAATTACGAAGTACCCTGGTGCCGACCCAGAAGCTTCCAATTTATTTAATAATGATATAAGTGCAGGAAGGGATAATAATCGTTTCCCAATTGCCAAAGTATATACAGTAGGGGTAAGAATAGGTTTTTAAATGCCCTATCTAATAAGAAAATTAAAGACAACAATTATGAAAAAATTATCAATATATATAACCCTCGTATTTATTATAACATCTTGTGAATTAACAAATGTATTGGATAACGACCCACCCAATAACCTAGTTCCTACAAATGTGGTACTAAATGAAAATGATGCAAAAGCGTTATTAAATGGTGTTTACAGTACAATAATATCCAGAGTTTCCGATGCTTATTATATAGGTTCGGAGTTTATCCCTGGCCTGCTAATTGGGTCAATGTCTAGAATTTCTTCCAATGATTTTTTAGATAACGATGTGCAGCCCACTGATGGTATGGTTCAGAGATATTGGCTTATTTTTTACAAAACCATAGATTTAGCCAATAACGTTATTTTCTTAACTAGCGAACTTCCTGATAGTGAGTTTTCGGGCAATAGTAAAGCGTAAATTATTGGTGAATCACATTTTTTACGTGCCATGGCAA
>JAKISE010000088.1 GCA_021648745.1 Cyclobacteriaceae bacterium
CTCCATCAGTCTGCCTTTTTATTAAAATACCCATATAAAGATGAGTACTTTTTAGTTACCCGAAAGGGTAACGTGTGCACTTCTTTAATTAGTGCAATATATAGCTTTTATTGTCCTGATTGTAGCAAAGTAATAGCCCGAAGATTAAATTTTAATACCTATATAATTCGCTCATTATCAGTCTTGCTTATAAAATCTGAATTGCTGACAAATACACTTTTATCTACTTCATCAAGTAGAAAATACCAACACATTGTAGCCACACCAGGCAATTTTAATATTCAATATGCTGCATCTAATGGTGAAGGCGTATGGAAATCTATTGATGCAGGTGATAGCTGGACGCTTTCTAATACAGGAATGAGTCCTAGTGGCAGAGTAGAAATTGCTGTTTCGCCTGTTAATACTAATAGGGTATTTGCATCTGCCGAAGGGTCATCAACAGGTTCAGGCTCTGACTTATACGTTTCTACTGATGCAGGAGTTAGTTGGTCGTTGGTAGATGTTTCATTTGGTGGCAGTGCTGCTAATTATTTGCGTAACCAAGGATGGTTTGATAACACAGTTTTATGTTCTCCTTATGACGAAGATGTTGTATATGTAGGAGGTGTTTCTATATTTAAAGTAGTATTAGGTGCCGGAGGCAGCTCAACAGCAATAAATTATAATGTAGAAGAAAACGGGACAGACACTTTTATGTCGTTTGTAAACTTTGGAGGCGCCATATTTGGAGGTGCTTTAGACATAGGAGATGACGCTAATGACATAAGTGTAGAAATAAGATTTGGCGCAGGCTTATCACAAAAAGCACACCGATTTACTGTGCCTTCAGGGCAAGGAGCAGGTGTTGCTGATAGTGATTATACGTATCAGGACTATGTAGATGTGCCGTTTGAAGTATGGGATACTGATGCAAACCGCCAATTAATGGTATCGTTTAGAGATCAACAAGTTGATGGTGTGTTTAATCTTTTTGAATCTAATACAAGTGGTGCTACTGATACCCATAGCAGAGAGTATTTATACATTAATAATGTTGATTATAATGCAACTACACCAGATGCCAGTATTGCTGCAAATGGAGGGCATGTTTTTAAAGAGATGTATTTTTTCTGGCCTGTATTAACACCTGGTGCTACTTGGAATGCGGCAAGTTTGCCTTCTTCAACGCTAAATATTATTGTTACCGAAGTTGATGTATTAAATGCAGATACTGATATTGTGACCGACCCTTATAATGATTTTGATGGAACTAATTCGTTTAGCACTTTTGGGGTTGATGTGCACCCTGACCATCACGAATTAGTAGCGATAAAAGAAGATGATGCAGCTAAAACATTTAGAATTTTACTTTCTACTGATGGTGGCCCTTTTATATCTAAAACATCTGCTAACCCCGGTGTAACCGAAGGAGATTGGACTATGGTGGGTAACACCTATAATACAGGGCAGTTTTACGGAGCAGACAAAAAGCCTGGAGAAGATGCCTATTTTGGAGGCTTGCAGGATAACGGTACCTGGCAATCTCCGGTGGGTGCCGATGCCACTACTAATTATAGTTTTAAAATTGGTGGAGATGGGTTTGAAGTACTGTGGAATAATAACGACCCTGACAAATTAATTGGAGGCTCGCAATTTAATAATTTCATGAGATCAACCAATGGAGGAGCTTCGTTTGTTAATGCTATCAGTGGGCTAAGTGGAGATCACCCTTTTATATCAAAATTAGCCAACTCAAAAGCTTTACCGGATGTAATCTATACCGTATCTTCAGCCGGAGTTTTTAAATCCGAAAACTTTGGTCAAAATTGGAACTTAACTTCCATAACTGATTTTTGGGGTGGAAGCATATTTTTAGATGTAGAGGTATCAAGAGCCAATGCTAATATTGTGTGGGCTGGTAGTGGAATAAATACGAGTAGTAGAAGAATTCATGTATCTACCGACCAAGGTGCAACATTTACAGAAACAAGTAGTTCATCAGAGGTGTCAGGAAGAATTACAAGGCTGGCTTCTCACCCAACTGATCCCAACACAGCTTATGTGTTATTTTCGTTTGCCAAAAGCGCTAAAATTTTAAGAACAAATGATTTAGGAGTAACCTGGACAGATATTTCTGGATTTGGAACAAACACTACCAGTAGTACTGGTTTTCCGGATGTTGCTGTGTATTGTTTATATGTACATACAGATAACCCAGATATTTTATGGGCTGGTACGGACATCGGTATAGTGGAATCGCTGGATAATGGAGCTACTTGGAATTTGCTTGATAGTAACATGCCCAAAGTAGCTGTTTGGGATATGAAAGGACAAGATAATCAAATTGTAATTGCTACACATGGTAGAGGCATTTGGACGGCAACAGTAAGTAATTCGCAAACAAATTTTAAAGAAACGCCTACAATTACAGCTTATGGAACGAGTCCTCAAAAAGAACTAGCCCTTGTATTAAATGTAGCGGAACCTTTTGATTCGATTCGGATATTTATTGATGAAGTTTATAATACTACCTTGCTTGCTGCAACTGCAGGGGAGTATGTTTTATATTTAGAAGGCATTTCAGCAGGAAACAAAGAGGTTAAAATGATTAATTATTTTAACGGAGCTCCTTTTCAATCGGAACGATCGCCCGTTGTTGCCTTAAGTATTTTTAATACAGCTACTGAAAGCGGAGTTTTCTTTAATAACCCCTCTAACCATATATTAAACGGATTAGGAATTAACCCATTTGAAGAAACCCTTAATCAGGCTTTACAATCGCCTCATAATTACCAAACTAATTCAGAATTATCGAATATCTTAAAGCAACCCATTATTGTATCAGGTACTAATTCTATCTTTAATTACAAAGATATAGCTTTAGTGGAGCCTGGAGATGCAGGCTCAAGTTTTGGAGAGGCTGCCTTTAACGACTATGTGGTGGTTGAGGCAACCAAAGATGGATTAAATTGGATTCCCATTGAAGATGGCTATAATGCAAGTGCCAATTCGAATTGGCTAGATGCCTATAATGGAACTCGTGAAATTAACACCTCATTATACATTGACCATGCCATTGATTTAATAGATAATTTTAGTGTTGGAGATACACTTCTATTTAGGTTTAGGCTTTTTTCAAATGCACAAAATGTTGGTTGGGGTTGGTCAGTAGATAATATTTATATTCAAACTGAACCACTAGGGTTAGAAAAGCCTTCAGAAGTAAGTGCTTATCAGGTGTATCCTGTGCCATCCAATGGTAGGTTTACCATAGATTATCAGCTTACAGCAACGAGTGCGGTGAGCTTAGAAATTATGACTGTTACAGGTCAAAGAGTTAAGGCCTACGATTTAGGACAAAAACCTTCTGGTGGTTATCGTTTTAAACTGGAAAATTATAATCTTGAAAACGGAGTTTATATTTTCTCTCTAAGAACCAATACCGGTATAACTTCACAAAGAGTTTTAGTTTCTAAATAGAACCTTAAGTTACATAAATTAAGAAAGCCTAAGGAAGAATTTCCTTAGGCTTTCTTTTTGTATCATTCTATACTCTTTCTTTTCTAACCTTAATTCTGTTCCTTTGTACAACTTATCAAGAAAGACGGAGGGATGGGCCCTGAGATGTCTTAGCAACCTTGGCAAACTTGGTGCTAATTCCCATTTTCGCAAATAGCGGGATAAAGATGAGTTGAGCAATACGCTTACACCTCTCATTCTTTCTTTATAAGCTTAATTATAGATGGAATGGATATAAGAGAAATACTAAAAGAACGAATCCTTGTACTAGACGGTGCCATGGGTACAATGATTCAGCGGTTTAAGTTAACCGAAGAAGATTTTAGAGGCAAGCGATTTAAAAATCATTGGAAACCACTGCAGGGTAATAATGATTTGTTAGCACTTACTAGACCAGATGTATTAAGGTCAATACATGCTGAGTATTTTGAAGCAGGGGCTGATATTGCAGAAACAAATACGTTTAGTGGAACTAGTATTGCTCAAGCAGATTACGATTTGCAAGAAGCAGTTTATGACATCAATTATTTGTCAGCAAAGTTGGCGAAAGAAGTAGCCGATGAGTTTACAGCTAAAGAACCACATAAGCCTCGCTTTGTGGCTGGTTCTATGGGACCAACCAACCGAACAGCTTCCTTATCACCAGATGTAAATCGTCCCGGTTTTAGGGCAATAACATTCGATGAGCTAAAGGACGCTTATAAAGAGCAAGCCAGAGGCTTAATTGAAGGTGGCGCTGATTTATTATTAGTAGAAACAGTTTTTGACACGCTAAATGCCAAGGCTGCTTTATTCGGAATCCAAGAAGTATTTGATGAGCTAAATAAAGAAATTCCTATTATGGTTTCTGGAACCATTACAGATGCTAGTGGAAGAACCCTTTCTGGTCAAACTACGGAGGCCTTTTTAACATCAGTGTCGCATATGCCTTTGCTCAGTATCGGGCTTAATTGTGCCCTTGGCGCCAAAGAAATGAGGCAATACTTGCAGATATTGGACAAGAAAGCCCCTTTTATGGTAAGTGCTCACCCTAATGCCGGCTTACCCAATGAATTTGGTGAGTACGATGAAACCCCAGAACTAATGGGTTCGCAAATTGAAGACTTTTTAAATGATGGGATTCTAAATATTGTCGGAGGCTGTTGTGGTACTACTCCGGATCACATTCGTGTGATTGCGGATTTGGCTGCACAGCATAGCCCACGAATGAATTAACAATTAACAATTTTTAATTATGGCATTCAAAAAAAATACACCTCTAGTTTTAAGCGGTCTCGAACCCCTCGTAATAACCCCTGAATCTAATTTTGTAAATGTTGGTGAGCGAACTAATGTAACAGGCTCTAAGAAATTTTTGAGATTAATTAAAGAAGAGAACTTCGAAGAAGCACTTTCTGTTGCTCGTGAGCAAGTAGAAAATGGTGCTCAAATCATTGATGTAAATATGGATGAAGGCCTCATCGATGGCAAAGCAGCCATGGTTCTGTTCCTTAATTTAATTGCTTCTGAGCCCGATATTTCTAGAGTGCCCATTATGATTGATTCTTCCAAGTGGGAAATTATTGAAGCAGGCTTAAAATGTGTGCAAGGAAAAGGAGTTGTTAACTCCATCAGTTTAAAATCGGGGGAAGAGGAGTTCGTTTACCAAGCTACACAAATAAAACGGTATGGTGCTGCGGTAATCGTAATGGCTTTTGATGAAGATGGACAAGCAGATAATTATGATCGAAGAATTGAAATTTGTGAACGTGCCTATCGAATCCTAGTTGATCAAGTGAAATTTGCGCCTCAAGACATCATCTTTGATCCTAATATTTTTCCTGTGGCTACAGGAATGGACGAGCACCGTAATAATGCGGTTGACTTTTTCAATGCTACTAAATGGATAAAAGAAAATTTGCCAGGAGCAAAAATTAGTGGAGGCGTGAGTAATGTGTCCTTCTCATTTAGAGGGAATAATGCCGTTCGAGAAGCGATGCACTCTGCTTTTTTATACCACGCCATAAAAAATGGAATGGATATGGGCATTGTAAATCCTGCAATGTTGGAGGTATATGATGAAATTCCTAAAGACTTATTGGAGCATGTAGAAGATGTGCTTTTAAACCGAAGAGATGATGCCACAGAGAGGCTATTGGATTTTGCTCAAACTGTAACAGGTTCTGCAAAGCAGCGGGTGGTAGATGATTCTTGGCGTGAAGAAAAGGTGGAAGATCGATTAAGTCATGCCCTTGTAAAAGGAATTACTGAGCATATAGATGACGATACAGAAGAAGCCCGTAAGAATTTCGACCAACCTTTAGAGGTGATTGAAGGCCCTTTAATGAATGGGATGAACACCGTTGGTGATCTTTTTGGCTCAGGAAAAATGTTTTTACCTCAAGTGGTAAAAAGTGCTCGTGTAATGAAAAAGGCAGTTTCTTATTTATTGCCATACCTTGAAGCCGCCAAACAAGCGGGTGCTCGGTCTCAATCTAAAATATTGCTGGCTACCGTAAAAGGCGATGTGCACGATATTGGTAAAAATATTGTAGGCGTAGTATTGGCTTGCAATAATTATAAAATTGTTGATTTAGGGGTAATGGTGCCGGCTGATAAAATTCTGCAAGCCGCCAAGGAACAAGACGTTGACATTATTGGTTTGAGTGGATTAATTACGCCTTCTTTGGATGAAATGGTGTATGTAGCAAAAGAGATGGAGCGAGAAGGGTTTAAAATCCCTCTTTTGATTGGTGGAGCCACCACAAGTAGGATTCATACTGCTGTTAAGGTCGACCCTGAATACAGTGGCCCTGTACTTCACGTACACGATGCATCTCGAAGTGTGCCTGTGGCTGGTGAATTACTTAAAAACGATACATTTTTTACGTCCATTAAGGAAGAATACAAAACACTTCGAGAAAATTATTTAGCCAAACGAGAAGTGAAGGCTCTTCCTCCCATTGAGAAAGCCATTGCCAATAAACAAGTAGTCGATTGGAGTAACCAAGAGAGGTTAACTCCTAACTTTATTGGTACCAAAGTATTCGAAAATTACCCTTTAAAAGAAATAAGAAGTTTTATTGATTGGTCACCATTTTTTAATACGTGGATGTTGAAAGGGAAATACCCTAAAATATTGAAAGATGAAGTGGTTGGAGAAGAAGCAACAAAATTATTTGAGGAGGCTAACACTTTACTTGATGATATTATTTCAGAAAATAGCTTAACAGCGAAGGCCGTAATAGGAATTTATCCTGCTGAAAGTAAAAACGAAATGATTGATGTTTTTGGTGATGAAGCTAAGCAAAACAAACAGGCTACATTACATTTCTTGCGTCAGCAAAATAAAAAAGGAGAAGGAAGATTTAACAATAGCTTAGCTGATTATGTAGCTCCTACTTCTGCACAAAACGGAGGTTTTATTGGTGGTTTTGCAGTTACAACAGGCTTAGGTATTGAAAAACTGATTGAAAAGTTTGAAAAGGACCACGATGATTACCATATTATTATGGTAAAGGCGTTGGCGGATCGGTTAGCAGAGGCCTTCGCAGAGCTTATGCACACCAAGGTTCGAAAAGAACTTTGGGGCTATGCTCCGGAGGAGAAGTTAGATAATGATTCATTAATAAATGAGTCCTATCAAGGTATTCGCCCTGCACCGGGCTATCCTGCTTGCCCTGACCATACCGAAAAGCGAACTTTGTTTGATTTATTGGAAGTGGAGAAAAATACGGGTATTGAGTTAACAGAAAGCTTTGCGATGTACCCAGCTGCATCGGTAAGTGGATTTTATTTTGCACACCCTGATGCTCGGTATTTTGGAGTAGGTAAAATTGGTAAAGACCAAGTGGAGGCCTATGCTAAGCGTAAAGGAATTAACCTAGAAGAAGCTGAAAAATGGCTAAAGCCAAACCTTAATTACTGATAGTGTTTTGGTGTTGGAGTTGCTTAGTTTAATAGTTAAAATATGAAATTATGCCTAAAATTGAAAAATTTGAAGACTTAGATTGTTGGAAGGAAGCAAGAGTTTTGGTGAAATTGATTTATGAAGAATGCGATAAAGGAAATCTAGCAAAAGACTTTGATACCAAGAGCCAGTTAAAACGAGCGGCTTTATCCATTATGAATAATATTGCAGAGGGTTTCGCACGCAAAAGCAATAAAGAGTTTATTCGCTTTCTTGATTTTTCAAATGCATCTGCTGCGGAGGTAAAAAGTATGCTGTATATCCTTGAAGATGTAAAATATTTAGACCTAGAAACTGTAGGGGAATATCATAATAAGGTCGATGTAACAAGAAAATTAATATTAGGACTTATTCGATACTTACGAACTAAATTGTAAGACAACGTTTAGGAAACCACAACACTAAAACACTACCCAACTATAACACCAATTTTTATGAAAGTAGTAGAACATATAAAAAACGCAAAAAAGACCTTATTTAGTTTGGAAATCCTTCCACCTAAAAAAGGAGATAATATCAATGATTTATTCGATCATTTAAATCCATTAATGGAGTTTAATCCACCATTTGTCGATGTTACCTACCACAGAGAGGAATATGTCTATAAGAAAATGCCCAATGGCTTGCTTCAAAAAAAAGCAACAAAAAAACGTCCAGGAACCGTAGGTATCTGTGCGGCTATTTCTAATAAATATGATGTGGATACGGTACCACATATTATTTGTGGAGGGTTTAGTAAGGAAGAAACTGAAAACGCTCTGATTGACCTTAATTTTTTAGGAATCGATAATGTGCTTCTCATTAGAGGTGATGCCATTAAATCTGAACCTCGGTTTGTGCCTGACCCCGATGGTAATAATTATGCTATTGACTTGCTAAATCAAGTGGGTAATATGAATAATGGCATTTACATAGACGATGATTTGCAAAATGCAGCTCATACCGATTTTTGTATGGGCGTGGCGGGATACCCAGAAAAGCATTTTGAAGCTCCTAATATGAAAAGTGATTTAAAATACCTCAAACAAAAAGTAGAAGCTGGAGCGGATTACATCGTTACGCAAATGTTTTTCGATAACCAGAAGTATTTTGATTTTGTGGATAAATGTAGAGCCGAAGGAATTGATATTCCAATTATTCCAGGATTAAAACCAATTACGACACTTAAGCAAGCTAATATTCTGCCCAGTATTTTTCATATTGATTTACCAGAAGATTTAGGAGATGCCCTCGAAAAATGTGCCACCAACGAGCAGGCAAAAGAAGTAGGAGTAGAGTGGGCTATTCAACAATCTAAGGAGCTAATGGAGCATAATGTGCCTACCTTACATTATTACTCCATGGGCAAGGCAGAGCCTGTGTATAGGATAGCAAAGGAGTTGTTTTAAATTCTTATCTTTAAACAATTACAAACGCTTACAAGCAAACAGTGCTGGTTAGCGACATGTTCTACACCATTTAAAGATTCATTTGAGGAATTTAATTTGCATTTTAACTATCATAGCATTCTTTTCTTGCAATCGTAAGTCAGGGGAATTGGAGTTGTGTGGATTAGGAATACTTAAACCATATTACTTTACAGGTCTAGAGTATAACGGTGGAATGTATGCAATAAAGGAAAAATATATAAATGAATACATCCCCGTAAAAAATGGTATAAATTCTGGTATAGTAAAAATTCGATTTGATATTAATTGTAAGGGGGAAGCAGGGAATTATGAGTTTGAAACGTACAATCTAAAATATGAACCAACAACGTTAAATGATTCTATTGTAAATCAGACCATTTCTATAGCAAAGGAATTAGATAATTGGATTCCTGGAACTAATGATGAAAATGAAAACATAAACTCATTTAAATTTATAGCAATCAAAATAAGTAATGGAGACATTAAAGAAATTTTACCTAAATGAAGAAATGGATTAAACGTATTTTATTTACTCTTCTCAGTATCATCTTTGTGCTAATTTTACTTTTTGTTACAATTAAACCAAGAGCATATTACATAATAAACTATGCTATTGGGGCACAATTGCAATGGTTTGGATATGAAGAAGAAGGAAATGAAATGATTGAAACATCAATAAAAAATTTGGAAAAATTTAGTGCCTCACAATATCATTTAGTTTCAATTCAAAATACAAAAAATGGCAATTTTAACAAAGCCATCGAATATTTAGACAAAGCTTCGGAATTGGAACCAAAAGAAGTAGATGGCTATTATGGTTGGGTACTGCTTTACTATTACAGAGATTATGAAAAAGCTCTATTTCACTTGAACAGATATGATTCTTTTACACCTGATTTTGATGATTATGTTGGGGATGATAATATACTGTATGCAAAAGCACTATGCTATAAAGAAATGGGACAATATTATAAAGCTTTAGAACTATTTAATGAAGCAATTGAGTCTGAACTAAAAGGACACGATGAAAGTTGGATTTCACATCAACTCTATTTTCAAAAAGGAAGAACTTTACATTTATTAGGTGAGCAGAATAAGGCTATTGAATATTATGATAACACCATTAGATTGTGGGGAAAAAGTAGTGAAGCATTTTATTACAAAGGTCTTGCTTATATCGAACTTAATAACGCACAAGCAGGTTATGAAAATTTAAACAAGGCACTCGTTTTAATAAAGAAAGGTTACAAGACATCCGATAATTATGTGGCATTATTTGACGAAGTTTATCAAGCGGAAATAGAAAAAACGATTAATGAACTTTAGAAGAAACGGTGTAGAACATTCTGTGCTCAATAAGGTTTCATCTGTTAAACACTCAATTCATTTCTTGTAGCCAGCCCGTCAAATCTTTGATTTGACTACGTGTTACTGTGATTTGCTAGCAAATCAAAAAGTTTGCCTACGTGGGTTATCAAAATTTTGTACTTTTAAGTCCTTACTGTGTTTACAGTAAGCGTTGTGGTGCATTACCCAAATGATTACAATTAAAGATAAAATATTAGACTTACTATTAATAATTATTTCAATAATTGCATTGATAGTAATATTACCGTTTTTAATAATTTATTACCCAATTGACTGGTATAACTCAAGGAATTTTGAAAGAAAATATTCATTGTGGTTAAAGACTCAGAATGGGAAAAATTTCTTTTGTTACAATAACCGAAAAAAAGGAAGTGATTTTATTACTTCAACTCTTATCCCAGCTCTTCAGGATGAAATTGAAATAATTTATTTAAAAGGAAGAAAAATTCAATTAGAATCTTACGAAAAGGAATTTATTTCACATGCCTTTTACGCATTCAAAAATTACACGAAATTCCCACATTTACTAAAAATCAGGAACGGAAAGACGTTTGATTGTTCGATTCATGCTGATATTTTCAAAGTTATTAATGAAGGAAAGGACATTGAATTATTACACAATAAGATGAAAGATTTTTTTGAATTAAATAAATAAAAACGCACCACAACAAATCCTATATTTAATGCTCGGTCGGCTAGGTTCTCGGGGGACTTAAAAAGGTTCGTGGGAAGGTGCCATAATTTTTGCTAATCGGTTGTCTGTTAAAAATGCCAAGCTGCATTCTTGGCGTGCGAATCTGGGGTTGGTAAGTTTTAAGTGGTTCTCGGGCGAGGCTAGCTCCGCAAAAATTATTAGTTTCGGGGTGTTAAACTAAGCTGGCGCACTAAACATAGCGTGGCGTTGTGGTGCATTAAAAGATGAAGATTAAAAAATACATATCGAAAATTTTGAACGAAATTTTTATTCTCACAATCTTACTTTTTGTGCTTGAAGGACTAACTTCATTTGAAATCAAAAGCCAGGCGATAAAGTCATTTACATACTATGGAATTATGGCATTGACTCCTCTGACTTTGATTTGGAATCTATGGACTTGTAAAACCAGAAAATGGAAAATTATTGGCTCGGCAATTCCGACATTGGTATTAATTGGAATTTTAATAATTGGACCTTTAAAAATTGCGTTTTCTGCGTCCACATGGAGAACTCAAAAGATAATTTATCAAAATGGACATTTGAACTTTAAGAAAGTTGAATTTCAAATGCAAGATGTTGGTGCTTTAGGATACAACAAGAGAACTGTAGAAGTAATTTATTTGACTGACCTATTTATGATTGTTAGTCCCATAGAAAAGGACATTGATGACAGAGTTGAATGGGTAAAAGTCGATAAAGATGTAAATGAACTCGGACTAAAATTTCCGTAAAAAAATAAAAAAACGACACCACAACAACCAATAAAACTCAATAGGGTTTCTGTGGTTAAATTCTAAGTTCATTTCTTGTAGCAAGTTCCGTCAAATCTTTGATTTGACTACGTGTTACTCTGATTTGCAGCAGTTTGTATTAGTAATAGAATTTCTATTGCATATTTCGGGTTAAAAACAGAATTCGTAACACGCTGATAATAAGAAGCAAAATTTGACGTTAGTCAGTATACTTTATCACATTTAAACTATAAATAATTAATACTTGGGGGCCTTAACAAATGAAAAACTTAATAACGACATTATTCATAATTTCAATGGTTGTAGTAATTACCCAAACTGTTAGACACTCTTATGTTCGTGGTTTTTATAACAACCATTCTGTTTTGGACGAATTTGAGGACGATGTAACGCTTGAAATAAAGAGTTCAGTCTCACTTGACTCACTTTTAGTTCAATATGAAAAATCACACAATGCTGTTGCCGATTTTGAAAAAAACAAAACTGAAGAAGTGCTAAGAGAATCATTTAAGGAATTAAACGAACTACGTTCTGTCGAATCTAAATATGAAAGAGCCATAAGAGACTGGGAGTCTAAAGAAGAAAAGACTCGGGAACTCATTGTTTTTTGGCTTGCAGGGTTTTTAATAATTGTTATTGGTGTTTTTCTTTATTCTAAAAACTATAAGTGGATTGGGTTGTCACTGATACTTTCAGGAATCATCGAGATGATATGGTGGTCTAGCCCTAGTATTACCAACCAGGGAGCCAACATTGAATTTTATAAGCTTTTAAATGTTAAATTGATTTTCTCGATAATCACCTTTATTGTTTTATCCGCTATGTGGATTCTATACAGACGAGGATTGGAGAGTAGGTAACTGCATACAACGCTTACGCTAAACTGCGTAGGGATTTAAAGGTACAAAATTTTCGTGACCCAATGAGACAAATTTTTGATTTGGGCAACCAAATCAATAGACACGAGCCCAAATCGAAGATTTGGCGGAGCTAATGCAAAGCTTTGAACTTGCAATTTAGCACTATCGCCCTATGCTGTTTTAGCGAATGTTACCAGTTCGGCTAAACAACATTAGCTTTTCCACTTCAATGCTCTGGTTCCTTTAACGTACAACATATAATTATACCCTTTTGGTACTTTCTTTGATAATTTTTCAGGCATTTTATCAATGTCCAATAGGTAAATACCATTTTCTATATTGCTCCCAAATTCCGTTTCAAAAACTGTTTCTTTACCATTTACCTTAAAGTTAAATCCGCCTCCAGTCATTTTTCGCTCGCCATTTCTACTCGTATTAAAAGCGTTGTAATAACGAACTGGCAGCACCTCTACATTGTTCATGTCTAGGTTCTCAAAATTTGCAATAAGTTGTCTGGCAAAGGTGAAATTCTTTTCCCAACGAATATGCACTCCACCCAATTGACCAAAATATTTTTTTTCGGGGTTGTAAACTTTGGAAAGGTTCTTTACAAAATCTTTGTTTCGGTCTGTCATTCTAAGGTGGCTTGCGCTATTATCTAGAATCCTCAGTAGGTACTTATAATTTTCGTCCGTTTTCAAATGAGCAAATTTAATTCCATGTAATTCAGTACTTAGTTCTTTAAAGATTTTAAGGGTTTCTTCTTCAGGATCAAAACCCTTCTCGTTTTCTTTTAGCTCAATTAATCTCGAAACCTGTTGCTCAAATGCCTGTTCAATATGTAAAGCATGAAGCAATATTTCAATAGCATGAATAGCCGGTCGTTGTCTTTCATAATCTATGCCTATCGCATTAATTCTTCTCTCCTTGGGTAAATTTTGGTTGTATTGGTAAAGGTTGTTCCACATAATTTGATAATCTTTAGAATTATTCAACGCTGTATAGATCTATCGCGATTTTAAAGCAAAGCAAGGGCCACAATAAAAAAATTATTTTTTATTATTATAAATTATTTACTTTTACTCAAAAATATTAAATAAGCAAAGGAAAATTGTAGATCTTATTTTTTTCTAAAATATTTATCATGTCCTTTTGCTTATATATTAGTGTCCTTTTTTAAGGACACTAATTATCTATTTTACA
>JAKISE010000089.1 GCA_021648745.1 Cyclobacteriaceae bacterium
GCAAATCAGTCGTTTTACTAAGTTTATCCTCTTAACCATAGCGGTGCTATGCTTTTCGAATATAAACTTCTGATTTATTGCATTTTGTCTTCTCATTACGAATTCTATTGCATAATCCGGGTTAAACGGCAATTAAAAAGGATGCTACTCAACATAGCATCCTTTAAATAGAAAACCCTGTCACATGGCCGGGAGTATTTTTTTATATGCTATAAATCAAACTTAATACCTTGGGCCAGTGGCAAGTCATCGCCATAATTAAGGGTGTTTGTTTGTCTTCTCATATATACTTTCCAAGCATCAGAACCCGACTCACGACCTCCACCTGTTTCTTTTTCGCCACCAAAAGCACCGCCAATTTCAGCTCCAGAAGTTCCAATATTTACATTAGCAATTCCACAATCCGATCCAGCTTGGGATAAGAAAAACTCAGCCTCTTTTAGGTTGTTCGTCATAATGGCTGAAGAAAGTCCTTGAACTACACCATTCTGCATTCCCATTGCTTCTTCAATGGTTTTATACTTGATAAGGTATAAAATAGGAGCGAAGGTTTCATTTTGAACGATGTCATAATGATTCTCAACCTCGATTACACAAGGTTTTACATACACTCCAGATTCGTACCCTTCTCCTTCTAGTACACCTCCTTCAACAACTACATTTCCTCCTTCTTTTTTAGCTTGCTCAATGGCATTTTGATAAAGCTCAACAGCCGTTTTATCAATTAATGGACCAACATGGTTGGCTTCATCCAATGGATTACCAATGCTTAACTGGCCATAAGCATTTACCAATTTATTCTTTACCTCGTCATATACCGATTCATGAATAATTAGTCTTCGTGTAGAAGTACAACGTTGACCGCAAGTACCAACAGCTCCAAAAAGAGCTCCAACTAAGGTCATATTTAAATCGGCATCAGGCGAAACTATAATCGCATTATTACCACCAAGCTCGAGCAGTGATTTACCTAAGCGAGATCCCACAGCAGCGGCTACTTTCTTGCCCATTCTGATAGAACCAGTTGCTGAAATCAAAGGCACACGTTTATCATTGGTCATTAATTCACCAATTTTATAATCGCCATTTACCAAACCAGAAATACCTTCGGGCACATTGTTAGCTGCAAATACTTCTTGAACTATGTTTTGACAAGCAATACTACATAAAGGCACTTTTTCAGAAGGTTTCCACACACAAGCATCACCACATACCCAAGCTAACATGGTGTTCCATGACCACACTGCTACAGGAAAGTTGAAGGAAGAAATAATGCCAACTACACCTAATGGGTGGTATTGCTCGTACATTCTATGGTTAGGTCGCTCGGAGTGCATGGTTAATCCGTGTAGCTGACGAGATAGACCTACAGCAAAATCACAGATGTCGATCATTTCTTGCACCTCGCCCAATCCCTCTTGATAAGATTTACCCATTTCGTAAGAAACCAATTTACCCAAAGGCTCTTTATATTTTCTTAGTGCCAATCCAATCTGACGAACCACCTCTCCTCTTTTAGGAGCAGGAACCATTCGCCATTTTTTAAAAGCTTCTTCTGCTTTTTTTACTACGGCATCGTATTCTTCCCCAGTAGCTTCAGTTACGGTTCCAATCTCTTGACCATCGGCAGGAGATATAGAAACCAATTTATTGGTGCCAGACTCTAACCAGTTGGCACCAGTTGAAACACCTGCATTATGCTGCTTTATGCCAAGCACTTCGAGTGCTTTTTTAATTCCAAAATTATCGTTCATTTTTCTACTTGATTATGCTAAGCAACAAAACTACTATTAAAGGTTTATATAGAACAAGAAAGGCTGATTGAATTAACAATCAGCCTTTGAATTATTTATAGATTCTTACTTTTGTAGGATGATACATAAATTGAGTTTTAATTAGTTACCAATCTATTGAGTAATAGGTTTTATCACCATTTTCCATTACCCCTAAAAGGATTACTCGTTGGCCTTCCAATTGAGGCATTAATCTTTTAAGTTGATCTACGGTGGCGATGGAATTTTTGTCCACTTCAGTAATAATAAACCCTTCTTCAATACCAGCTTCTTTCCATTTACCATCTCCAAGCTCTTTCAATTTCACACCTGCCTTTATATGCAATTTTTCGGCTTCTTCTCCTTGAACATTTTGAAATACAGACCCTTCTACCAATACTTCAGAAACTCGTTTAACCACATTAGTGGTTCCGCCTAAATTATGAAGCTCTACTTCCAAAGTTAGCTTTTCATCTCCTCTCAGCAATTCTACATTAATTTTATCACCAGGTCGGTGACGAGCAACTAATTCTTGGAGTTCAGAAGTGTTAGTAACTTCTTTTCCATCAATGCCGATGATAACATCCTTATCCTCAATTCCTCCTTCTTCAGCTCCACTGCCATCTTGTACTTCAAACACATACACACCCTGCACAACACTTAAATCTTGTTGCTTAGCCAACTCTGCAGATACATCGTTGATTCTAATTCCTAATAGTCCCCTTTGCACTACACCAAATTCGAGCAAATCATCGGCTACTTTTTTAACCAAGTTTACAGGAATTGCAAAAGCATAACCAGCGTAGCTACCTGTTGGAGAAGCAATGGCAGAATTTATACCAATCAATCGACCATTTATGTCAATTAAGGCACCTCCAGAATTACCCGGATTAACAACAGCATCGGTTTGTAAAAAAGACTCCACTTGAATATTATTTGCTTGATCTCTAAGAATACCAATATTCCTTGCCTTGGCACTAATAATACCTGCTGTAACGGTGGAAGTCAAGTTAAACGGATTACCCACCGCTAAGACCCATTGGCCGACTTTCACTTCATCCGAATCTCCATAGGCCATAAACGCCAAATTTCCTGCTTCAATTTTAATGAGAGCTAGATCTGTTGTTGGGTCTGTACCAACTACATTGGCGGTGTAACTCCTATTGTCATTCAATACTACCTGCACCTCTTCTGCGTCTTCTACTACGTGGTTATTTGTTACAATATAGCCATCATCGGATACAATTACTCCAGAACCTGAAGACTGAGATGGGCCTTGCTTATACTGATAATAACCATTTGACTTAATACTTGCACTATAAGACGACCGAATGTGCACTACCGAATTGGTAGCTAGATCGGCAATGGTTGTAAAGTCAAGCTCTTTAGGAACGCTAGCATCATAATTAACATTAACCGAGTTGGCACCTAACTCCTCTTGCCTAGACTGGATGGAATCATAAGCTTGCTCAGTTGAACCTCCAATAAACAGATTGCTATTAAGTGCCAATAGGCTTCCTAAAAAAGCAACTACAAAAACTAATACTAAATTTTTCTTGCTCATCTTTCTTTTTTTTAATCAATTACACTAACGATGCCTAGCATATTCTGTTGTTAAAATTTAACATTTTTTAACAAGAAAAGGTAGCCTAGCGACCACCTTTTCTCAAACTCAACCTATCAACCCAAACTTACTTAACCTTTACGGTTGTTTTCAACACTTTTACTTCGTCTTTAGGAAGTGTAACTTTCAAGATGCCATCTACATATTCAGCACCAATCTTAGTTCTATCAACTATATCTGGCAAAGAGAAAGTTCTACGGAACGAACCATACTGAGTTTGAATAGAAGTAAACTCTTTTTCTTCCTTCTTTTCTTCAAACTTACGTTCGCCACTAATGGCAAGCACATTTTCCTCCACATCAATGTTGAATGATTTTTTATCGAATCCTGGAACAGCAAAATGAAGTTCATATGATTTTTCTGACTCCAACACATCTACACTAGGTGCAAATTTTTCCATTCTTGTATTGTCGAATGAGGCGTCATTAAAAAATTTATCCATCAATCCGTTTACAGTAGTTGGAAATTCATTTCTGTTTTTATTATACCTTACAAGTGTCATAATTTTATAATTTTAGTTTATAATTAATTTCACTAACTCCTTAGTCAATATCGTACCAAGGAGAATTTTGTGCTTCAAATACGCCATTATGGCATATTTTTATTAATATGTACATATATTGCGCCATAATGTCTTCTTATCGGCTATCAAAATGTGCTATTTTAGCATTTTTATTATTTTCTTATATGAATTCTTCTAAATTTTTAAAAGCATTGGGCCCAGGCATTTTGTTTGCCAGCACTTGTATTGGCGTTTCTCATTTAGTGCAATCTACTCGAGCAGGTGCTTTGTACGGGTTTGCTTTTCTAGGAGCCATTATAATGGCAAATGTGTTTAAATATCCTTTTTTTGAATTTGCCTCTCGCTATACGGGTTCTACTGGAAAAAGCATTATAAATGGCTACGCCAAAGAAGGGAAGTGGGTACTCATACTTTATTTACTTATTACAGTGCCCTCCATGTTTACAGTTACAGCTGCGGTAACTTTTGTTACCTCAGGCCTCTCTTCCACTTTATTTGGCTTCACTTTACCATATAACGGATGGTCAGCCCTGATATTAGGGTTTTGCATTTCTGTATTGGCCATTGGTAGGTATAAAATACTCGATAATCTACTTAAAGTAGTTGGAGTGGTGCTGGTTTTAACAACCATAACTGCTTTTATCACCGTTCTTATTAATGGCAGAGCTCCACAAGCTCCAGATTTTATTGCCGCAGAACCTTTATCCATTGCAGGTATTATTTTTCTAATTGCCTTAATGGGCTGGATGCCCACAGCAGTAGATATTTCTACTTGGACTAGCCTTTGGGCAGAAGCAAAAATAAAGACTTCTGGTCATCGACCTACTATGAAAGAGACTCTGGCTGATTTCAATCTAGGCTATTGGGTTAGTGCTGTACTCGCCCTTTGTTTTTTAACCTTGGGAACCTATGTTATGTATGGTACAGGGCAAACATTTGTGAATAGTGCAGGCGGTTTTGCAGGGCAGTTAATAGACATGTTTACAAGCAGCATAGGACAGTGGAGTTATTGGTTAATATCAATCGCTGCCTTTTCTGCTATGTTCTCTACTACCATTACGGTGATTGATGGCTACGCCAGAGCGATCCAGCGCACCACATTTTTACTTACCAATACTGACCCTAAAAGAACTGAAAGTAAAAGTGCTTATGTATTTTGGGCACTGCTTGTTGGAATAGGTGGGTACTTCGTAGTAGCTCAATTTTTAAATAATCTAAAACAGCTAGTAGACTTTGCCACCATCATATCTTTTGTAATCGCTTTACCGGCCGCTTATTTAAACTATCATACCATATTTTCGAATCAGGTTCCTTTGGAAGACCAACCTAAAAAAGGAATGAAATACTTAGCTCAGGCTGGAATGGTATTTTTAGGCCTTTTCACTTTGTTATTCTTTGTTGTTAAGCTAAATCCATCTTGGCTAGAAAATATATTGTCTTTTTAGGGATTATTTCAGCTAAAGTTTTGCAATTAAAAAATCAAGCTGCTAATATTGCAGTCCGATTTGAAAAGGGGATTTATTTCAAGTTCAAATTGGAGTTAAAATTCCTCCTTAGCTCAGTTGGTTAGAGCATCTGACTGTTAATCAGAGGGTCCTTGGTTCGAGCCCAAGAGGAGGAGCTTTTAAAAACAAAAACCCTTGTAAATCAATGATTTGCAAGGGTTTTTTAATGAATACCAAGTTATGCTTAAACCCGAAATATCTAGATAGATATAACTAATCAACCAAATATTTTTTAATATTTCGTTTATGTCTCAATTTAACTCTTATTATCCTGCCCAGTATAAGACCTTATCATCCCTTTATTTGTATTAAATTCATTAATGCTACTAGTTTAAAACTAGGAGCAAATAATTGAACATGCTATGTTATATTGTTCACCCACACCTAATAACCTGAGTTCGACCTAAGGAATATGTATTTTTTGTAAACATTAATTACCAGAATAAAGCGTACAAAATAGCAGTGATAATACAAATAGCAAAAGCAGAGATATTAAAGCCAGGGCTTGTTTTAAAGATGCCTCCCGAAAGGTCAATGCCTTTTTTATCATCTTTGCCTTTCCCTGTAACCTGACTCACTGCAATAATAACCACCATTGTACCTAAAGCTGTGAGTCCCATTTGATTCATAAAAGGCATATTAGGCACAAATTTTAACCCAATGGCAATTGGAATGGAAAGTAATGCTCCAAGAATAGCAGCTTTGTTGGTAGTTTTCTTCCAGAAAAGCCCTAACATAAATACAGCTAATATTCCTGGGCTAACTATGCCTGTGTACTCCTGAATAAACTGGAATGCCTGATCTATTCCACCTAATAATGGCGCCATAACACAAGCGATTGCTAAGGCGATAGCAGCAGTTATCCTGCCCGTTCGTACTAGTTGAGAATCAGTAGCTTCCTTATTCATATAAGCCTTGTAAATATCCATTGTAAAAATGGTAGAGGTAGAATTTAGCATAGAGGCTAAAGACGATACCACAGCTGCTGCCAAGGCGGCAAAGGCAATTCCTTTAAAGCCCGAAGGGAGCAAATGCAGTAACCAAGGATATGCCTTATCAGATGCCCCCTCTCCCGGAATATTAACTTGAGCAGCTTCGCCTAATCTAGCCATTATCTCTGGGTCGTTTACCATTACATAAGCTGCAATGCCCGGTATTACTACAATAAATGGGATAATTAATTTTAAAAAAGCAGCAAAGGCTATTCCTTTCTGCGCTTCCCTTAACGATTTAGCGGCTAAAGTTCGTTGAATAATATATTGATTAAATCCCCAGTAATAGATATTGGCAACCCAAAGACCTCCAATGAGTACCCAAATACCAGGAAGGTTTTTGTACTCACTATTTGATTTTTCTAATATCATATGAAAGCTATCAGGAGCTGCTGCTACTAAATGATTAAAGCCTGCAATCACACCCTGCCCGTCAGATACTACATTAAGTGCTAAGTAAGTTGTTGCCAATCCTCCTAATACAAGAAATACCACTTGGATAACATCTGTCCAAGCGACAGCAGATAGCCCCCCATATAAGGAATAGGCTGCAGCAAAAAGCGCTAACCCAAGTACACCATACATCATAGGAATGCCAAGTACGGTTTCAAGTGCTAAAGAACCTAAATATAAAACAGATGATAGGTTGACAAATACATATAAGGCAATCCAGAAAATAGCTAAAATAGTTTTTAACTGTTTACTAAACCTCTTTTCTACAAACTCTGGAATAGTGTATAGCCCTTTACTGATAAATATGGGAAGGAAGTACTTACCAACAATAAGCAACGTTATTGCTGCCATCCATTCATAAGAAGCGATAGCCAATCCAAGCGCAAAACCAGAGCCCGACATTCCAATAAATTGCTCCGCAGAAATATTAGCTGCAATCAGGGAAGCACCAATTGCCCACCAAGGCAATGACTTACCCGCTAGAAAGTAATCTTCTGCACTCTTAATTTTTCCTTTTTTTTCTCTAGAAACAAACAATCCTACTCCAAGGATAAGTGCTCCATAAGCAGCAAAAATTAGAATGTCTATCGTGGAAAAATTCATGAGTAAATTGTTTATAATTATTTTTTTGGTTCTTTATCCTCCCATTAGTCTGCCAAAGTAGACTGCTTTGATACATCTATATCTTTTATCTCTGTTTTAGGCTAGTTAAAGGTCAGCTAACTACGTATTCTGTTTTTGTTAGTTACTTACTTAATCTAGTGCGTTGCGAATTTGTTGTACAATGCATCTCTATACTTCCTCTTTAGGGCAGACACTCTGTTAAATACCTCATAGGTTATTTTAAGTTATCTACATTCGATGTAATAAGTACTAGCAATCCTCTATTCAGCAAGATTGCTAGTATTTGTAGTCAAAAAAATGCTCCTTCCAATTCAAAAACATACACTCCCAAAACTTCTTCTCTTACAAAGGCCATTGTGCCAAGTGTGTTGTAAAAAACAAAATAAATATTAGTCAAGAGCTTTATAGTTATTTAAAAGTCAATTCATCAAGAGGAATGGTGTACTCAATACGCTGATTGTCATTTATATCCCATATTTCAACTTTAATTATAGGTTTAGGGCTGCCAAAGTTAATTGAGAGCAAGCCAAAATGATTATCCATAATGGGTCCTTCAATTCGATTCTTATTAGGAGTAGGAAAATGCCAAGTAGAAGATAACCCGCTTGAGGTAATATCGTATATAGGGTAAAGGTTTGGGGTTATAATTTTTGATATTTCAGCATAATGAACATCTCCTGAAATAAACAAGACACCATTGGCCTTTGTTTTTTTAATTAGGTTCAATAATTTTTGCTGTTCATTTGGGAAATTAGCCCAAGCCTCGTACCCATTAAACTCAATTCCAAATTGAGTTCCAGAACCTATAATACGCACATCTGCTGGTTTTTTAAGTTCATTCTCAAGCCATCTCCATTGTTCATCACCTAGCAATGTTGGATTGGTTGAAAGAGGGTGGGGAGAGTAATCTAATTTGTAAAAGTACTTGTGATCATTTTTAAACTCTCCTCCATATTTCTTTAAATCGTCTCGAAAAGTTCTTCCATCAAGTAAAATTATTTGTATCGTTTTCCCAGAATGCTTGTAGTCATAGGAGTGATATATGCCTTTATGTGTTCTGCGCTTGCTGATTTTTGGTTCTTCAAAAAAATCAAGAAATATATTTTTTGATTCTTCCTTGTATTTGTAATTTCGTCCGGCATCATTCCAACCAAAATCATGGTCGTCCCAAGTAGCAATTATATCAACATTTTCTTTCAAATGTTGATAAGATGATTTTTCTCCTAATTGCTTATACTTTGCTTTCAATGTGTCCATCTCATTAGTGTCTCCATAAATATTATCTCCTAAAAAAATGAATAAATCAGGTTGATGAGTAACCACATTGTTAAATATTGGCAATAAATGATCCTGGTGGCTACAAGAGCCAAATGCTATTTTGAAAATATTGCTTTCCTGAGCAAAGGAATCGCTTGCGAAGAAAAAGCAAATAATTGCAAAACATTTTTTATACATAACTAATTATTTAAAGTATTGTAGCACATTCAATTTTATTATTGCCTCAACTACAAATGAAAGAACATTTTATTCCTCTTACTTATCACAAACTAAAAAAGTATCCAATTAGCTAATTCAATAATAGAATTCTTAAACAAAATATTAACTTTCAAGGCACTAATAATATAAACTAAAAAGCTATTTGCTTTAACCCCAAATTAGATTAGCTGTTTAAACCTTTTTGTTACCCATGATGCTTTTCTTAGGGTAGCAGTGTGTGTTCAAACCCTTAAAAAAAGAAACCTGCTAATTAAGCAGGTTTCTTTAGGTAACAGAGACATCTCGTTCAACCTAAACTAAACTGTTACCCACCAGTTAAATTTGGATTTACTAAGGTTTCACTAGCTGGTATTGGTAAATAATAGTTGGTAAGTGCTCCAATTGGCTGTAAATCAGCTGGATCTTTTTCAGCAACTATTTGAGGTATCATTTGAAGCCTAACAATATCAAACCATCTGCTATATTCTGCAGCAAATTCCCACGCCTTTTCCTGAACAATCTGAGCTTGTGTAAGAGCTGTATAATCTACAGATGGATCTGGCGTATTCAATGGTAAACCATACGCTCTCCTTACAATCTTGTTTACTGCTTCAAGAGCATCTGGATCCATAGTGTTCCCTGTAGCCATTACCTGAGCCTCAGCATAAATAAAATAAACTTCTGCCATCCGTTCCAGGGTAAGGTTATTTGTATTTCGCCAACTTCCTACATCACTTTGATTTTTTTTGAAGTGAGGCCTCTGTGTCAAGAAATCTGGAAACTGTATTATAGTGCCACTTCCTTTTGGAAATTCTGTCTCCGTCTGGAAGGTAACATCTTTCCGTACCTGATTAGGAAAATTATTAAAAAATCCCAATTCGGAATAATAATCATTCCACCCTGTGTCTTCTCCAGGCATTGCTGGGTTACCACGACTAGCATTGAATGTGAAAAAATCTCCTGTTCCCGCAAAAGTAAAAGACAATACTTCTTCTCTGTTTCCATCATTGTTACTAGTAGGGGTTACAAACAAATCAGCATAGTTATCCATAAGACCAAAACCATAAGTACCCTCATTATCAATTAGATTTTTAGCAGCAGTTGCTGCCATAGCATATTTATCAGCTTGGTTTAATGGCCAACCAGCCATTTGCAAGTACACCTCGGCTTGTGTAGCCAAGGCAGTTCCTTTGCTTACACGACCTGGTGCTAACTTACTATCGCCCATAAGGCTTATAGCTTGCTCTAAATCTAACAGAATCTGGTCATAAATCATCTGTTCACTGCTTGCAGAAATACTTAATGACGCTACATCGTACGCTTGCGATTCTAATACTAAAGGAGCTTGACCCCAAAGTCGTACAATCCAAAAATAGCTGTAGGCTCTCAGAAAGTATGCCTCTCCTGCAATTTGGTTAATCTCACCTTCATCACCTGAAGCATCTTGATAGTTGTCAATAATGTTGTTGGCACCTTGAATACATTTGTAAGTACCTAGCCAAACTACTGCCAACCTTCCATTTGCATCAGAAACGTTGTATTGATCAAATTCTCTAAAAGGAGCTTTGTTTGAAGCTGGAAACGTTGTCAAATCATCAGCCCCCATTAGGATAGCATGTGTATGCGGAGACGAAAGTCCTCTTCTCCAACTTGTTGACAAAGGAGAATACGTTCCTACCAAAGCTGCATTTAATCCATTTAAGGTAGTTAAACTACCACCTTCTGGAGTAAGCTGAGCTGATAAATCTTCCTCAAGAAAATCGCTGCACGAAAAGAGCGATAAGAGTATAATTAATATTATTGATATATTTTTCATAATTTATATTTTTAAAAGGTTAAATTAATACCAAGTGTCCAGGTTCTAGAATTCGGATAAGAACCTGCATCGCCACCAGCTCGGTCGCCTTCACCATTGTTTGCAAATGCTTCAGGATCCAAACCTCTATAATCAGTTATTGTCCATAGATTTGTTCCAGCTATAATAAAGCGTGCGTCCATTCCTTTAATCAAATCTTTAGGTAAATCATAAGATAAACTCACGTTTTTTAACCTAAAGAAATCACCCTTTTCCACCCATCTTGAGGATTGGAAAAGATCAACCGATGTTAGGCTAAAAGCAGGAATATCACTGTCTTCATTAGTACCAGCTACCCAACGATCGAGGATGTCAACATGAGTTGCTTCCCATGCATCAGTATTGGCCATTACAGCAGTTGCGTAATTAAGGTTCCATTTATCATACCCTGTCATCCCCATAAAGAAGAAGTTGAACGAAAAGTTTTTATATTCCAAGGTATTATTCCAACCAAATGTGTTTTCTGGTGTTCCTGATCCAATGAACTGATAATCGTCTACATTGATAGCGCCATCACCATTCAAATCGTCATACCTGGAATCGCCTGGGAAAGCGCCAAAAACTGCCGCTTCGGTTTCTTGTCCTGTCTTCCAGGTACCTAAATACTTAGCTCCCCAATAACTGGATATTGGAAGCCCTGGCATAATTACACTTTCATTAGTTCCAGTTGTACCTGCTCCAACATTACTATTGTAGAATATGGCTTCTCTATCTCCTATGTCAATAACTTCATTTTTATTAAATGCAGCATTCAAAGTAGTGTGCCATTTGAAATTGTCCGTATCAATAATTGTACTGGTAATACCTATCTCAAATCCCTTGTTTTGAACTTCTCCTACGTTACTGGCAATAGTTCCACCACCAATATATCCTGGCAGTTGATCATTAAGCAGTAGATCATTAGTATTTTTAACATAATAATCTAAAGTCACACCCAATCTTCCATTAAGTACTTGCATGTCAATTCCACCATTAAACTGGGTAGTAGTTTCCCACTTAAGATCTAGATTACCGGGGTTTCCAACTGCAATTCCAGGTAGCAAAACACCCGTATTAAATGATGCACTTGCAGCTTCCAGGCCTGTAGCAAATGTAGTTGCTGTTCCAAATGCACCTATGCCCTGGCTACCAGTTTTTCCCCAGCTACCTCTTAGCTTCAAGTCATCAAAAAATCCACCTGAAAGAAAACCTTCTTCAGAGAGTCTCCACCCTAATGCCACCGATGGGAAGGTACTGAATTGATTATCCCCTCTAAATTTTGACGAACCATCTCTTCGAATAGATGCGGTAATTAAATACTTACTATTATACTCATAATTTACCCTACCAATATACGACTGAATAGTCTCTTTTGCTGTAAATGCAGTAGCAAGTGTTGACTCAGCCAACGTAAGATTATTAAACCCTAGCTCAGGGAATTGCACGTTACCAACAACAGCAGTAAATCTATCAACAGTACGTACCTGGTTTTCGAATACACCAGTAACTGTAAGTGAGTGCGATCCAAACGTTTTAGTATAAGTCAAATTGTTCGTATTTTGTAAGAAAATACGCTCTATTGATGTTCTAGACGCACTTGGTATATCATCAGTCAAGTTCTGGTCAAATGTTTTTAATTGATTATTGGAATAATCCACACCCAGAGCAACATCGAAGGTAAGTCCATCTATAATTTTATAATTTAAAGACATATTACCTAAGAATGAACTTATTTCTCCAATACGATCATTGGTAGCCAACTCTACAGGATTTTCTTTAATAGAAGAAATCGGATCACGGAGAGTAAGATTACCATCTGCATCATATACCGGTGTAGAAGGCGACCAGGTAAGAGGTCCTGCCAGTGCAGAATTCGAAGTCCCCGAACCCACAACATTATTGGTTTTTCTTCTATTAAAATTCAACCTAATATCAGTTGTTAACTTCTCAGATAAATTAACTTTGAGATTTGTTCTTAACGCAAACCTTTCATAACCCGAATTGAGAACAATACCTTCCTGATCATAATAGTTACCTGATATAAAATATTTAACTTTGTCAGTTCCACCAGAATAATCTAGTTGGTACTCTTGACCGAAAGCTGTCTTATACAATTCTTCCTGCCAATCTGTTCCACCATTTTCTCTATAAAATGCAATATCCGCATCTGAAAATTTTCGAGTTTGGCCTAGTTCATCAGCTCGGTCGTTTGCTACCTTAATAAAATCATTAACATCCATCAAATCCCAAGAATTAACTCTTTCCGAAGTTGAAAATCTTGTGGTTAATGATAATTTTGGTTCTCCTGCTTTACCACTTCTAGTAGTTATAAGTACCACGCCATTAGACCCTCTACTACCGTAAATTGCTGTTGCCGAGGCATCTTTTAATACTTGTAGTGATTCAATATCGAATGGGTTAACTGAACTGAAATCAGCACCAACAAAACCATCTATTACATAAAGTGGATCATTGTTTCCATCAATTGAGTTGGCACCCCTTATTCTAATTGAAACCGTTCCTCCTGGTGCTCCAGAGCTATTTGTAACTGTAACACCCGCTACTCTTCCTTGCAAAGCCTGATCAATTCTTGTTACTGGTTGTGCAGCAAAATCTTCGGTTGACACGGAACCAATGGCTCCG
>JAKISE010000090.1 GCA_021648745.1 Cyclobacteriaceae bacterium
CATGGTACAGATCCCCTCCATCATACAGGGGCAGCTCTTACGTTTATGTGTCAAAATTTACCAGTACCAGTTGTATTAGTTGATTCACAGCGTTCTTCAGATAGACCAAGCTCAGATGCAGCTCTTAACTTAATGCATGCTATGAATGCTGCCGGTAATTCTGATATTGCTGAAGTGCAAATTTGCATGTTTGGACCAACATCAGATGAGTATGGCTTATTGCATAAGGGTACCCGTGTTCGAAAAATGCACTCATCATACCGGTCAACATTTCGTACTATTGGCGATACACCATTAGCTCGAATTACACGCGATAAAATATTTCCCATAAAAAAGAAGCCCCGTATAATCCATTTTTATATCTCCAAAAAAGCCTATCGATGAATCAGGCTTTTCGATAGATATATGAATTCTATTTGAATTCACCCCTGCGCCAAAAGCAATATGATCAAAAGTCTTATGTTCTAACATTACATTTAGGTCTAAAACGCTTCCTGTAAAACTACCAATGGATAGATATAGCACTTCCACATTTTGCCTCAAAAACAGTTTTCGAGTAATGGCAAAATCAGTTCTTAGTCCTAAAAGAGGCAATGGTGCTGTAAATTCTGTTTTGTTTTCTGATTGACTCAATGCCTTTACTGTAAGGTTAACAGGCATAATAAAAAGGCCAAATGTAGCTCCCAAAGAGATACGATCATCTTGAAAAAAAGAGTACCCATATTTAACTCTTACTATTGTGAGGTCAAATTTGCTTTTAATCTCGGTTCCTACGGGGTAAATAATGTTTCCTAGGGCTAGTTCTTCGTCCAATATTTTTGTTGAATTCCTAATGATTCCGAAGTAACCTATAATTGCAGAATGCCTAGACTTTTTACCAAAATTATAATTTGCTTTCCCTCTAAAAGCCAACGTAGTAGAATTAAGGCCTAGAGCATCTTCAATATCAACATTAATTCCAACCCCTATTTGCTTACTGGCAAACAGAATTCCACTATTATAGCTAGATAAAAAACCACCGAAGCTCACCGAAAATCGATCCCAAGAATCTGCGCTAGATTGAGTGCTATCTGCCACTTGCGTAAAGGCCAATTGAGGAATAACGGCTACTACAATAATTAACGTTATGGCTCTCGATGTTTTTCTTAGATTGTACATATACCTCATTTTTAAAATTCTAAATTACAATAACCCAACTACCTTCTCAAAAAAACGTGCGTCTATCGAGTCTAATTCATTGAGATTAATACTATCCACATCAAGCACAAAACCAACTTCGCTCTCTATAATACCAGGCACCACAATTTCCGATTTTGAGGCGCTGCTACACGCAATATGCCCAGGGAACGCATCTACATCCGGCACAATTTGAGTTTGCTTAGTTAACCATGCAGCACCACAAACTCCATTGCCTTTTTTTATGCGTGTACAAGCTATGGGGCCTTGAAAAGGCCCTAATACGAGTTCCCCCTCTTTCACAATGTAAAAGCCAACCCACAAATAGTTAGTAGCCATATGAATGGCAGCAGCCACATTGGCCATATTAGCAATTAAATCTGCTTCGCCAGAAACTAAGCCTTTAATCTGAGGCAAGAGCTCTTGGTATTTTTGCTCTTTTGATACGTTATTCGAAATATTTAATTCTTCTGCCAATGGATTGTTGCCTTTGAGTTAAAATAATAATTAAGCTCGTCCTCGTTAATGTCCTCTTTTCGAGTTGAAACTTCCTTTACTTTTGGAGCGTTGATTCCCTCACCAAATAATTTGCTAGAGGTAAAAACCCTTGCTTCATCCCATAAATCCAACGCTATAAATTGAGCCATAATTTGACTTCCACCTTCTATTATGACCGAGCCAATTTCTCGATTATAGGCGTCATTTAGTAATTGAGAAAGAAAATCTTGGCTTTCCAACTTTATAAACTTAGTGGCCCCTTCCTGTTTGTCATCCTTAACGTTGTAAACTAAGGTTTCAACTTTACCATTAAACAAGTTCAGTTTGGAGCTAAGTTCAAGATTTCTATCAAGCACAATTCTTATAGGATTTCTGCCTTCCCAGTTGCGAACGGTTAGTGATGGATTATCATAGTGAGCCGTATTTTTACCAACCAAAATTGCATCTTCTTCAGCACGCCATTTATGTACCAATTGGCGCGAGTACTCATTGCTAATCCACTTAGAATCGAAATTTTTACGAGCTATAAAACCGTCCTTTGTTTGGGCCCATTTGAGTATAATATAGGGGCGACTAAGCTTCTGATTAATAAAAAATCGTTTATTTAAGACCCTTGATTCATTTCCCATTAAACCCATTTCTACCTCAACTCCTGCCTCTTTTAGTGCATTTATTCCGTTGCCAGCAACTTTTGGATTAGGATCAAGAGTAGCGATAACCACTTTCTTTACCCCATATTTAATCAGTAAACTGGAGCAAGCTGGAGTTTTACCCTTATAGGAACAAGGCTCTAGAGTTACATACACTGTAGCTTTAGAAAGTAGGGATTTATTTTCTACGGAATTAATTGCATTTACTTCTGCATGCGCTTCACCAAATTTTTGGTGCCAACCTTCCCCAATAATTTTATTATTATAAACGATAACACAACCTACCATAGGATTAAGGCTTACAAAGCCCAGTCCGTTTTTTGCAAGCTGGAGAGCTCGTTGCATGTATTGTTCATTATTCACAAAGCAAAGTTAGTACACCTTTGCGTTTCTTTCCCAAGAGATCCTATTTAGAACATCTAAATTCCTTGTTCCATTACTCTACCCGATGTAACTAGGTCTTTATACCCTTGCTCAAAACTCGTGTATTCCACACCTTTTTTATGATTTGCCACACTAATTTTAAAAAGCACGTTCCAATGGTGGAATAAAACTCTGTAGGCTTTAAAAATTGAAAAGCCTTCTTGATAGATATGCGCAGGTTCTGATGCTGCCCCATTCAACTCCATAATTTTTACATCTCCTCTTTCCAAGGCGGCTTCGTTCTTACAACGCACATCAAACCGACCGTAATAAAAGCCTTCAATTTGTTGGCTAATAGCATCAAAAGAAGCAATCAATTGGTCATTTATTAAATGGTTCCCATTCAAAAATGCGGTGCCTCTATTATGGTTTCCTATAGGTTGTAGTTCAACTCTTTCGTTAAAATTGGGAATGCTATTGAACCTGTCTTGCCATTTTTTTTTAAGCTCCGAATACTGCATTCTTGCTCTTGGTTTCTTAATAATTAATTGTTCTAAGGTAGATTTTCCATCACCCACAACATAAAGCAATTCTTTTACAACAATGGAGCTCACGATTCCTTTTGGCTCTTCAGGAAACCGGTAATAGAATACACCTGCCTCAAAAGGAAAATCTACATATTCCTGAATTTGCAAATCACAGTCAAACTCTGCTAAATAACTTTTAGCTCCTTTTAGGTCTAAAATTTTCTCTACTTTCCATCCCCGTTCTCCTAAATCTGGCTTAAAAATTACTGGGTAATTCAGGTTTAGTTTGTTCATTTCAAACTCAATTTTATGACAAGTAATGGGCGGTTTTATAAGTATAGTTTTAGGAATGTATTGGGCAGGAATGCTATCTAAAATACTCTTTTTAGAGGCGGCAACCATCCCTCCATTTTTTATGTTTGGGTTAGCCGCTGTAAAGAAAAATATGGACCGAGCTTTTAGCCCCAAGTAAAACCAATACCCATACACAGGTATATAAAAAATGGACATGGGCCAATACTCCCAGGCTGTTAGTTTAGTAAAGAAATTACGTAGTTTAATAGAAAACATGGGAGTTATAAAGCTCTAAACCTCAATCTCTTTATTATAACGAATGGTAGAAATAGCCACCCCAAATCCATAAGGCAGCTCCACATCAGGACACAGAACTCTTAAACCAATTTTTATGATAGCCATATGGTGAATGGCATGTTCTATATTATAGGTTACCTCCCTGCCCATATTGGAGTCAACAATAATATCCTCAGTATCGTCAATAGCGTAATTAATCTCCAATAAGAGTGGTTTTAGCATATCACAAGAATTTATGAACTTTTTGGCGTTTATAATAAATGTTAGAGCAAGTTCTTTATCAGTCTCAATACTAGTATCATGATTTCGCTTGTCATAACTAACCACACCTGACTCATAACCACCCATTAGGCACTGAAAAAATTCAAGTGTATGCCTTACATGTTGACCTATAGTTGAGTTATTAAATACATCTACAGGTTTTGTATAATCTTCATTTTTCATTTGGCCAATAACAAACTCAATTTGAGTTAGAATTGAACCTGTTGCTTGAGATAACTGCATCTACTTTTATTTTGTAATAGGCTAATAATAAGCACAACCATTTAACGCATAGAAAGAGTTCCCTTTACTGAGATTAAAATGAGATACGAGAAATCTTTTAACCTGAGTTCGACCTACAAATTAGTAAGATACGTTTTTAAGAGCTTCCCAGACCAAATCAGGTTCAAAACCCTTGGATATAATGTATTTAGCTGTTTTGTTTTTTAGGTGATACTCATTGGAAACGCGAACCGAATATTCGTTCAGTTTTTTTGTTGCTAACTCGTTAATAGTTACCAAATAATCCTCCAAATCAATTTCTTGTATGGCCTTTTTGATACAATAATCAGAAATTGCTTTTTGTTTAAGCGCTTGGGTGATTTTAAACTTTCCCCATTTTTTTATCCTAAACTTGCCTCCAGCAAAAGTGATTGCAAAGCGCTCTTCGTTCACATAGTTTTCTGTAATTAACCAAGCAATCAACTCATCCACCTCATCTCGGTATAACTCGTAAGAGTATAATTTGGTTCTTACTTCTTGCTGACACCTCTCTTGGTAGGCACAGTAAGAAGCAATTTTAAGTTTGGCTTTTTTGTACTTTTCGGTTTCCATTATTTGAAAAACTCAAATGAAACGTCATTGTGAAGGAATAATGACTGAAGCCTGCCTACCGACAAGGCAGGCAATCTTATCCTACTAAATAGATTGCTTCTTCCTATTATCAAATTGCTCTGTTGAAATTTTTAGGATGGACTCGCAATGATGTCTTATTCTATCAATCCTTTTCTTTTCAAAATAGTCTCCACAAACTTACGCTCGTTCTCTGATTTAAAAATCTTAAATGGGAAATGCATTAGTTGTGCATTATTAACTACTAGCACTATGGCATCTTTGGTAATCTTCGCCTTTTGAATTTGGTCCCATTTCATGGGCATTCCTTGCTTAGAGCTCAGCTTTATCATTATTTGCTGAGAGTTAATCTCATAGGCAAGCTTATCGAATAAAACTTTGGTTTGCTCCAATTGGGTAACCCCGGCAAACTGAATAAGCCAAAACAATAAATAAATAATTACCGCAATAGCAGTGCCCCAAAACCACCATGTATTAGGAATAAAAAGGTACCCACTACAAAGAGCTAGCGCAATTAAGCCTACCCACCATTGTTTAGTTAAAATATTGGTCATGGCCAACTTTATGTAAGTACCCGTTTCGAGTTTATATTTTTTGGTTTTTACAATCATTTTTCTGGTATTGAATCAATAGAGCGCAAAGCTAGTTATTTAGTAGATGAGCCAACGGGTGGAACTAAAAAAATATCTTTCTAAATTTACATATCTACCGAGCCGGTAAGTTCAATATGAGGAAGATAACCTACTTGAATACAAGAGTTTATTTCAATTGCATACTATAATTAATTCAATTTATTCTTTAATTATAAAAATTCGAATCGTAGATTTGACGTATCTATTAGTTAGGCGATCAATTTTTATTTTTTAATTCTAATACTGCTGAGCATGGATAAAAATAGCATATCTAACATTATTATCGCAGAAGATAGTGGCACCTTATGTGCCACTCTAAAAGAATCCTTAGTAAAAAGAAATTTTAACATAATAGGTACAGCCGCAAACGGACAAGAAGTACTGGCACTACTACCTGATAACAAAGTAGATTTAGTATTGATGGACGTGCATATGCCTATAATGGACGGCATAGAAGCAACCGAGTGCATATCTAAAAACCACCCTTTGGTAAAGGTGCTTATGTTATCTAATTATAATCATGTTGTATATGTACAAGAAAGCATAGATGTGGGTGCTAAAGGTTATATACTAAAAGATACTCACCCTCAAGAAATTGCTGATGCGATTAATACTGTTATAGATGGTGGCAATTATTTTTCTCCTACTATTTATAATAAATTGGCTAAAAAAATTCGTAGCTCCAACGAGACACGACCAATAAAACTGGCTCCAAAAGAAAAGAAGATTCTAAACATGCTAAGACAAGGTTGTACTTCTGACGAAGTATCAGTTAAGATGAATCTGAGTTTGCATACGATAAAAGCTTATCGAAAAAATATGTTTATTAAGTTTAGTGCGAAAAATGTAGCCCACTTAATTGCTATAGCTTTTGAAAAGGGTCATCTTGGCAATAAGGCTAAGTTTAATTTAGAACATCTCTAAAAACATTATCCATCTGCCCTAAACGGTATATATTACCCAAAAGGGTAGGTGCTGGGTATCCTTTTGGATCAAATTCTATACCCTTAATAGTTGTTTGTACTACTCTTTAGAGTATAGTTTGGTGTTGGGTTTATCTGTACGTTTAGTAAAAATAATTTACTAAACGTAAAACTTTATGAAAAAAATGAAACACCTGTGGGTAATTGCCTTAGTTGCCATTGCCACAAATTGCCAGCAAAATGAAGTGGCTATATGGCCTGATACATTACCGCAAGCGGAGTACACAACCGCCAGAGATATGGTTGCAGTTAATTTTGCAAAAAATTTAGCCGTAGCACTTAAACAACCAAATGTTAGAAAATTTATTAAAGAGCAAACCACCAAACAGTTCGATGGCGACTATAATTTTTTGTTTGGCACCCATAAAGACAGTAATATTGCAATAGAAGCAACAAATGGAAGGGTATCAGCAATGAGTTTTAAGGAAATCTTGTTTGGAGAGGAATCTGCTAAAAATGGCCGTGCTAGTGGCAGTAGTTTTTTAGATTCATTAACCGAAGTATATCCTTTATTACAAATTGCCTTGCCAGAATTGGCCAATGCATCTGCAGAAACTTGGGATGCAGAAAATGAAATGCCGTTGATTGCTGTTTTACCAGAAAATATTGAAGGCGTAGGAACAGTAACTGCCTACGATTCGGAAGGGAATACACATCAATTAGCAATAGATACCGAACCCGATAAATCTGTAATTGTTATTAGTGCAAACGAACGATTAATAGGAGTGCCTAAAAACACCAGTGGCAGGTTTGATGTGCCTTGCTCAATTATGCAAGAAGCTTATTATAGCACCCCAACTACTGATTACTATTTTGCTGATTCATATTATGAAGAACTTAACCAATGCTTAATAGGAGGCGGTGGTTCTGGTGGAGGCGGTTCAGGAGGCGGGGGCGGCTCTGGAGGAGGCTCTTGTACTTGCGATAGAGATTGCAAAAACACCAAAGACGAACTGGTTAATGTTAAGTTTAAAACAATGTCTACTTTACGCGATGCTGAACCTTGGTTATTGGGTAAAGTTGAATTGATTGCATTGATTTCTATCGGAGACCCTTCTTCTACTGCATTTTGGGGGCTAACCAAAACAGCTTATGGTAAAAGGATTGATTTTAGAAGCTGCAATTTTTGGGGAAATTGCACACCTATTTGGCGTAATATAAATACAGAAATAATTACATGGGATCAAAATGAAATTGGTAACAGAATGAAGTATAGTTGGTATGAAATAGATAGCTCACCCATTAAAGAAATTGAGATAGGGTCTACGGTTAAATTTGGGGCTGTTTCGGTTACAGGTAAGGTAAAATTTGATCTTGAAGAAAAAAGACTTGCCTTAGGTGAATCGTATGTTGAATATTGTGATGCTGCAAATGGGAACGGGTATATGTATAGCTCGGGTACTTTTTTGAACTTTCATGTAAAACAACAATAGAAAAAATCATTTATTAAAAATAATGAAGAAATTGATTTTTATGTTACCAATTTGTGCTTTGTCTTATATGGGCAAAGCACAAATTACTTCTGTTGGTATTACAGCAGGTCTAAATGCTGGAGTAAATAAAACTTATACCTTTCAAGCAGGCAATTACAGCATTTTGCTTAATAATATGAATGATATTGGAGGTTTAAATTTTGGTGTTTTTCTTGAGCACAACTTATTTACAAAGTACAGTTTATCTCATAGTATCATTTTACATCATTATTACCCCAACTATTTTGTAACAGGAAGCCCTGCCGGAAATAGTGGAGGTAGTTCTGCAGTTTTTGCAGTAACCTATTCTGGCTTACTTAGGTTATTTAATAAAGGAGGAGTAAGGCTTTTAGCAGGGCCTGGTGTTGATATTAATTCATTATCAACAGCCCCTATGCCTGATACTACAGACGAAGATTTAAATGAGATTTTAGACCAGCTACAAAATAATGTTAAACCTATTGTTTATTACATAGGCGCAGAACTAGGCTACCGTGCTGGCAGAATAGATATTGCCTTAAAATACAATTATAGTCTAAACTCTTTTACTCAACCTTTAGCATATCAGGGAGAAACTTACGGTATTCCTACACGTTCGGCATTTTTATTTCTAAATATCGGCTTTTTAATTTTTGATAAAAATTTAAGAGAATTAAAAAATAAATAATGAAGTATTTTTTCATAGTATTATTTAGTAGTGTTGCTTTAATTGCTGTAGGGCAGCCAACAGATAAAACGCTTAATAAGCCGAATAGCTGGCGAACCATGGTGGGCTATTCTATGTATGGAGGTGGAGATATATCAGGGATAACTGTAATGAACGAGTATAACCGATACCTAACCCCACATATACGGGTTGCCCCCAATTTTAAGTTTAGCTCGGCAAAATTTATTAACCGAACTAAAGGTGGTCTTAATAATCAAGATGATGATTTTTTATCCCAACAAGCTGCCATCTTTGAATTGGGAGCTATGGGGTATTACGAATATTTAAACCCCAACAAATCTGGTTTAGAATTTGGGGTTGGCTTATTCTATAGAAATTTACAGCATACTTTTAGTACAGGACCATATACAACATTACTTTACGATGATTTTAAACTAAATGAAAACTCTGTAGGAGAATACTCAGAAAACACGTTTGGGTTTAATATATCCATTGGTTTTATAATTAGTATAAGCGAAATTATTACCTTAAATTTTAACGGTATTGCACAAAGCGATACGGGCAGCAACACCGGCTTTGGTGGCTTTGGTGGGCTAAGTATTAAGTTTTAGAACTTACAATAATAGCAATGAAACAAATTACAGCAATACTATTTTTTATTGCTCCCTCTATGGCATTTGCGCAATTTGGAGTAGCATATCACCAATCAAACCTTCCTTTTGTTGGAATTAACTACGAGATAGGCGAAAAAATTAGACCTGAAGTTAGAATTGGAACAGATAGCTTTATTGAGGATATTAGTTTTGAAGCAGTAGTTACCTATGACATTCTTAATAAACAAAATTTCGAACTGTATGCTGGTGTTGGTGTAAGAACAGAAGATTTTGGAGGCATTGTTATTCCTGTTGGGGTAAACATATATCCTTTTACATTCGAAAACTTTGGTTTCCATATAGAACTCGCACCCATACTTGGCGATTCTCAAGTATTAAGAGGCAGCTGGGGAATTAGGTATAGGTTTCTTAAAGAAAGCACTAATTAGACCGCCTTCAAGCTCATATCCAAACTTTTATAGCTATGGGTAAGAGCACCTACTGATATATAATCCACTCCACTTGCGGCAACGGTTTCTATGGTTTGCTCAGTAATGCCTCCACTGGCTTCGGTTCTATATTTTCCACCAATAAGCTCAACAGCCTTTTTCATTAAAGAAGGGCTCATATTATCGAGCATAATAAAATCAATGCCTCCTGCATCAAGTACTTGCTTTACTTCATCAAGGTTACGAGTTTCAACTTCTATTTGCAGGTCTAAATTGTTCGTTGCAAGGTATTTCTGTGTTTCTTGAATGGCTTTGTCTATTCCACCTGCAAAATCAATATGGTTATCTTTTAACATTATCATATCGTATAAGGCAAACCTATGGTTTTGGCCACCACCGATTTGCACAGCCCATTTCTCCATCATTCTAAAATTAGGGGTGGTTTTGCGGGTATCTAATAACTGTGCTTTATGAGAAGAAATTAATTGCGAAAGGTGATTCGTATAAGTGGCTATACCACTCATTCGCTGCATACAGTTAAGTACCAGTCGCTCTGCTGTTAAAATTGATTGGGCACTACCACTAACTATAAAAATAACATCCCCTATTTTCACAGCCTCCCCTTCTTTAAAAAAGAATGATATTTTTAATGAAGAATCTACTTGTCTAAAAATTTTCTCCGCAATCTCAATCCCTGCTATAATGCCCTCATCTTTCATAATCACTTGGGCCGTATTCTGAGTTCCCTTGGGTATAGAAGCTAATGAAGAGTAATCTCCTGGCCCCACATCTTCTTGCAAAGCAGAGGTAATAAATTCTCCTATGGCTTCTTCGGTTTTATAATTCATTGCAGTTTAAACGTCATTGCGAGCAAGGTGAAGCAACCTATTGTTTTGATAAGGTGCTTCGAAAACACAAAATTAAGTATTTAAAGAAACAAAATAAGGTAGAGGCTCAGCAATGACGAAAAGAGAAATTTATTCCTTTACAAAACTCATCTCATGAATTTTAAATTGGTCATTCACTTTCTTCAATCGAATCCAAACTCTAAAATTAGAATCTATAGTTACATATTCTCCAATGGCATAAATGAGTCCATTTTCTGAGGATCCTTCGTGGTTAATTTGAAACGACTTAGGGGGGTTCTCCTTAAAATAGTTTTTTAAAACACCTTCTGCTTGCGAATGACTATAGGAGCCTTCTTTCCCGTTGATGTTCAAGTCAACTTTATCGTTTAAAAACTTAGAAAGTTCATTGGCATTGCCTACTTCTAGCACTCGCTTAACTTGGCCGACCGTTTCATTCTGCGCAAAAACGTTAATTGATGATAGTATTAACAAGCTAAGCAAAAATATTTGACTTTTTTTTGATGGTTTCATAAGGTTAAAATAAGACTTTAATTTAGCCAATTTCTAATCTAATAGTCTAAACAAAGCTACTCTTCTATATGTATATTTGCAACTCGTTGGCAATCGGAAATAATTGCACACATGCTTTTAATATATAAATGATAATGAATAAGAAAGTTCTACTAATGATTTTGGATGGTTGGGGAATTGCAAAAAACAAATCCGTATCTGCCATAGATGCTGCTAATACTCCTTTTGTTGATGGTTTATATAAGAAATACCCTCATTCAACACTAGAAGCCTCGGGTTTGGCTGTTGGCTTGCCCGAAGGGCAAATGGGGAACTCAGAAGTAGGCCATATGAATATTGGAGCAGGCCGTGTAGTGTATCAAGATTTGGTAAAAATAAATAAAGCAGTTGAAGACGGATCCATTGAGCAAAATGAAGGTATTAAAAATGCCTTTGAGTTTGCCAAACAACATAATAAAGATGTCCATTTTATTGGGCTAGTTTCCGATGGCGGTGTGCATTCGCATATTAACCATTTAAAAGGCTTATGTACTGCAGCAAGTAATCAAGGACTTATCAACGTGTTTGTGCATGCTTTTACAGATGGCAGAGACACCGACCCTAAAAGTGGGTTGGGGTTTTTAACGGAACTTGAAGAGCATATGAACAAGACTACCGGAAGAATAGCCACTATTACAGGTAGGTATTTTGCTATGGACCGAGATAACCGATGGGAACGTGTAAAATTAGCCTACGATGCTATGACCAAGAGCCTTGGCAAGGCCAGTACTAATTGGAAGGAAGCTGTAGAAACTTCGTACCAAGAGAATGTTACGGATGAATTTATAAAGCCAATTATTATTGCTGAAACAGAACCTATTAAAGAAGGTGATGTGGTTATCAATTTTAACTTTAGAACGGATAGAGGAAGAGAAATAACCCAAGCCTTAACTCAGAAAAATTTTCCTGAGCAAGCCATGAGTAAGCTTAGCTTATACTATGTTACCATGACCAATTATGACAATAGTTTTGTAGATGTTAAAGTGGCGTATGATAAGGACAATTTAGAAAATACCTTAGGCGAAGTACTAAGCGATAATGGATTAAAGCAAATTAGAATTGCCGAAACAGAAAAATACCCACACGTAACTTTTTTCTTCTCTGGTGGTAAAGAGGCCCCTTTCAAAGGAGAATCGAGGTTATTATGCCCTTCGCCAAAAGTAGCTACTTACGATTTACAACCCGAAATGAGTGCTGCTGATATTACTGCCAAAATTATTCCTGAGCTAGAAGCCACGTCTGCTGATTTTATTTGCCTCAATTTTGCCAACCCTGATATGGTTGGTCATACAGGTGTGTTTGAAGCTGCAGTAAAAGCATGTGAAACGGTAGATACGGAAGCTAAAAAAGTAGCTACTGCTGCCTTAGCAAGTGATTATAGCATCATTATAATTGCCGACCACGGCAACCCCGACATTATGCTTAACCCTGATGGATCACCAAATACGGCTCATACAACTAACTTAGTGCCTTGCATTTTGCTTTCTAACAATTCAACATATCACATAAAAGATGGGAAACTTGGTGATTTGGCACCAACTATCTTAACGCTTATGGGTGTAGATATTCCGAATGAGATGACAGGTGAAATTTTAGTTAATTAATGAGAATTTTAGGTTTTTTATCGACCCTATTGGTGATGCAATGTACCTCACCAGAAGCAAACACAGGTAGTAGTGCCTCTTATTTTGATGTAACCTCATTTACTCAAAACCTTATTGAACAACAGTTTCAAAGAGGTGCATCGGTTGTAAAAACCACCAATGTAAATGGCGTGATAGAAGAAAGATTGATTTCTGATACTGATTCGCTTTTTTGGGTAACAGAACTTACTCCTTTATTAAATGCTGATATAAATAAACCATCATTAAAAGAGGCCTACTTAGTAGAAATAGAAGTTGAGGAAGTTAACAGCAATCTTTTAAAAACCATTTATTCAGCTCAACCTTCTTTAAAAAGCAAAGTAAAGCTTATTGAAATAAAGTACTTAGGAAAACCAGAAGAGGTGCGGCAAATATTCGCAGTTATGCAGACTGACAACCCTGTGTATTCTACTCACCAAAGCATTCATATTTGGATTAATAACCAAGAAGGAAAATTAATAATCGATTCTTTAAAGATAGAAGGGTTTAACAAAACAGTGTTATTGGATTCCATGGTGTACTCTTCTACTATAAACCTGAGTTCGGGATAAGGAATAGCTGCCAGAAAATAAAATAGTAGGTGAGCTTTTTAATATAAAAAGCAAAGATATAATGGTTTATTTCAAGATTTTTATATTCAAAAGATTGCCTGCTAGATAT
>JAKISE010000091.1 GCA_021648745.1 Cyclobacteriaceae bacterium
ATCCTCCACTTATCATTTCGTAATCAAGTGGGTAGTCGTACCATTCAAGGGTAGTGTCTGCTTTTAACAAATCTAACTCTTCTTCGTTTTGCGGGTTAAATTTAAGGTAGAGGTGTGTTGTTCTAATATTAGCACCTGATCTGCCATTTTTAGTTAAATTTGCATGTGCTATTTTCATATTCTCTACCGTGTAGGGGTTTTCGAGTTGTTTGCCCAGTACAATTTGGCCTTCTACAAAGTTATCAAATTGGGTATTTGGTTCGGGTAAACTTTCGTTTTGTAAACGGCAAGAGTTGAAAAAAAGTAAAAAAGTGGTAAAAATAGCAACCTTAACTATCGATTGACAGTTAAAGTGGTTTGGTGGTTTCATGAAATTAGATTTTTTTTAGGGTAGCATTAAATTTAATTATTAAATTAAGTCAATTTGCTTAACAAAAACAACTAAAAAAACTAACATACCTAAAAAATAGACAATAGTCTATTAATGTTACAACAACAATAAAAACAGGCTTTTACTTTTTTGTGGGCGTTTTACATACTCAGTATCCTCTGAGAGAGACACTCAGTGTCTGCTCGGAAATAAAGGTAACTGTTCACCCAATTTAAGATTATAAAATACCTCAGAGAGGAAAACCCTTGGCAATGTAAAGCTTAGCCGTCTTTATGTTAGTGGTAAAGATTTCTCCGTTGCTCTCCGAAATGACGCTATGAAGAAAGAATGAAGAAACTAGAAAGAATTGTTAGTACAATCCTCGCCCTGCAAGTCATTCCGCTTCGCCTTTGCGTAGCTGCTTCGGCAGAGCAAGGCAGGAATCTTGACCATGCAGCAATTTTACTAATAAAGTGAGTGAACAGTAACAAATAAAGTTTAGAGAATAGGCGAAGTTAGTTTAATGTGATAATAAGGCGAAAAACGTAGGTATAGCACCGCTACTACGAGGCTTTTTAACACAATTAGCGCATAAAATAACAAGCATACTTGTATAATTTATTTCCGAACAGACACTAAGTGAGAATAAGGGCTATAAGCTATTCTAAAATTTACTAGTTTTGCTTCTATGCTACGTTTTTATTCTTTTCTGGGGCTAGTTGTTTTATTTTTAGCAAATGCCAACACATCCATTGCCCAATGTGCTATGTGCCGTGCCACTCTCGAAACCAATGTAAGCAATGGTAGTCAGGAGCAGTTCGCTTCCACCTTAAATTTTGGCATTATGTACTTGTTTGTTGCACCATATCTGTTAGTTGCCATTGTAGGGTATATCTGGTATAAGCAAAGTAGAAAAGCGAATACATAAATTGAGCAATTCATTATAGCGATTAGTGCTTCTCATTACTATTAAATCGCTCAGTTTAGGTAATACAGAAAAATAAAGCAGATTAATTTATTGCATAGGCAAAGGCAAATATTAGATAACTCTTATATTTACTTTAGCTGTGAAAAATTATACTCTTTTATATACTACCCTCCTCGTCATTATTTTAACCCTTTTGGTTAGATGGTGGGTAGAAGAGCAATTTGCACTTGTTGAAAGGAACGAAGTCTATGTGGCCAAAGCCATTAATAGACAGGTGTCGGAGCAAGAGTTTGCTATGATTCCGATCTTAGATAGCCTGTCTTTATTTGGTCGGGTTACTATTGAAAAATCAGATGAAACCCCTTACCCGTTTTTTGTTTTCGAAAACGGAAGCCTTGTAAATTGGTCAAGTTTTAAGTTTGTTCCAGACTATGCTGACGTATCAGCAAAAGGGCGATATAACTACATTGATAAGCCATATGGAAAGTTTGTGGTTCGTAAGTGGATTGTGAATTACCAAAGCAAAACATTTGAAGTGATTTCTCTAATCACACTTTATCGAAAATACCCGATTAACAACCTTTACATTCAGTCTGGTTTAAACCCAAAAATTGGCCAAAAAGGACGAATAGAAATAGGCTCTTTAGAAAGTAGTTTAAAAGGCCATGTCATTAAATTTAATTCACACCCAATATGTAAAATAAGATTGGAACGAGGCTATAAGCCTGCCATTATAATGCCTATTATTTACATAGATTTCTTACTGTTATTATTACAGTTATTATTTTATTATGCGCTGTACAGGTTTGTGTTGCAAAGAAAAAAAGAACTGGAGGTATTAATAATTATACTTGGTTGGGCCTATTTTAAAGTAGTATTTCCTCTAATGGAAGGCACAACTGTATTTGCAGGTGTAAACCTCTTCGATCCTCAGTATTATGCGGTTTCTTGGTTCGAAAGGTCTATTGCGGATCTTCTGATTAACAGTTTATTTATTTTGTTAATTAGTATTAGGTTAGGCGTTTGGACAAGGAGTAAGAGGTTTTTAACCCTATTTTCTAGTCCTTCTAATAAATTTATTTCAGGTGGATTTTTGTTGGGCTTAGTCTTCCTTACATTTTGGGTTATTAATTATCCATTTTTTCAATTAAGATCAATTTATGACAATTCACAAGTTTCGATAGATATTTCGCAATCATTGCAATTTGGTTGGACACGCATCATAACTTTTGCTATAGTTATCCTAGTAAACCTTTCAACCTTTTTGCTCTATCATACCATTATTAGGCATTTGCGAAAATATGTACTTAGCGCTCCAAAGTTAGCTGCCTTTTTAGTGCTAGCACTGCTGCTTTATTTGCCACTTTCGTATAGTGCAAACATGCCTTTTGCTCATTTAGCAATTGTAAATATTCTTGCTCTAATCACTATTTGGTATTTCGATTTTACAAGGTCTCTTAGTACTGCTACCTACAAAAGGTTTTTGTATATTGTATTATTTTTTGGGTTATTGTCGAGCATTAATAGTGCTGTTATAAGTGAATTCGAAAGCAAAAAGAAGGTAATAGAACTAAATTCTGTTCTAGAAAAAAAACTGGCACGCTCTGATGAATTTGCTGAATTTCTTCTTTCAACGGCCTTAAGCGATCTCTCATCAGATCAGTTTATTCGTAATCGTTTTGCGAGCCCGTTCTTATCTAAAGAATCTATTATAAGTAAGATCAAGCAAGTATTTCTGAATTCATATTTAAATAAATATGATCAAAAAGTTATTTTATACGATACTAAAGGGTATCCATTAAAAGAAAATAAGAACCTAACTTCCATATTTCAACAACTAGAAGGATTGGACAATGAAAACAATAGAACCGAATATCCTTCTGTTTTTAGAATTAATGATGAAATTCACAATTTTTCGAAACACTATTTAGGCTATGCGCCCATTACAAGATCACATATTGTTATTGGCTATGTGCTTGTGGAGCTTATTGAGAAGCAAATTTCAGGTTCTATGGTGTATCCATCTATATTAGTTGACAATCGTTTTGGCCTACCATTTACCAATAAAACCAGTTTTGCTTATTACCTTAATGGCGAAATGGTCAATTCTGTTGGGGCAGTTGAATTTCCTGTGAATATGAGTGCGAGACCAAGGCAGGTATGGTTCCAAAGTGGATTAATTTATGTGTCCAAGTCTAAAAAAAATAGATTGATTATTGCAAGTATACCATTTAGTAAATGGAAAATTATTTTATCAAATTTCTCCTTTATTTGGCTAATCACCTTATTTCCTATTTTGGTGGTATGGTTTGGGATTCCATTTATCAGAAAGAACGAACTAAAACCATTCTCTTACACCGAACGAATTATTTGGTACCTAAATCTTGCTTTTATCATACCGTTAATACTTGTTACTGCAGTAACATTTAGACTGCTATCAAACTCTTTTGAAGTAGAGTCAAACTTAACAAAAACCATTTTGGTAGAGCGTTTGTCAAATCAGTTAAGTTCTAGTTTGGCTAATTTTATTGAAGATAAAAATACGTATAACGAGTTGGCAGAGCGGTTAGAACTTTTATCTGATAATACTGAACTGGACATTAATTTGTTCGATTTAAACGGTGGACTGTTAAGTAGTTCTCAACCAGGTGTGTTCAATAAAAAAGTGCTAGCACCTTACATCAATCAATATGCATTAAATGTGATTAAAGAGAAAGGTAAAAACCACCTTGTGTTGCAGGAATCAATTGATAAGCTAAGTTATCGAAATTCATATGTAGCAGCTAAATCTGAGGAGAATGGACAAATTTTAGGCATAATTTCTGTCCCATTTTTTAGCACCAATACCACTCTTAATTCAAGTAAAAGAGAAGCATTTAATACCATATTAAATGTGTTTGTAATTGTACTTTTTGCTACTATGTTGGCAACATATTTTGCCGGAAAGTGGCTTACCAGACCTTTAAAGCTAATAGGGGATAAGTTAAAGACAACCAGCTTTTCTGAACAAACTGAACCTATTCACATTCAGTGGTCAGATGAGCTAGGAATGCTTATAAAGGCCTATAATCAAATGTTGAGTAAGCTTGAGCTAAGTAAAGAGTCATTAAAGCAATCGGAAAAGGAAAAGGCATGGCGAGAAGCTGCACAGCAGGTGGCACATGAGATTAAAAATCCTTTAACCCCAATGAAATTAACATTACAGCGACTTGCCAATAAGCTAGGGAAAATAGAAACTATTCCAGCAGAAGTAGCTGAGCCATTGCAAAGTGTATTAGATCAGGTTGAAACGCTAAATAGTATTGCCTCATCGTTTAGTGAGTTTGCGAAAATGCCTAGCCCGGTTGTTAAAAAGGTTGAAGTTCATGCTATTATTAAAAATGCCGTTGGGTTGTTTACTGCAGAAAAAGAGCTTTGTATTAAGTTACAACTGCCCAACCAAGCAGTATATAGCATGCTCGACTCTAAGTTATTATCTCGAATGCTAAACAACTTATTATTAAATGCGAAGCAGTCTATTAAGCTAAACCAAGAATCGGTTGATGTGTTGATTAAAACGACCATAGAAAAGAATTTGGTAATTAATATTTCTGATAACGGAGCAGGCATTAGACCCGAAATAGTGGACAAAGTGTTTATACCAAAATTCACAACTAAAGAACACGGCTTGGGCATAGGTTTGGCCATGACAAAATATGGAGTTGAAAATATGGGTGGAAACATTTATTTTACTTCGGAGCCTAATGTGGGTACAGTATTTACTATTGAATTTCCAATAATTAATTAATGCGTTGGCTTATTGCAGGGTTTGTTTCTTTATTATTTCTTAGTGCAAATGCGCAAGAAAAAAGCAAGCAGTGCATCACAGTTATTCAATCATCTGTTATTTCGTCAAAGCAGATTATAGCATTTGAGTCAATTTCTGTCAATGGTGCCCCTGATTCTTCCTTTAATTTAACTTCCATTAGTTCTACTGAGTTTAGGATTGAACTAGTAGATTCAATTTCAGATAGTCTCCAAGTGTGCTATTCGGTGTTGCCAGAGGTGTTTTCAAAGGTGTATCAAATTGATTCAACACGATATTATGATTCAGCGGCCTTGTTTAAAGTACAAAAGAACCCAGCTTTAAAATCAAATTATTCAGATAAGAGACAAGAGCTTTTTGATATGGGAGACCTAAATAGAAGCGGACAGATAAGTAGGGGTTTTGCCACAGGCAACACCCAGAATTTATCCATCAATTCGAGTTTAAACCTAAATTTAGAAGGCAAGCTTTCCGATGACCTCAATATTAGAGCTTCCATTACAGATCAAGACATTCCATTTCAGCCTGAAGGTAACACGCAGCAGTTGCAAGACTTTGACAAAGTGTTTATTCAGTTATACAATGATAAATTCTCGGTTACTGGAGGAGATGTGGTGCTAGAAAATGGAGATACGCAATTTTTAAAGTATAGAAAAAACGTGCTAGGAGGAACAATTGATTATTTATCAGAAAACTCAAAAACCTCTGTTGGAGCATCTTCAGCAAAAGGTCAATTTGCTTCTAAAAGACTTGATATTCAAGAAGGCGTTTATGGGCCGTATAAAATTCCACCGCCAGATGGTCTTGGTTTTGTAATTATAATTGCGAATTCTGAAAAAGTTTATTTAGACGGGAAACAACTTATCAGAGGTTACGACAGCGATTATATAATAGATTATAACCAGGCTGAAATCGAGTTTACGAGTAATGTATTAATAACCACTTATTCTCGTATTCGCGTTGATTATGAATATGCAGTTCGAAGCTATGCCAGATCTATTATCACTGCATCTCATAGTCAGCAAATAGGTAAACTAAAACTTGGAGTTAGCTATTACCAAGAAAAGGATAATAAGAACAAATCGTTGTTTAGGCCCTTATCTGATACTGATAAACAAGTGTTAAACAATGCTGGCGATAGCCTTCAACAAGCCGTAGTACCAGGCGAGAGACTTTCGGATTACAGCCCTGATAAAATTCTATACTTTAAAAAGGACACCTTAATTGGTGGCAATATGGAGACTGTTTTTGTGCATACAACAGATGCTTTAAACGAGTTATATACTGTTCAATTTACGGGAGTTGAACCTGGTAATGGAAACTATCAAATCGTAGAATATGTCGCTCAGGGTAGAGTATATGAATGGTTAGGGGCTGGGCAAGGTGATTATATACCATTTATAATATTAACTGCACCTAACAAGAAGCAATTGCTTGCTATTACAGGCGAAGGCGACATTGGTACCAATGGAAAAATTTATTTCGAATCATCGTTTTCTCAATTGGACAAAAACCTTTTCTCTGAACTACATGCTGAAGATAACAACGGCCAAGCTTTTTTAATTGGAGCTAAGGTTAATAAAAAACCTATTGGAAACTCTGCTTACAGTTTTTCTTCAACTATTGAAACCGAGTATTTAAGCAAAAATTTTAACATAATAGATAGGTTTAGAAAGGTTGAGTTTGACAGAGATTGGGGAATAACTAAAAGGGGTAATAATTTAGGCGAAGAAGATGTTAATGTTAGAGTAGGGGTTGGTGTAGAAAAAGACGCCTTAAATTTTTTTACATATAGCAGCAATTACCGCTCTAAAATAAATACAATTGAAGGATTCCAACATCAAATTAGCGGGGCAAAGTCAGTTGGATTTTTGCAAGTTAACGCCAATGCTTTTTTTATGGATGGGGTTATGCCAACATCGATTGCTACTTGGAGGAAGTTGAATGCTGAAACCTATATTAAAGGAAAGGTTCAGCCCGGCTATCGTTATATTTTACAGCAGAATACAACAGTAGATAGTCAAGCTGATTCAATTATCTCTTCTAGGAACTATTTCGATGAGCATCAGTTTTTTGTAAGAGGAAATATGACTTCTACTACCCGGTTTGAAGTTTTATACTCTAAAAGGTTAGATAAACTACCTACAAATGGAGAGTTAAAAGAGGCAACAGAAGCAGAAACGGTAACCGCTAAATTGAAAACTAAGGTTGGTGCCAACCACTCAATAAACTTTGTTCTAAATTACAGAAACCTACGTAACCAATTACAAACTACCCCAAATGTGGAGAGCATTTCGGGGAGGCTTGATTGGGTTGGAGACATTATTCCAAAATCTATTAGAAATGAACTTAGCTATAATATAGCTAACTCTCGGGTGCCAAGGAGGGAATATGTTTTTATTGAAGTGCCCACAGGTGAGGGTACACATGCTTGGCGTGATGATAATGGCGATGGGATCAAAGACCTTGACGAATTTTATGAAGCTTTTAATAATGATGAAAAGCGTTTTATAAAGCTTTATGTGCCTTCTAACGAATTTGTAGACGCGTTTGAGAATAGATTTAATTACAGACTTTCGATAGGCTTTCCTAAAACTTGGAGAAAAGGTGAAGGAATAAAGAAATTGCTAAGTAGCTTATCCAACATCACTTCTTGGAACACCCAATACAGTACTACAGAAAATAGTTTATCGGCTAGGTTAATCCCATTTATGGCAGATATTGACACCTCTAAACTGCTTTCGGCTAGAGAAACATTTAGATCTACTTTTTTCGTGAATAAAAATAATCCAACTTTTGGAATTAATATTGGCTATTTGTCTCGAAGTAGAAAAGTGCTCTACACCAATGGTTTTGAAGGCAGAAAGGATGTTGAATATTCGGCAGCAATACGCTATAATGTGAAGCGTAAATTTCAGATCGAATTTAAAGGTTTATTGGCAGATAGGCTAAGTAGCTCAGACTACCTTAAAGGTAGAACTTATCAAATAGTTGACACAAAAATGGGACCTTCAGTGGCATGGCAGCCAAAGCCAACACTTAGAGTTGCTACTAAATATAGTTATGGCTTAAGTGAACAGGCTAATATGGATGAAAATGCGAGCTATTCCTTACTAAATGAGGTTTCTTCGGAGTTAAGAATTGGCACGGCTTCAAAGTTTGTATTTAATGCCTTGTTTAAATATACCATAATTGAATTTAGTGGAGATGAACAAACGCCTATTGGTTACGAGTTATTAAAAGGACTGAGGCCGGGCAATAATTACTCATTGGTTTTAAGCTGGCAGCAGCGGTTAGTAAACGGACTGCAAATACAGGTTTTCTACGAAGGCAGAAAGCCAGAAAATGTTGACATTATTCATTCGATGAGAGCAGGTGTGAGTGCCTTATTTTAAGAATTTGCTTTTATCCAATCTTGTTACGTTCTTGTAATATCAGAACCAATACTTATGAATGAAAAAATTCAGGCACCAGATGAAGTTGTAATGAATAAGATTTACCTTATTCGAAACCAGAAAGTGATGATTGATAGTGATTTAGCTGACCTTTATGGAGTAGAAACGAAACACTTAAAAAGAGCAATTAAAAGAAATTTAAAAAGGTTTCCAAATGATTTTATGTTTCAACTGACGAAAGAAGAATTCGATAACTTGAGGAGTCAATTTGGCACCTCAAGTTGGGGAGGTACCAGATATAATCCTTTAGCTTTTACAGAACACGGAGTTGCTATGCTTTCTGGGGTGCTGAATAGCGATAGAGCTATAGCTGTAAATATTCAGATAATTCGAATTTTTACCAAAATGAGATCAATGCTTAGTACTCATAAAGATTTGTTGATTAAAATGAAGGAACTAGAATCCAAAGTAGGCAATCATAGCGAAAGTATTTCTCAGATATTTGATTTACTCAAAAGGCTGATATCCAATGAAGAAAAGCCCCTTAAAAAGATTGGCTTCAAGCAACAAAGAAATGAGTAAGCTACTTCTTTAGTTTCTTAAGAGATCGCATTAAATTATTGGCAAAAACAAAATCATTAAATTCATCGACTTCCGAATCTAAAATTTGATCAGAAGAGCCTTCCCATAATTTTAACCCTTGGTGCATAAACATAATATAGTCGCCAATTTCCATTACTGAGTTCATATCATGCGACACAACAATGGTGGTTATATCATATTCTTGTGTGATTTCTTTTATTAAATTATCAATGGTTATGGACGTTTGAGGGTCAAGCCCAGAGTTAGGCTCATCGCAGAATAGATACTTAGAATTATTTACGATAGCCCTAGCAATGCCTACTCTTTTTTTCATGCCACCACTCAACTCTGAGGGCATTTTATAGTTTGTATCTGTTAGCCCTACCCGGTCTAATACTTGGTTTACCTTATCTAGTTTTTCATCCAGAGGCAGGTTGGTTAAAATGTCTAAAGGAAACCTTACGTTTTCTTCTACGGTTTTAGAATCGAACAGCGCAGCTCCTTGAAAGAGCATCCCAATGTCTTTGCGAATTTCAATTTGCTCTTTACGGGTGGAGTGCGAGAAATTTCTTTGGTTATACATTACACTGCCAACAGTGGGTTGCTCTAAGCCAACCATGCATTTTAATAATACGCTTTTTCCGGTGCCACTTGCTCCAATAATCATATTTACCAGTCCGGGTTTAAAAGTGGCATCTATCCCTTTTAGTATGGTTACTTCTCCAAATGATTTTTGTATGTTATCTAGCTCTATCATTAAAAAGAAATTAAATATTCAGCTAATAATTGTGCCAGAAGGTAATCGGCTAATAAAATAAAAATTACAGAATTGGTAACTGCGCTGGTAGAGGCTTGTCCTACTTCTAAGGCTCCTCCTTTTGTATAATATCCCATAAATGAGGAGATGGTAGAAACTAAAAAAGCAAAAGTTACTGCTTTAATCATGGCAAAAATTACCATAAACTCATTTAGCTGGTATCGAATACCTTGTGTGTATTCGGCTGGTGTAATTACATCCGTAAAAGAAACAGCAAGGTAGCCTCCTAAAATACTCAAAAAAGCAGAAGTTGCCACCAATGCCGGAAACATAAACAGGGTGGCAAGCACTTTGGGCAATACTAGGTAAGAAGAAGAATTTATACCCATTACCTCCAACGCATCAATTTGCTCGGTAATGCGCATGGTGCCTAGTTCGCCTGCAATATTAGAACCTACTTTGCCTGCAAAAATAATGGCAATAATCGTAGGCGAAAGTTCTAATAATACCATATCGCGTACAACAATAGCGATTACATATTTAGGAATCAGCGGACTTACAAGGTTGAAAGCAGTTTGTATGGTAGTTACAGCACCCATAAAAACTGAAACAGTAGCAATTAAAAAGATGGAGTTAGTCCCAACTTTGACGGATTCATCAAAAAATAATGAAATATAGGTTTTAAACGACTCTCTATTCTTAAATAAAGACCCTAAAAACATAAAATATCTACCTGCGCTCTTTAGCACTTAATTATTCGATTTGGTATGTAAAATTCTTAATTTGCGGAAAGATAAATAATTCTTTACGAAAGATATTAAAATGAAGAGCAGTATAGTTGTAACAGGTGGTACAAAAGGCATTGGGAGAGCAATTATTAATTTATTTGCAGATAAAGGGTTCGATATTATCACTTGTTCAAGAAGTGAGGCTGACTTAGAAGTACTGGCAGCAGAAATAAATGCGAAATATCCAAAGATTGCCATTAATTCTATGGTAGCAGATTTGTCAAAAAAAGAAGAGGCTTTTATATTTTCTGATTTTGTTAAATCAACTGTTCGTGAACTTAAAGTGCTAGTGAATAACTCGGGCGCTTTTGTTCCTGGTGCTATTACAGAAGAAAAAGACGGTGATTTTGAAAATATGATCAATACCAATTTAAGCAGTGCCTATCATATAACCAGAAACTTAATCAGTTCAGTAAAAATGGCTAAAGGCCATATATTTAATATGTGTTCAACGGCCAGTATAATGCCCTATGTAAATGGTGGTAGTTATTGTATTTCTAAATACGCATTACTTGGTATGACTAAAGTGCTTCGTGAAGAAATGAAACCATTTGATGTTCGAGTTACGGCCATTATGCCAGGGGCAACTTATACAACAAGTTGGGAAGGGAGTGATTTGCCCGAAGACCGATTTATGAAAGCTGACGATGTAGCCCATGCCATTTGGGGCGCTTATGCAATGTCACCACGTTCGGTAGTAGAAGAAATTTTAATTAGACCACAGCTAGGGGATATTTAGTGGTTGGAGTTGTATGGTATCGCAGCTACGCAGCTATTTTGGGATGAGGGGAAGCTATTACAAAGATTAGGCAACTACGTTGCCAATTAATGTAAAAGGTGCAGCAGCTACGCAGATACATTGCAATTTGATAAAATTGCTACAAAGGTTAAGCCCCAGCGGGGGCTACAACTTTGTAGAAGAGGATAAGATTTAAAATAATAGCTCCTTAGGAGCGAAACATTAGTATAATAGATATGGCAAATACATATACCCAAGTACGTTCAGATTGTTTTTGCTGTAAAGGGAAGGCAAAATTTGATACATGATGCCTATAGAATTCTGTTAGAAAAATACATCTGTGGAATTATTTCTAATAACAAATCAAAGCCTCTTGCCATTTATTGCAATCCAGATCATACGCATATATTAATTGGCTTCAATCCTTCTGTTTCAATTTCAGATTTAGCAAGGGATATCAAAGCAAGCTCGTCAAAATGGATAAATGAACAGCATTGGATATCTAGCCAATTTAATTGGCAAAGTGGATTTGGGGCGTTTACCTATTCAAAATCTCAAATAGACCCAGTTATTAAATACATTCTGAATCAAAAGGAACACCATAAAAAATCTAGCTTTTTAGAGGAATATAGGGTGATACTTGATAAAGCGGGAATTAAGTATGAGGAAAAGTATTTGTTCAATTAGAATTTTAATAAATGAAGACGTTACATACCAAACGACTATCACTTCGATTAATCACAGAATCAGACTTAGAAGAAATTCATCTTTTGCAATCAATACCCGAAGTAGATAAATATAATACGCTTGGTATTCCTAAAGATTTTGAAGAAACAAAAAAAGTAATGGCTCCATTATTAGCTGCTAACCAAAAAGAAGAAATCGATTATTTCACATTTGCCATTGAACAAAAATTGGATAATGAGTTTGTCGGATTAATCGCCTTGGTGCTGAACGGTAAAAAGTATAATGGAGCAGAGGTGTGGTTTAAATTGTATCCAAAATTTTGGGGAAAAGGGTATGCAACAGAGTCGCTTAACAAAATCCTTGATTTCGGATTTGACGAGTTGAAATTGCACCGAATTGGGGCGGGCTGTGCCGTGGATAATAAAGCATCGGCTAGAGTTTTAGAAAAGGTTGGCATGCAGTATGAAGGAAGGCAAAGAAAAATCCTTCCGTTAAAGTCGGGGTGGAGTGATAATTTTGAATATGCTATATTAGAATCTGATGAGAGGCCAAAATTGTAGAACTAACGAAATAATTCCGTTTACACAGTTTTAACCCGAAATATGCAATAGAATTCGTAATGAGAAGACAAAATGCAATAAATCAGAAGTTTATATTCGAAAAGCATAGCACCGCTATGGTTAAGAGGATAAACTTAGTAAAACGCATGATTTGCAGCAGTTCGTATT